>CAZZLG010000001.1:0-5624 GCA_964654865.1 uncultured Thermodesulfatator sp.
CATTTTTTAATCCAAAATTTTTAACTCTAAATCAATTTCTGAATAAATCTCCCCTTTTCCATTTTCTACAAATACTATATTTTCAAGTCTTATACCAAATTTATTAGGGAAATAAAGCCCAGGCTCTATAGTAAAAACCATTCCATCCTCTATTACTGGGTTATCATTTTTTCTTTTTTTATCATCAATTTTTTTATAATAGATTCTCGGAGGTTCATGAACTTCAACTCCTATTCCATGCCCCGTTGCATGAAAGAAAAAAGTGTCAACCTCTTTTGTTTTAAAATATTCTCTTATGGTTTTATCTATTTCAGAAACTAAAATTCCTCTTTTTACTTTTTCAAATCCTTTATACCAAGCAGTTTTTACAATCTCATATATTTTTTTAAATTCAGAAGTAGGCTTCCCTAAGTACAAGGTTCTTGTAAAATCAGTACAATAGCCTTTCCAGACCATACCCATATCTATTAAAAGGGGGGCATTTATTTGGATTTTGTTATTTGAGCTTTGCCAGTGAGGAATAGCGGAATTTTTCCCGCTTGCTATTATAGCAGGAAAACTTTCTCCCTCTCCTCCAAGTTCAAAAATTTTAGAAATTAAAAAACCTCTCAGATTTAACTCTGTTAAAGTGAAAGCTTTTTTATTTTTAAGAACATCTATTACATATTTGTAAACTTTGTCAGTTTTTTTGATGCCCTCTTTTAAAAGCTTAAGTTCTTCCTCATCTTTAATTATTCTTAAGTCTTTAAGAATCTTGCTAAAACCCTTAGTTTTTACTTTTTTTATTTTTAGTTTTTCTTTAAATTCATAAGTAATACCGTCTTTTTCAAATCCTAAGGTTTCAACTTTCAATTCGCTAATAAATTTTTTTAAAAAAGAAAGGTTATCATTTTCTATAAGAATTACCTTCCAATTTTTTAATTCTTCTTTTGCCTTTTCAAAATATCTTGCATCTGTTAGAAAAAAATTTTTTTCTCTTGTAATGATAATAAAGGCATTAGAGGATTTAAAGCGAGTTAAATAAAAAATATTTGAAGGGGAGGTAAAAAGAAAGGCTGAAAGATTGTTTTTTTCTAAAAATTCTCTTATCCACTCTAATTTTTTTATCAAATCCATATATTTACCTTTTAATATAATTTTCAAATATAAACAAAATTTTTTGATTTTCAATCTCAATTATAAATATTCAAAAAGATTATTTTCTATTTTTTGAAACTTTATTTTTTTCTTTAAGCTAAATAGGAACTTTTTAGAATCTTTTAAGTCTTACTTGAGATCTTTAATAAACTTATCCCAGCTAAGATTTTCAATGATTGTCCCCAATCTCTCTTCTTTTTGATTATATCTTTTATAAAGCTTTAAAACTTTGCGAAAAGTTTAGGTATTTCTTCTGCTTGAAAATAATTCAAAAAGGTTGCAAGCCGAGGATGACGACCAAGCTTACCTCCTAAGTAAACTTTATATCCTTTAAACTCCTCATATAAGGCTGACTCTGGACATATCTTAATGCAACTACCACATCCTACACAAAGTTCTTCTTTAATTAAAGGACCAAATTCTGTCAATTCGATAGCATGTTTTTCACAAGTTCTACACAACTTCCACATAGACTACACGCCTTAGGATTAACAGCAACTCTAATAACTCCATGGAGGGCAAAATCGCATATATGGATCTGAGAGCAAGCATTTGGACATTCTGAAAGCCACCTTAAACTTATTATGAACTTTTAGCTTTTTATTAACCTTTTCTTGTAGAAACTCGGTTATCTTTTCTTCTTCCAAAATTTTTTCTAATCCTTCTAAAAGTCTAGATGAGGAAGTAATTGCATTAGGACAAGTTTCAACTCCAAAGCAACCTGAAACCTCATAACCTTTATCAACTTCAGCTATCTTATTTAGAAGAATTTCCTTAGCTTTAATTAAATCTTCCAAAGTGACTTGATCTTTGCCTTGTGTCCTTATATACTTTTCTATCTCATTCTTTACTTTTTTTCTTACGAAAAAAGGAACTTTTTTAAGGTAAGCTTCTGCTTCAGGAGTCCAAAACATTAAGCTTCCTCAGTTTTTAAAATTTTCCCTTTTACACTTATGGTATGAATTTTAATTCTAATATCTTTTTTAGAAAGTTTTCGTGCAGAATCAAGAATAAAGAAAAACCCACGACAGCAGGGCACCTCTATAATGGCAAGTTCAATCCCTTTTAAGGGTATGTTACTAAATATTTCGGTAAACTTTTCAATATATAGGTCTACTGGGTCAAACTTAGGACAACCAATCATAATCTTTTTTTCGGGAAGAAGCTTGATATGAAGTTCTGGAAAAACTACAGGCACACAATCTGCGCAGACAAAAAGTGTAGCATCTCTTAAAAACGGAGCATTAGAAGGCACAAGCCTAATTTGGACTGGCCAATGGGTAAGAGCTGAAGGTATTTCTGAAGTTTGAGGGGAAAGATCCTTTTCTAATTTAAATTCTTTCATCTGTGTTGAAGGACATCCACAGGCTAAGGTTATTTGAGTTTCTTTTAACTTAAAAAGATGCTCTTCAACTGCTTTTTCGTCAAAAGGTTCTGCCTCTCTTTCGACAATCCTAAGGGCTCCAGTTGGACATTCTCCAACACAAGCTCCAAAACCATCGCATAAGACTTCACTTATTAGCTTTGCTTTACCATCAACGATTGAAATAGCACCCTCCTGACAGGCAAGGACACACTTTCCACAACCGTTACAAAGCTCTTCATCAATCTCAATAATCTTTCTAAGAACCTTAGCCATAATTTTTGATCCTCCTTATAATTTTTTTTAAAAAATATTTATTTAGAATTTAATGTTTTTAAAAGTTCCTCAGGCGAAAGCTTTTCTTTCAAATCCTTAAGTTTAAGCTCTATTTCCTTAAAAATTGACTTAGGAAGTTGCACCTTTTGGGCAACCTTTTTTCTTTCATCAGGAGTTAAATAATAGAAATAAAGTAATAGCAAACTTAACCCTAAAGAGATTCCTCTTTCCTTGGCAGAATTTTTCAAAGCTTGGCAAACCCTTTTTATCTCCTTAAAAAGCTCTTTAGGTATTCTCTTTTCTACTTCCAAAGCTATACGTTCTTTGATTAAAGTTGACCTATCTTGTAAAAGTTCTTTTGGAAGCTCTCCTAGGCAAATATCAGCATACTGACAGTAAAGGGCACAACCAAAATCCATCTCAGGATTAACTAGTATCTTTTTACAGTTTGAGCATTGCCGAGTGGTATCATCTTTAAAAAATTCAACTGCGGTTCCACAATTTGGGCATTGAATCTCAAAAATGGCATCCTCCTTCCAATAACGTGTATCTTGCCCTGGGCATCTCATTTTTTCTTACCAATTTTTTTAGCCTTTTGTAATTAGAAAATAAATTAGTTGTTGTGATGTAATAAAAATTCAGCTTCCAGTTCATATACAAGTTTATGGTAATGCTCATGAGCGTGCTTACCTATTTGTTCTTGTTCATAGCTTTCAAAGGTTTCTATTAATTCCCTATCGTCTGACTTATTAAATAACTGTTTTGCCATTTGAAATAGTACATTATCTTCCTTCCAAATATGCTGGCGCAATAAAGTAATATATTCCCGGGCAGAGGACACAAAATTTTGTCGATTTTTAGCCTCTAAAGGATCACTGAGGGCTTGACGCATCTGTTGCTGTAATATTCGCCCTTTTTCATGTTCATTTAACATTACACCAATAGGACCACCTTCATGGGGGATGCCCTTTGTTTCTAATTTAGGGAATAAGGCTTTTTCTTCTTTAGCATGATGGCACTTGTCGGCAAATACACGGAAAAAATCTAATAATGAGATTATTTTATCTACCGGTACCGACTCACCTTGCTCGAGTCTATCAGCAATGTTTTCCAGCACCGCTAATCCAAGTTCAATGATGCGATGTTCTTGCATCAACAATTCTACTGATTTCATTATTAACCTCCTTGTTAGTTTTAAATTTCTTAGTTTAAACTTCATCAAGTAGAAAAGAACATAGGGTCTCTTAAACTTCTACATATCCGGCTATAGAGAAATGGAAAGTAATTATTTTTAAAATATACCTACTATTTAAAATAATTTAATTTTAGAGAACACTTTTTCTATCAAAAAAGGGTTATTTTTTTACTCTTTTTTTCACTCTTAACTTTTCAGCTTCATCCTTAATCTTTTGAAGGGTCTGCTTCATTGGTGCCCAGCCATACCAGTGAGTGTAATCAGGATTCATATGAAAGGCACCTTGGAAAGCTCTCATCCTATATTCAAGGAACATCAAATATAGGTCTTGTTCTATAGAGCTTTTTGCCTCATATAACTGAAGAAGGTCTGGCGCAAAATTCCAGCCTTTAGGTTTTTTAAGTATACCTTTATTATAAAGGTCCTTTACTTCTCTTATAGCCTCTGCAAATATTTTATCTACTTCCTTTATCACCTGATCTGCAGCAGAAAGTTGTTTACGGGCAAAAGTTTCGCTATGACAATTTACACATATTTTTACCATCTTTTCCCTTTCTACTTGAAATTCCTCCTTTGTTAATCTTACTACTTTGGCTGCTTTAACAATTTCAAACCTTGCAGTTGGGTTACCTTTATTATCAAGGACACCAAGAGCCTGAAGAATTGTAATTCTATACTTTAGCCATTCTGGGTCTTCTTCAGGAAGCCTTAGAGCAAGAAATCCCCAAGCTGTCATTACTCTGTGATCTCCATTACTCATGTGACATGTTTGACAAGTTGGTGCTCTTTTTGAATCCTTTCCTTCGATCTGCCATATAATACCATGCTTTGACGAAGACCACATCTCCCACTGAGGATGATCAAATCCCATATGGCATATTTGACATGTCCTTGGATCCCGTGCTTCAGATTTTTTAAAAGAGTGTCTTGTATGACAGTTATCGCATTGGGCATTACCATAACGAAAAGATTTCTTTTCTTCTTGCGATTTTTCTCCAATTTTATGACAATAAGAACAAGCTTTATTTCCTTCACCTACAATTACATTTGGCTGATGTGCCCACATAGGCATAGCTTTGGCAGCAATCCAAGCAAGATTGTGTTTACCTTCTCTAAATTGTTTTACTTGTTTTGGATGGCAAATTGCACATGTTTCAGGAGTTGGTAATTCAGCCTTTTGACTATCGTTCATACTTTTATGTTCTGAACCGTGACAGGTAGAACAGTCTACCCCTGCTCTTGACATCTTTCCTTCAAAATGTTGTTCAACTATACCTGGTGTGATCTTTTGGTGGCATTCAATACAGGGTGATTTATTAATTGCCCAAGTTTTAATATTCCAAAGAAATATCCCTAATAGCACAACAACTAATAAATAAATTCGATACATAAAACTTCCTCCAATCCAATTTTTTAATTTTTTAAAAATTATAATTTATTTTACTTTTATAAATAGTATCTTTAAATATTAATAAAGTCAAGTGTAATTTATATAAATGTATTTATTATTCCAAAAAATCACCTTGGTAAACATACTTTAGAAAAAATTATTATAGGACAAAAGGGGAGAAGAGTATAAAATTATTACTCTTGCCTATACTTTTATTCTATCTAAAATAATTTTTAATTATTTTTAGGAGGAAAAGCTATGAA
>CAZZLG010000002.1:0-19979 GCA_964654865.1 uncultured Thermodesulfatator sp.
TTACAGATCTGTAAAGATTGGTTCCCTTGATGGCACATCAATTACCGAGAGAATATCTATTCCAGGAAAGCTTTCTATAAATGGCAAAAGAGTTATAAGGGCTGAAATAATTGGAGAAGCAACAGCAGTTATTCATCGTTCAAAGGAAGAAAACCTCTCTCAATGGGAGCCAGAAATTACTGTTTATTTCAATATGCATGTACATTATATTATGGGGCCATGGACAGACAGAAATGGAAATATTTATATTTTCGGAGCTGGTGAAGATAAAGGTAAACTTATCAATAAGGTTATAATTCTTAATCCTGAAGGGAAGGAAATAGGAAGGATGAATCTCTTTGTCCAGAAGACTCCTCATGAAATCTTTCATCCTGTAAAAGTATCCCCAGACGGTCAAATATACCAGATGGCTGTGGTTGACAAGACCGTCTCTGTTAGAAGGTATGAGATCTTAAAATGAAGACCAGAAGGGTTGATAATTTACAATTACAAAGGAAGACTCTAAAGCCTATCTTCGGGGTTACCCCAAAAGTTTTGCAACTTTTGAGATACTTTTCATATTTCATAGAAGGAGATAGTTGTTTTTAATACTAATGCTTTAACTCAGAAGAACAAATTTCTTGACAAGATGTATTTAAATTGATAGAATTGAAACATCAAATATTGAGGAAGTTTTAAAGTAACTAAAAATAAGCTCTCTTAAATAAAAATGGAGGTAAACATGCACAAAAAAATTTTACCATTTTTTATTGTAGTATCTTTATTCTTTTTTGCCTGTAAAAGTAAGCCATCAGGTCCCAATATGAGGGAAGGTAAATGGGAAATTACCGTTAAGACTGAAACAACTGGAAAGATGAGTTTTCAGATGCCTCCACAGACTTTTACTCAATGTATAACAAAAGATAATGCTATACCTCAAAGGGTTGAACCTAATCAAGATTGCAAAATCACAAAAAGCACTATAAGTGGAGACACTGTTAACTGGACAGTTGAGTGTAAAACTTCTGAAGGTCCTGTTATAAGTGAAGGTACTGTTACTTACAAAGGGGAACATTTTGATGGTGTTGTAAAAATGAAACATTTTGGAATGGACATCACTCAGTATATGGCCGGAAAATGGATTGGAGAGTGTAAATAAACTGAAATATGATTGTAAAAGTGGAGCGAGGAATAATGTGATGAAATAAAAATTTTACTAAATAGATTGATTGAAATGAATGAGTCAAATATTATTAATGTGAATAAACAAAATTTAACATAAAAATTGTAGGAGGTGGTAAAAATGAAAAACATTACTAATTGCAGGTGGCTTTTTGTATTGGTAACATTTTTATTTTCTCTTTTTTTGTTTACAAGCTGTGTTCCTGAGACAGGAGAAAAGACTAAAGAAGGAGCAGCAATTGGTGCAGTAACTGGAGCTGCTATTGGTGCTCTCATAGATAAAAATAATCGCTGGAGAGGAGCAGTAATAGGAGCTGCAGTAGGAACTCTAATTGGTGGAACAGCTGGTTATATTATGGATAGAGCAGCAAAAGAAGCAGCCACTACTAAAAAACCAGTTACTTATGTGAGTGAAGATGAAGTTCAAAAAGTTTATGCTAAACCTGTAAAATCAGAAGGAAACTGCGAATGGGTAACAGTTCAATATTACGAATATGGTAAGCTTGTTAAAGAAGAAAAAAGACTAATTTGCCCAAATTAAATTTTAATTTAGCCTTTCTAAAGCTTTTTTAATTTCATAAACTGCTTTTTTGAGATTTTCTTCTGAGTTTGCAAAAGAAATTCTAACAAACTCATCATCCCCAAAAGCAGAACCAGGAACTACTGCAACTTTGGCTGAATCAAGCAAATACTCTGAAAAACTAACAGAGCCTTTTATTTCTTTCCCTTCTGGGGTTTTTTTATTGAAATAAGCTGATACCTTAGCAAATAAATAAAATGCTCCTTGAGGAGGTATAAATTCAATCCCGGGAATTTCTCTTAAAATTTGAGATAGAAATTTAGCCCTTTGAGCAAAAATTTTACACATCCTTTCCACTTCATCTTGAGGGGAGGTGAGTGCAATTTCTGCTGCTTTTTGAGCAAAACTTGTAGCATGAGAAGTACTTTGCCCTTGAATATTGGAGCAAACTTTAATTATTTCTTTAGGACCTATTAACCACCCTATCCTCCAACCAGTCATAGCATAAGTTTTAGATGCCCCATTTACCATGAAAACTCTATCTCTTAACTCCGGAGCGAGAGAAAGAATATTTTGAGGAGGTTTAAAATCAAATCTCAACTTATCGTAAATGTCATCACTTAAAATCCAGAGATCATATTTTTTAGCAAGTTCTGCAACCCCTTTCAAAAAATCCTCTGAATAAATAAGTCCAGTTGGATTAGAAGGACTATTTATTATAATTCCCACAGTTTTTGAAGTAATATTTTTTTCTATTTTTGAAATATCTGGTTCAAATTTTTTTTCTATAAAGGAAGGTATTATTTTAGGAATCCCCTCAGCAATTTCTACCATAGCAGGATAAGAAACCCAGTAAGGAGAAAGGATTAAAACTTCATCTCCTTTGTTTAATACTGCTAAAAGAAAATTAAATATTGCCTGTTTTGCTCCTGTAGTTACAAGAACTTCTTCAGGAGTATAGTCAAATCCATAATCTATTTTTAGTCTTTCACAAATAGCTTTTCTTAAACTTATAAGACCTGGAGTAGCTACATATTTAGTCATTCCATTATCAAGAGCTTTTTTAGCAGCGGATTTTATATAATCTGGAGTATCAAAATCTGGCTCTCCTGCAGAAAGATTAATTACTTCAATTCCAGACTCTTTAAGTGCTTTTGCCTTCGCATCAACTGCAAGGGTAGCAGAAGGTTTAAGATTTTTTACTCTTTCTGCTATTTTAATCATTTCTGACTCCCCATTTATTTTATTTTTCCTACACCTTCTCCTTTAAATTCAACTATTATTTTAACACTTTCGTTTACAGGTAGAGGAGAGGAAATTTTTAAACATCTTTCTACTGCTTTATTAAACTCTGAATTTTCCGATTTTTTTATAAATTCATAGTGTAAAATCTTTCCTTCTGAAGATATTTCTACTCCAACGATTGCATTGAGATCTTTTTGGCTTCTTAAATAAATAGGCACTTCAAAGTTATTTTGCAATTTTCTTTTTACTAAAAGAAGATATTCAAGCCCTAAGGTTTTGCTGGCAGAAGAAGTATCAAAAGAAGAAGTTCCAGATAAGGTATCTTTTGAAACCCCTTTTTTTTGAAAAGCTAACATTCTTTCTTCAAGCTCTTTAATTTCTCTTTCAGAAAGAGTGTAATCTGACTCAGAACTTTCCTTAGATATCCTGCCTTTAATACTTGCCAATTTTTCTTTTAAAATCCTTTCTTCAAAAACTTTATTTTCTTTAGAAATTTCTTTATGAGGAGTTACAATTTTTTCTTTTTCAACTTCCTCTTTTGTTGGAAAATTCTCAAATTCTCCAATTTTCTCCACAGGAAAGGAAACTCTTACTTTTATCTTTTCTTCTTTAGCCATTTTAATATTAAGAGCTGAAAAAAACACTAACAGAAAGAGGATATTAATTAAAATGGATAAAAAGTAAGAAAAGATATCATATTTAGTAAACATACATTTAGCTTTCAGGTTGAGTTAGTAATCCCAATTCTTCAATACCAGCTTTCTTAAGCTCAGAAAGAACCTTAGCTACAATTCCATAAGGACAATTTTTGTCTGCTTCAATTTGAATCTCTTTTATTAAATTATTCTTTTTTGCTTCAGCAATCCAAAGAACTAAACTATTTAAAGTTATTTCTTCTCCGTAGAGCTTTATTTTCCCTTCCTTAGTTATAGTTATTTTTAAAGGCTGTTCTTCTTTTTGGGTAATTGGTGTATCCTTAGTTTTGGGAAGTTCTACCTCAATGCCTGAAGTCAAAAGAGGAGCAGTGATCATAAAAATAATAAGAATAACAAGAACTATATCTACAAGGGGAATAACATTAATTTCTCCTTGTAGATCTTTACCTATTTTCATAACTTTATTTTTTACCAATTAAGATTTTCTTCAGTTAATACTTTATCTCTTATAAAAATTAATCCTTTTTCCAGAAGTTCTTCATCAGGTAAGTCTGCAAATTCCTTCGGTAATCCTTCAATTTCCTCTTCCCTTATGCTTTTTCTAAATTCTGGAAGATTATAGGCTATTAAAAATATCATATCAAGGATATCTCCGGTTAAAGGTATATCAGCAAATTTTTGTCTTTTTATTATTATCTCACCCCAAAGATCGTTAAAATACAAATAAGTTTCTAATTCTTGTTCTTTAAGATAGTCTTTTATTTTAATAGGGCGGTTTTCATAATGTCCTTTACAATGAGTTTCTCTTATTATTTTAAATATTTCTTCTTTTTCTCCTTTTTCATTTTTAACCAGATACCGAGCAAGTGGATAGAGCCTACAAGAAACTGGTCTATCTTTATAAATTTTGCATCCTTCTTTTTCATCTAAGAAGGGACAAGCAAAAGAAATAGGATCCATATTTATAGAGATAACAGGGAGTTGAGTTACCTCTCCAAGATAAAATTCTCCGTATTTTTCAATGAATTCTTCTACATCAAGAGAAAGAACTTTTCTTAATCTTAAAAATTCATAAGGAGAAAGAACAAGTTTAACATCATAACAACACTTATTAAAACAAATAATTCCTTTATAACAGTGAAATTTAATTTCATCTTCTAAACTATATTCTTTTGGATCAAAAACATAGGGTTCCATTATTTTTTAGCTTCTACCAGTTTAAATCTATCTTTTAGTTTTTCTAATACCTTAGGAAGTGTTGTATATTCCATTTCTTCAGGAGGTAATCTATGAGGCTCAAAAATACCTTGTCTTCTTAGTATATCAGCCATAATATTACATTGTCTTCGAGCTTCATCAAAAGCGGGATCATCAAAAAGATCAGAAGGTCCAATAAGATATCCATCAGTTATTTGGTATCCAGCAGCAATAACACGAGGGGGACCATCAAAACGAGTGGGTTTAGCATTTTTAAAAGAAACAGGCATAAGAGGACCAGTATGAGAGCCTCTCATCCATCCTTCAACTAACCAAGGACGGGCAAAGGGTTCTAAAATCTCTCCCACTGCTGGAAAACCTGCTTGAGCTCTTATTATAAGCACTGGATCATCTTTCCCTACATATCTTCCTGCCATAAGAGAAAGTCTCTGCGTTGAGGCAGAAGCTGCAATTTCTCCATCTGATTTTCTATACACTGCTCTTACTACATATCTACTTGTTGCTCCAATAAAAACTAATAGATCATAAATTTCTTCAGGGGCTTTAAGCATGATACCCATTCCTGTATAAACATCCATAACATCAAAAACGAATCCACCATGCATAGAAGGATCTATTACAAGCCCGGCTGTGTTCATAGGATCAGCAAATATTTCATACAAAGGTAAATTCCAAGCACTTGGAGCAGTTTTATCAGCAAAAAATATAACTACTGGTTCACTTTTTCTTTCAACAAATTCCATTTCCGCAACTCCTGGTCCCATACCTTTAATATTACCGGAAAAAGCATCTGCTAAAAGATCCTGCCCTGCTCCATACATTTTTAGTTTTTTAGCAACCTCTGTTCCTTCCTTAAAAGCACTCCAAGCAAGCTCGTGTATCTCTGAAGAATCTATTCCTTTTGTATGAGTCATTACCAATGCGATATCATCTCCACAAGTAAGAATGGATATATCTCTAATTATTCCTTTGTCCTTTCCCTCTTCTGCTATTTCCCTTACCTTATCCACTACGTCTTTATGGACTGAAGAATGCCCTACGAAACCTCCTATATCCGCCTTTATAACAGATAAGGTAAGTTTCATAAACACCTCCTTTACAACTTTTAATTTTTGCCGAAAATTATTATTACAGTTTAATTAAATTTAAAAAGATTATAGCACACTCCTATAAAAATGTAAACCAAAATAAAGATGGAAAAAGAAGAAAAACTTGCAGTTGCATTAAAGTATAATCCCGAAGAAGAAGCTCCTAAGGTTATTGCAAAAGGGGAAGGGTATTTGGCTGAGTTAATCTTAAAAATTGCCAAAAATCATAACATACCTATAAAAAGGGATTCTAAATTAGTAAAAGAGCTTTATAAATTGGAATTAAATAAACCGATTCCACCAGAACTTTATAAAGCTGTAGCTATAGTATTAGCTTGGGCTTATAATCTAAATCAAAAATTAAAAGAAAAAATTTTAAAAAAATTTTCAACTTAAATCTTGTCATTTTTAAAAAACTGTTTATAAAACATTAAAATGTTTTTTGTGGAGGTTTTTAAATGTTTAAAATACCTGAAGATAGATTTTATTCAGAAAGTCATCTTTGGATAAAGAAAAAAAAGAAAAAAATAGTCAGAATAGGGCTTACAGATTATTTTAAATTAAAAAATTCAGAAATAATAGATATAGATCTGCCTGAAGAGGAGGAAATTTTTGAAAAAGACGAAGTTTTTGGAAGTATTGAGACTATAGAAGAGGTTTTTGATTTAATTATGCCTGTTTCTGGAAAAATTGTAGCAGTAAATGAAAAGGTTTTAGATGATGTAGATATTTTAAATGAAGACCCTTATATAGAAGGGTGGCTAATTGATGTAGAACTTCTTAATCCATCTGAATTGGAAGAACTTCTTCCTCCTGAAGATTATGAAATGAAGTTTTTAGAAGAAGTGGAAGAGATACCAGAAGAAAAAGTAATTGAGGAAGAGGAAGAATGATTGCTTTAGTTTTCCCTGGTCAAGGCTCACAATATATAGGAATGGGAAAAGAATTTTTTGATAAGTTTGAATTTATTAAAAATCTTTTTGATAAAGGAGAAAAAATAACAAATCTTCCTTTAAAACGTCTTTGTTTTGAAGGACCATTTGAAGAATTAACTCAAACCATAAATCTTCAGGTTTCCCTTACTATAACTAATATTGCTTGTTATGAAGTTTTAAAATCTGAGTTAAAGAAAAAAAATATACCTGTTTCTTTTGTTGCAGGACACAGCTTAGGAGAATATAGTGCTCTTTATGCATCTAAAGTTCTCTCATTAGAAGATGTTTTATTAGCTGTTAAAGAACGAGGGAAATTAATGGATTTAGAAGGAAAAAAAAGTTCTTCAGCTATGTATGCTATTATAGATTTTCCTCTAACTGAACTTGAAAAATTAGTAAAATCCGCAGAAGATCCAGTAGTCATTTCTAATTATAATTCACCAAAGCAATTTGTAATAAGTGGAAAAGTTCCTGCTGTAGATGAAATAGCAGAAAAAGCTAAAAATTTAGGTGCAAAAAAGGTGGTAAAACTAAAGGTAAGTGCAGGATTTCATAGTCCCTTAATGAAAGAAGCTGAGGTTGTCTTTAGTAAAATATTAGATTCTCTTAAATGGAATGATCCACAAATTCCTTTTGTAAGCAATATAACTGGAAAAGAAGAAAGGTCTAAAGACACTATTAAGGAATTAATGAAAAAACAAATAACCTCTTCTGTGCGTTGGATTGAATGTGTAGAATATATGTATAATAATGGAGTTAAAGTTTTTGTAGAAGTTGGTCCTAAGAAAGTACTTTCTGGTCTCATTTCTCAAATTTTAGAGGGAAAAAGTTTTAAATGTTATAACATAGAAAATTTTGAGACCTTGGAAACTTTTCTTAAAGATTTTTAGAGGAGGTGGGAATTTTTAAAATAAAGATTCTTGAAGAGCGCTGTAAATCTTGTGGTCTTTGTATACATTTTTGTCCTAAAAAAGTTTTAGATTTTTCTTCTAAAAGAAATCTCCAAGGTTATAAAGTAGTTTATGCTAAATATCCTGAAAAATGTAATATGTGTGGAATATGTTATATTATGTGTCCTGATGTGGTTTTTATAGAAGAGGGACAAGAATGGGGGTAAGAAAAATTTTAGCAAGGGGGGTTGAAGCTATAGCTCTTGGTGCTTTAGAGGCAGATTGTAAGTGCTATTTTGGATACCCCATAACACCTCAAAATGAAATTCCTGAACTTATGTCAAGAGAGCTTCCAAAAAGAGGGGGTGTTTTTTTACAAGCAGAAAGTGAAGTTGCTGCTATAAATATGCTTCTCGGTGCTTGTGCAACTGGAATAAGAGCAATGATTAGTTCTTCCAGCCCTGGTATATCCCTTATGTGTGAGACTTTTTCTTATATAGCTGCTCAAGAATTACCTGCAGTAATTGTCAATGTAATGAGAGGAGGTCCTGGTCTTGGTGGAATAGAAGCTTCACAAGGAGATTATTTCCAAGCAGTAAAAGGCTCAGGACATGGAGATTTTCATTTTTTAGTTTTAGCTCCTTATAACGCTCAAGAAGCTTACGAACTCACTGCTAAAGCCTTTGAACTGGCGGAAAAATATAGAAATCCTGTAATGATTCTGTCTGACGCTATTTTAGGTCAGATGAAAGAAACTGTAGTTTTAAAAAAATTAAAAATAAAAAGATATCCAAATGAAACCTGGGCACTAACTGGAGCTAAAAATAGACCAAGTAGAATTATAAGGAGTCTTTTCTTAAGCTCACAAGAGTTAAAAGAAAGAAATTTAATTTTAATGAAAAAATATAAAAAAATGGAAAAAGATGTGCTCTATGAAGCAAAAATTGAGGAAGGAGACCAAATAATAGTAGTAGCTTTTGGTTCTATGGCAAGAATAGCAAAAGAAGCTTGTATTAATTTAAAAAAGAAGGGCTATCCTGTGGGCTTTTTTAGACCTATTACACTTTTCCCTTTCCCTTCAAAAGTTCTTAAAAATCTTTTAAAAAATGAAAAAAAACCAAAAAAATTTATTGTAGCTGAACTTAATTGTGGACAAATGGTAGAGGATGTAAAATTATCAGTGGATGGAAAAGCCGAAGTAATTTCACTCTTCTTTCCACCAAGTGTTATACCTTTTCCTGAAGAATTAGAAAGGAAAATTAAAAAATGTATAAAGCCTTTAAGTTCCCAAAAAGTTTAAAAAAGAATCTTTTTCATTATTGCCCTGGCTGTCACCACAGTATAGTGCATAGACTCTTATGTGAAGTTATAGATGAATTAAATATACAAGAAAAAAGTGTAGGTATTGCCTCTATAGGATGTGCTTGCTTTTTATATTTTTATATAGATGTGGATATTTTAGAGGCACCTCATGGAAGAGCTTGTGCTGCTGCTACAGGAATAAAAAGAGCAAGGCCTGAGCTTATAGTATTTACTTATCAAGGAGATGGAGACTTTGCAGCTATCGGGTTTAATGAAAGTTTTCATTCAGCTTTAAGAGGAGAAAAAATTACTGCTATAATGATAAACAATACAGTTTACGGTATGACAGGAGGACAACTTTCTCCAACTACACTACCTGGACAAAAAACTACTACTACACCAGAAGGAAGAAACCCAAATCTTTATGGATATCCTCCCAAAATTGCGGAAATTTTTGCAAACTTAGAAGGGGTTGCCTTTTCCGGAAGATTTGCTGTAAACACCCCTAAAAGAGTTTTAGAAACTAAAGAAGCTTTAAAAAAAGCTTTTTTTGCACAAATTTATAATCTTGGTTTTGGATATATAGAAATTCTTTCCTCATGCCCTGTAAATTGGAAAATGGATCCTGTAAGTGCTAATAAAGAGGTAGATAAATTTATTAAATTTTTTTCTATTGGGACTTTTAAAGACAAAGTAGAGAAATTTCTACAAGGAGAGAAGTCTTGAGAATAGATCTCATAATTTCTGGATTTGGAGGACAGGGTATTCTTTTTGCGGGAAATCTTATTGCTCTTGCTGCTATGAGAGAAGGTTATCAGGTAACTTATCTCCCTGTTTACGGGCCAGAAATGAGAGGAGGCACTTGTAATTGTACAGTAATTATTTCAAAAAACGAAATTGCCTCTCCTCTTGTATATTCACCTTCTTTTTTAATTATTATGAATTATCCTTCTTTTTTAAAATTTATACCTAAGCTTAAAAAGGGAGGAAAAGCAGTAATTAATTCTGATTTAGTAAAACCAGAAGATATTAAAAATTTGGAAACTTTAAAAAAACATCACACCCTTTATTTTGTGCCTGTAATTTCTCTTGCTGAAAGTCTTAATATGCCACTTTTAGCAAATCTTTGTGCTGTAGGAGCTTTTTACGAAATTACTAAAACATTTAATAAAAATACTTTTAAAAATGCCTTAAAAGAATTACTAATAAATCCTAAAGCTCATATTTTTGAACCCAACTTAAAAGCCTTTGAATTGGGAGCACAATATATTAAAGCAAATTATAAATGAAAGTTGTTATTCAAAGAGTTAAAAAAGCCTCTATATTAGTAGAATCTAAATTAATTTCTGAAATAGGATATGGACTTTTGGTGCTTGCATGTGTAGAAAGAGGAGATGATGAAGAAGTACTTGATTGGATAACTGAAAAAATAATAAATTTAAGGATTTTCCCTGATGAAAATGGTAAATTTAATTTAAGTATTAAGGATATAAAAGGAGAAATTCTTTTAGTTTCTAATTTTACTGTATGTGGTTTACTTAAAAAGGGCACTCGTCCTACCTTTCATCTTGCAGGTGAACCTGAAAAGGCAGAAAGGTTCTTAAAAATTCTTTCTGAAAAAATAAAAAATAAAGGAATTTCAGTAAAAGAGGGGATCTTTGGAGCTTATATGGAAGTTCATTTAATAAATGATGGACCTGTTACTCTTTATTTGGAATATCCTCGTAAAAATGACTAAAAATGCTTCTTACGAAAAACTTCTTACCATTGCTTTTTCCCCTCATCGTATAGAAACTCTCCCTTTTGCTCAAAAACTTATGCAAGAACATGATTTTATTATCCTTGAAGAACCTAAAAATCCCTTGTTTTATGATTTTTTGGAAAATAAAGTTTCTTTAGAGGAATATTTAAAAGGCTCAGATTTCTGGTTCCCTGAATTTGTAAAAGAAACTTTGCTTTTGATGAAAAGTCTTTATAACCAAGGGAAAATTATTTTACAAGTAGAACCTTATTTAGAAATAGTAAGTAAATTACAAAATGCGGGAGAAAAGAAAGAAAATCTTGAAAATTTATTAGAGAACCAAGAAGTTAAGGAAGTTTATTTAAAAGAAAATAAAGCTGTAGGAAAACTTATTGAGTTTTACGAAGCTTCTATAGGGGATGATTTTTTAAAGATTATTTCTACAGTAAAAGAATTTTCTAAGGCAGATGCTGAAAGATTTCGCTTAAGAGACTATCTAAGGGCTAAAGCTATATTGAAAATCTTACCTCCAAAGGGCAAAATTTATATAGAATCTGGAACCATTCATATTTATTTCAAAAGACTATTACATATCCATCTAAGAAAAAACTGGAAAATTTTTCATAAATTCTTATTAGAAGACTTTTTAAAACCTCAGTTTAATAGACCTTGGATTTTTCCTCCCGGTGAGCTTCTTACCTTAAGATATATTTTAAAAAGAAAAGAAGATCCATATATAGAAAATCTTTTAGCGGCAAGGTCTCTTATTTATATTAAAATTATTCCTAAGGAAGAACTTATCCCTACACCAGAAGATCCTTTTCCTCATGCTAAAAGAGAAATTTCTGCTATAAACATAGTAAATAAACTCTCTTTTGAGGATTGTAAAATCCTTTACAAATCTTTATTTTTTATAAAGAATTACTTAGAAGCTAAAGAAATAGTAGAAACTTATATTTTTCGGAAATTTAAGCTTTAAAAAGTCTTTTGTGTAAGAATTTTCCTAATTTATATCCCAAAAAAGCTCCTCCTATTACATCAGATGGAAAATGAGCAAATACTAAAACTCTTTGAAAGGCAACCAAAAATGCTAACCCATAAAAAAGTCCTTTCCCTTTAGGATATTCTGAAGAAAGGATTTTACTCATAACAAAAAGAAAAAACACATGCCCTGAGGGAAAAGAGGCATATTCATAGGTTAAATTGGGACCAACAAATAAAAAAGTATCATATGTAATTTTTGGTCTTGCTCTACCAATCAAAAATTTTATTTGACAAAGAATACCCGCAATTATCATGCTTAAAATCAAACTTTTACCCAATTTTTTATTTTTAAAAAAATAAAGATATAAACTAAATACAATAAGTGAAAATAAAAAAATTTTATGAAAGGTTTCAATTATTTTGCTAAAGATTTCCTTAAAAACCTCAAATTCTTTATAATAAAAAATTGCTTCTTTTAAAATTAAAACTGTTTTTTTATCTAAATAAAAGAAAAATACACTTAAGACAAAAATTGCTAAAATCCAATCTTTGTATGCTATTAATTTTTTCATAATAAACTTTAAATATTAAACCCAATTTTCCTGGTAGCAAGAGCTTTAAAAGAGAACTTACTATTGTCTCAATTGGTATTGTAAGCTTTAAATTTTATGCTATTTAGTTTTGTAATGGATTTAAAGGAACTTAATAATACAGGAATAAAAATACCGGCTATTGGGATGGGAACATGGGAAATTGGAGGAAGGTTTTCTCCTGATTATTCAATGGATGAATATTACATAGAAATTTTAAGAGAAGGAATAAAATTAGGAATGTCTCTTATAGATACAGCTGAAATGTATGGAGCAGGGCATAGTGAAGAAATAGTAGGAGAAGCTATAAAAATTTTCCCCAGAGAAAGTATTTTTATAGTAACTAAAGTTTTGCCTGAAAACTTAAAATATAAGGATTTGATAAATGCTGCCTATAAAAGTTTAAAAAGATTAAAAACAGATTATATTGATCTTTACCTTATCCATGCACCAAATCCTAAAATCCCTATAAAGGAAACTATGGAAGCTATGGAAAAACTCGTGGAAGAAAAAATCGTAAAATTTATAGGGGTAAGCAATTTTAATGTTTATCAAATGGAAGAAGCAAGAGCTTGCCTTAGTAATATAGATATAGTAGTTAATCAGGTAGAATACCATCTTCTTTACAGAAAAGTAGAAAAAGAAGTCCTTCCTTACTGTATAAAAAACAAAATAACCTTAATGGCTTATTCTCCACTTGCAAGAGGTTTACTTGCAAAAAACGAATTTTTAAAAAAGATAGGAGAAAAGTATAAAAAAACTGCAGCTCAAGTGGCTCTTAATTGGCTTATTCAAAAGGAAATGGTAGTTGCTATCCCAAAAGCAGGAAACTTAAAACATTTAATAGAAAATGCCCAAACTTGTGATTTCCGCTTAAGCGAAGAAGATATTTGGGAAATTGAAAAACAGTTTTTATATTCTTATTATTTTTAAAAAAAGAGTTTAGCACCTCTTTGCTAAAAAGATAAATTTTTTATTTTATCCTTATCTCAAATCAAAAATAAGATCAAAGACTAATCTTTTAATATAGTATTTTTCACTTGAAAGATAATCAAAGTAAAGTTATAATGAACAAATTTAAAACCCCTTTACAGGAGGGTAAAATGAAAATTTATAAAGATGAAGATGCTGATATCTCTATTTTAAAAGATAAGGTAATTGCGGTTTTGGGATATGGGAGTCAAGGACATGCCCATGCTTTAAATTTAAGAGATTCCGGATTAAATGTAATAGTTGGATTAAGAAAAGACGGAAGAAGTTACGAAAAAGCTAAAGAACACGGTTTTGAACCGGTTTCTGTTCGTGAAGCCTGTGAAAAGGGAGATTTAATAATGATACTTTTGCCTGATCAAAACCAACCTCAAGTTTATAAGGAAGAAATTGAACCAGCCTTAAAGTCAGGTAAAATGCTTCTTTTTGCTCACGGATTTAATATTCACTATAATCAGATTGTTCCCCCTAAGGACGTTGATGTAGCTATGGTTGCCCCAAAAGGGCCAGGACATCTTGTAAGAAGAGAATTTGAAAAAGGCGCTGGGGTACCTTGCTTATTAGCTATACATCAAGATGCAACTGGTAATGCCTTTGCTAAAGCACTTGCCTATGCTAAAGGAATTGGAGGAACTCGTGCAGGAGTAATTGAAACCACTTTTAAAGAAGAAACAGAAACAGATCTTTTTGGAGAACAGGTAGTACTTTGTGGAGGAGTTTCTGCCCTTATTAAAGCTGGATTTGAAACATTAGTAGAAGCAGGTTACCAGCCAGAAGTAGCTTATTTTGAATGTTTGCATGAGTTAAAATTGATAGTAGATCTTATATATGAAGGTGGGCTTTCTTTTATGAGATATTCTATAAGTGATACCGCTGAATATGGTGACCTTACAAGGGGAACAAGAATTATTAATGATGAGGTAAGAGCTGAAATGAAAAAAATTCTTAAGGAAATTCAAAGCGGAGAATTTGCAAGAGAATGGATCTTAGAAAATCAAGCAGGAAGACCGGTTTTAAACGCTTTAAGAAGAAAAGAAAGAGAACATCCTATTGAAGAAGTAGGTAAAAGATTGAGAGCAATGATGCCCTGGATTTAAAAACCAGAAGAAATTTAATGCATATCCTTTAAAACTTTGTATATTGCAGAAATAGTTTTTTCTATCTCTTTTTCTCCGTGTGCAAGAGAAACAAACCAAGCTTCAAACTGAGAAGGAGGAAGATAAATACCTTCTTCAAGCATTTTTTGCCAAAAAATAGCAAATTTTTCTGTGTCTGAAGTTAAAGCTGTCTGAAAATCCTTTACTTCTTTTTCTGTAAAAAATAGTGTAAGCATTGACCCTACTCTATTAACTTGATAAGAAAGTTTTAGCTCTTTTAATACCTCCTTTATTCCTTTTTCTAATTTTTCAGAGAGATATTCAAGTCTTTCATAAGCTCCTGGTTTTAAAAGTTCTTTTAAAGTGGCAAGCCCTGCAGAAACTGCAATAGGATTCCCAGAAAGAGTTCCAGCTTGATATACAGGTCCTTCTGGTGAAACAAGATTCATTATCTCTTCTTTACCTCCATAAGCTCCAACTGGAAGACCCCCTCCGATTATCTTACCTAAACAAGTAAGATCTGGATAAATTCCGTATTTTCCTTGCACTCCTGAAGGACTTATTCTAAACCCTGTAATCACTTCATCAAAAATAAGAAGAGCTTTGTATTTTTGAGTAATTTCTCTTAAAAACTCAAGAAATCCCTTTTCAGGTAAAACTACTCCCATATTCCCAGGCACAGGTTCTATTATTACTGCTGCGATTTCTTTTCCATATTCTGAAAAAGCTTTTTCTACCGCTGAAAAATTATTAAATGGTAAATTTAGGGTATGAGAAGTAAGTTCTTCTGGGATACCAGGACTTGCAGGGATTCCAAAAGTTGCAAGCCCAGAACCAGCTTTAACTAATAAAGAATCTACATGTCCATGATAACAGCCTTCAAATTTAACAATCTTTTTTCTTCCTGTATAAGCTCTTGCAAGTCTTATAGCACTCATAGTAGCTTCTGTGCCTGAATTTACAAGACGAATCTTTTCAATTGAGGGGAAACAGTTTTTAATAAGTTCTGCTAATTCAACTTCTTGCCAAGTAGGAGCACCAAAACTTGTACCCTTTTTAGAGGCAAAATATACACTGGCTATGACTTCAGGATGGGCATGTCCTAAAATGAGAGGACCCCAAGAACATACATAATCAATATATCTATTACCATCTACATCTATTAAATAAGCTCCTTCTCCTCTTTCAAAAAAGACGGGATCAGCCTTAACAGCTTTACAGGCTCTAACAGGACTATTAACTCCTCCAGGAATACTCTTTAATGCCCTTTTAAAAAATTCTTTAGACTTTATTTTCATCCCTTAAACCCTCCTTCTACAAGTTTTTTTAAATATTCTATTTTACAAAGCTTTTCAAAAATTATACTAAGGTTAACAGCAGTTTCTAAATCTTCCCCCCATACTACAAGACCATGATTACTAAGAATAATTACATTAGAATTCATACTTTCTTCTGAAACTTTATTCCATAATTCAAAAGAACCGGGAGGAAGGGGTGGTATTATTTTAATTTCCTTGAAAAAAAATTGCGCCTCAAAAAGGGAAAAATTTTTAAATGGAAATCCTGAAAGATTAAGTACTAAAACATATACTGGATGAGAATGTACAACAGCACAAGCAGATGGATTTTTACGATAGATTTCTAAATGCATCCCCCATTCAGAGGAAGGACTACCTTTTAAAAACTTTCCATTCCAGTTTATAAAAGCAATTTCTTCTGGCTTAAGATTTTCTTTTATTTTACCAGAGGGAGTAATCCAAAAGCCTTCTTTATCTCTTATAGAGAGATTACCTTCAGAACCAATAATTAAACCTTTTTTTGAAAGATAATTAGCAAAATAACAAAGCCTTTCTAATTTTTTCATTTTAAACTTTTATGTTTTTAATAAGTTCTGTATTTTCTTTACTCCAGTTAACAGTCCTTCTAAGCCCCTCTTCTATACTAATTTCTGGCTCCCAATTTAAAAGTTTTTTAGCTTTACTTATATCTGCCCAAGTAATTTTAACATCTGCTTTGTGAAAATTTAAATATTCTCTCTTTGCCTTTTTTCCTATAAGTTTTTCTAAAATTTCAATTATTTGATTTATAGAAATTGGTGTTTTCCCTCCTCCTAAGTTAATAATTTCGTATCCCAAAGGTTTTAGAGAAGCAATAGTTCCCTTTGCAATATCGTCTATGTAGGTAAAATCTCTTGCTTGGGTTCCGTCTCCAAAAATTTTAATTGGCTTTTCTTCATAAATCCATTTAATAAACCTAAAGATGCTCATATCGGGTCTTCCTGCAGGTCCATACACCGTGAAATATCTAACTACTGAAATATCAAGTCCATAAAGATGATGATAAGTATAAGAAAGAAGTTCAGCTCCTTTTTTTGTTGCTGCATAAGGAGAAAGGGGTGTATCTACTTTTAAATCTTCATGAAAAGGTGGGGATTGCCCTGCATAAATTGAAGAGGTTGAAGCAAGTACCATTTTTTTTATCCTAAAATCTTTCATAAGTTCAAGAAGATTAAGGGTCCCTGTGATATTAGAATCAACATAAATCCACGGATTTTCAAGACTTGCCCTTACCCCTGCTCTTGCTGCTAAATGAATAATAGCTAAAATAGAATAACTTTCAAAAAGAGTCTTTAATGCTTGAAAATCAGTTATATCAATTTGATAAAATTTAAAATTTTCAAATTTTTTAAGTTCATTTAGTCTCCAATATTTAAGACTAACATCATAGGCATCATTAAGATTATCAACTCCTAAAACTGCTTTCCCCTCTTTTAATAAAAATTCTCCTACCCTCCATCCTATAAATCCAGCTATTCCTGTAACAAGATAATATTCCATTTTTTTACCTCAGCAAATTAAAATAAGGTATTAAATATTTTCTGGTTATATAATCTGAAAGTTCAAAACCAAATATTGCTTCCTCTTCCATAGTTTGCTGAATTTTTATAAGCCTTTCACGTCCTAAAAATTTAGAAAGTTTATCACAAAAAAAGTTTCTACAAAAAAGGGGAGTAAAAATAAGACTGCATCCTTTTTCTCCTAAAAATAAACAATCTTCTGGTCTTTTTAAATTAAATTCTATTGAGTGTCCTATTTTTTCAGCCAATAAAAGATTTATAAAAAACTCTTCTTTACGGAGCTTCCACTCTAAACCAGCTTGGCAACATTTTTCTCCAGATTTTGCACATTTAGCACAAAAATCAAAGGAACCAGTTTCTATGAAAACTTTTTTTGAATTATTAATAGCCTTTAAGAGATCCTCAAGCTTTTCTTTAATAAAATTATCTTCTTTTAGCTTTTTTTTAAAAAAATTATTATAAATTACTTTTAATTTTGTGAAATATTCAATACTTCTATCATTCACAAAGACTTTCATCATATTTTAAGTTTTTACCGCTTATCTCGTTTAATACTAACCCTGTTAAAATCTTTGGATAAAAATAAGTGCATTTATGAGGCATAAGTTTTTTTGTTTGAGCAACTTTTTTTAAAATTACAGGTGAAATAAAGGGAAATACTACTCCCAAAGCGCCTTTCTTTACCTCTTCTATTAACTCTTCTTTATGGGGAATAAATTTCACTTTTCCTTTTTCTTTCAAATCCTCTTCTTTTATATTAAGAATTTTTTCAAGAATTTGCAAAAAATTATAAAGAGGTATTTCAGAAAAAAAAGATTCCTCTTTTCTTATTTTTTCAAAGATCTCTTCTTTTAAAGAAAAGATTTTTATTTCTTTGCCAAAAAGGATAGCCCATTCACAAGAAGTTTTTTCAAAAAAATGATTAAAATCAAAATTTTTATCTATCTCTAAGGTTTTTTTTAATTTAGCAAATTCAAAAAATTTTTTTATCACTTCCTCTGGATTTCCAAAATAATAGACTCTATGAGTGGGAAACATAAAAAGGTTTTTGTCTTCCATAGGACAAATGTAAATAGCTGTATAATTACAGTCTTTATAAGGATTTCTACCATAAATACTTTCCATATATTCTTTAAATCTTAAAGCTGTTTCATAACGATGATGTCCATCAGCTATATAAAAATTTTGGTTTCTTAAAAATTTTAGAAGACCTTTTATAAATTTTTTATCAAAAATTTTATATAATTTGTGTGTTTCATCTTTTAGTTTTATTTCATAAAGAAGTTCTTTATATTTTGGATCTACGTTTTTGATAGTTTCAAGATGAGGGTCCTCATAAAGAGCAAAAATTTGGCTAAATTGAAATTGAGTAGCTTTAAGCAATTCAAATCTATCGGTAGTTATTTTAGAATAAGTTTTTTCATGAGGAAGAATTTTCCCTTCCTCAAAGGGACTAAGTTTTACTAAAAGGATAAAACCTTTTCTTATAAAAGTTTTTCCTTGATATATAAATTCAAGTTCATAAAAATAAATAGCAGGAGATTTGTCTTTAATAATAATCTTAGCTTTTTTCCAATTTTCAAGTAATTCTCTTGCTTTATTATAGTCTTCTGGAAGCTCTAAATGGAATATATTGTAAGGACTTTTATTCTTAAATTCTTCTATTTCTCTTTCTGAAACAATATCATAAGGAGGAGCTACTACCTCTTCTATTTTTACTTTCTCAGAATTATATCTCCAGGCACAAAAAGGCAAACATTCAGGCATATTTTGATTCTATTAAAATTTTCCCTAAACATACCAAAACTTTGAAAATTAGCAATAATCTTAAGCTTAAAAAAATAACAAAAGGGGGTCTTTAGGACCCCCCTTTGTTTACAAACTTTGAAAATTAGATAAGCTTTAGAGCATCTTTAACTGAAACTACACCAACAACTCTACCATCTCTCACCACAGGAAGATGTCTTATTTTGTAATCAATAAATTTTTCTAATGCCTCTTTAAGTGTACTATCAGGTGAAACAGTAATAACTTCTTTAATCATAAATTCTTTTACAGGTTTATCTTTATTAGTAATATCGCAACAAAGAATACTCATAAGGTCTTTTTCTGAAATAACACCAACAAGTTTACCTGTATCAGAACTTACAACTGGTAAAAATCCTATATCTTTCTCACTCATAATTTTAGTTACTTCAATAATTAAGGTATTATCATTCACTGTAATCGCACGGTTCATAAATTCTTCAACTTTAATACGTTCAGTAAAAGGTTTTTTAATTCCAGCACTAATCACAGCTACCTCATTAAAAACAAAACGTGGATCAACATATCCTAAGATGTTTCCATTTTTATCTACCACTCCCATACCTTTTATTCCTGTTTGTTGAATTAATACAATAGCATCTATAATTCTTGCTGAATCTATTACAGCATCTACATTAAGCGCCACTTCTTTAAGAGCGCTTTTTATAGTATGCCCTGCGACTAAAGCTTTAAGAAGTACTCTTTCTTCAACTATTCCGATATACCTTCCATTTTCAGCAACTATTGCAATGCGATGACCTTCTTTTTGCATTTCTTTCATAGCTTCTCCAACACTCATATTAGCAGGTAATATAAGAGCTTTTTGAGCAAATTTTCCTGCAGAAAGTTCTTCCCATATTCTTTCTCCTTTTGTTTCCCATCCTTTAAAGAAGTAAAGC
>CAZZLG010000003.1:0-12177 GCA_964654865.1 uncultured Thermodesulfatator sp.
GTATTTTGAACTTTTAAGCTATAAAGTTTTTGATCTAAAAATAGATCAACACTTCCCAAAAGCAGAGGCAACAGTTTTAGTAAGGGTGCCTCCAGGAGTAGGAGAAGTTGAACATACTGCTGCTTTAGGAAATGGACCTGTCAATGCCCTTGATAATGCTTTAAGAAAAGCTTTAGAAAGATTTTACCCTCAAATAAAAGAAATGGAATTAGAAGATTATAAGGTAAGAGTTTTACCTGGTCTTCCAGGGACTGCTTCTAAAGTAAGGGTTCTTATTATTTCCAAAAGTAGAGATAAAAAGTGGGGAACAGTAGGTGTATCTACAGATATTTTAGAGGCAAGCTGTCAGGCTTTGATAGATTCATATACTTACAAACTTTTTCTTGACAAAAAGAAAACCTAAGTCCTTATGTCCGTTAGAATTTCTTTTGTAGGTAAAGGTGGCACCGGGAAAACTACTTTATCCGCAATTTTAATTGATTTTTTAATTCAAAAAAATAAAATCCCTATACTTGCTGTAGATGCAGACCCTAATTTCAATCTTAATGAACTTTTAGGTGTAAAAGTGGAAACTACCCTTAGTGAAATAAGAGAAAGTCTATTAAAAAGTGATGTGCCAGATTTTATGTCTCGTTATGAGTATACAGAAATGAAGATTCATCAAATTCTTACAGAAAACAAATATTTTGATCTCTTAGTAATGGGTTATCCTGAAACTTCTGGATGCTATTGCCCTGTACATAGCTTTCTTTCAAATGCCTTAGAAAAACTTATGCGTGCTTATTCTTATATAGTAATAGATAATGAAGCTGGAATGGAACATATTTCAAGGCTTAATCTTACAGAAATGGAGCATCTCATAATAGTTTCAGATGCAAGTATAAGAGGGATCTTCACAGCTGGAAGAATTGTAGATTTAATTAAAAATTTAGAAATTAAAGCAGAAAATATATGGTTAGTAGTAAATTTGTGTCCAGAAAATCAAAAAAACGAACTTGAAAAATATGTTAAAGAAATAATAACAGAGAAGGAGGAGATAAAATTTTTAGGATTTCTTCCTCAAGATACTACTCTTTTAGAATATGAATTGAAGAAGGTACCTGTTTTTGAATGGGAAAATATGTTAAAATCTTCTACTTACAAACTTTTTGAAAAACTTTTTGATTAAAAATGGAAAAACCTAAAACTTTAAGAATTTACAATTCTTTAACTAAAAAAATAGAAGACTTTGTTCCTTTAAATCCTCCGAAAGTTACTATGTACGTTTGTGGAATAACTGCTTATGATTCCTCTCATCTTGGACACGCAAGATCAGCTGTAATATTTGACGTATTTTATAGATTGCTTAAATATCTTGGATATGAAGTAATATACGTAAGAAATATTACTGATATTGATGATAAAATCATAAACCGTTCAAATAAAGAAGGTATACCCTGGAAAGAATTAACCCAAAAATATATAGAGGAATATGAAAAGGTTACCCAAGCTTTAGGTCTTTTAAAACCCACTTATGAGCCAAAAGCTTCAGAACATATACCAGAGATTATAAGTTTAGTAGAAAAACTTATTGAAAAAGGGCTTGCTTATCAAAGTGATGGAGATGTATATTTTGAGGTAGTTAAATTTCCCTCTTATGGGAAGCTTTCTGGGAGAAGAATTGAAGAATTAATTGCAGGAGTAAGAATTGAAGTTTCTGATAAAAAGAAAAATCCTTTAGACTTTGCTTTATGGAAATCGGCAAAACCTGGAGAACCCTTTTGGGAAAGCCCTTGGGGAAAAGGTCGCCCAGGCTGGCATATAGAGTGCTCTGCTATGGCTCTTAAATATTTAGGAGAAACTATAGATATCCATGGAGGAGGACTTGATCTTATTTTCCCTCATCATGAAAATGAAATCGCACAAAGTGAGGGAGCTAATGGAAAACCTTTTGTAAAGTATTTTATCCATCACGGTCTTATAACTGTTGAGGGAGAAAAAATGTCTAAGAGCCTTGGAAATTATGTAACTATGGAATACCTTTTAAACACCTTTCATCCAGAAGTAATAAAGGCTTTTCTTCTTTCAACCCATTATAGAAGCCCCTTAGATTATTCAGAACAAAATATGAAAAATATGGAAAAGGCAATTTATGGTTTCTATGAAACCTTATATTGGCTCAAAAAAGCTCAACCTTTAAAAGAAGGTCTTCTTTCTGAAAAGGCAAGAAAATTAGAAAAAGGATTAAAAGATTTTGAAAATAATTTTATTTCTGCACTTCTTGATGATTTTAATACTGCCTTAGCTTTAGGACATTTGTTTAGTTTTGAAAGTGAAATTTACAATTTTATAACTAAAACTCCTAATCTAACAACTGAAGAAGCTCTCTTGTTAGAAAGAATAGAAAAAAAGATAAAAGCCCTTTCTGGAGAAATATTAGGAATTGGAGAAAAAGAACCTGATGAATTTTGGAAAACAGAAAGAAAAAGAAAACTTAAAACCATTAAAAAAGATCTTGAAGAAATAGAAGCTCTTGTGAAAAAGAGAGAATCTGCAAGAAAAGAAAAAAATTTTATTTTAGCTGATAAAATAAGAGACGAATTAAAAAATTTTGGTATAATTTTAAAAGATACAAGAACAGAAACTTTTTGGTATGTGGAGTAGATATGATATGGTTTGATTACTTCGCTTTGGGACTTTTAGCTTATTTTGTTATAAGAGGTTTTTTATCTGGCTTTGTAAGGGTCATATTTTCTTTTATAGGAATGATAGTTGCTTTCCTTTATTGTGGATGGCTCTCTTTAAAAATTAGCCCCTATGTAGGAGCCCTTACTACTTCCCATCCTAAAGTACTACCTGTATTAAGCTATATTGTAGCATTTTTATTAATTTATTTTAGCTTTGTTATATTGGGATTTATAATTTTAAGTATTTTAGGCAAATTAAATTTAACTGCTGCAGACTATATTTTAGGTGCTACCTTAGGATTTATAAAAGGTCTACTTTTTATAACCATTTTTTACATGATTTTAGTTATACCTTCTCCTCCTTCTCAGAAAGTTTTAAACAAAGCCTTAGTTTATCCTTTAATCAAATATAACCTAAAATTCTCTTCTAAATTTTTACCTCAAAGCTGGAAAGTTTTTCTTAAAGAAAGAAATATAGAAATAAGTTAAATTCTATCAAAGTGTGCCTTTTGTAGAAAGAATATCTACTTCTGCCGGTTTAATAGCTTTTTTAAGAGCGTATGCCAAAGCTTTAAAAATACTTTCTGCAATATGATGAGCATTTTTTCCATAAAAATTTCTTATATGTAAGGTAAATTTCCCATTTATAGCTAAAGCCCTTAAAAACTCTTCAAGGAGTTCTGTATCAAAATTTCCTATTTTCTCAGTAGGGAAATTAACTTCATAATAAAAATAAGGTCTTTTAGCAAGGTCTACTACTACTTGACTCAAAGCTTCTTCCATTGGAATGGTTGCTTCTCCATAGCGGGCAATACCTTTTCTATCAGAAAGGGCTTCATCTAAAGCTTCTCCTAAAGTAATTCCTATATCCTCAATAGTATGATGCAAATCTACTTTCAAATCACCCTTTGCTTTTATCTGAAGTTTAATGCCCGAATGAAAAGAAAAAAGCTCAAGCATATGATCTAAAAACCCTATTTCTGTATCTATAAGGCTTTTTTCTAAATTTTTCCCACTTAAGTCTAATTTTACTTTAATTTCCGTCTCTAAGGTGCTTCTTTTTTTACTTACTAACTCCATTTAAGTCTCCCTAATTTATTTATAAATTTTTAAAAGTATAAAATTTTTTTTAGCTTTTGCAATCTGGATTTGCTTTAAACTTTCTACTTATAATTCTACTTTAAATTTAGGATAGCTATCTATAATATTAATTTTTGGATATTCTATTTTTTTTAAAACTAATCCTTGAGGTGGAGCAGGTGGTGGAGCAAGGCTTCTGTCTTTTGCTTCTAAAATTTTTTGAAAGTCTTCTACTGTAAGATTCTTTCTTCCTACCTCAACCAAAGCTCCCACTAAATTCCTTACCATATATCGCATAAATCCTCTACCAGTTATTTCAAAAGCTATCATATGTTTTTTCCCAAGAACCCTTTTAAACTTTGCATCATAAATAGTTCTAACTGTAGTTTTTATATCAGTTCCTGATTTTCTAAAACTTGCAAAATCTTTTTCTCCTATTATCAAAGGTAAACAAGCTTTCATTACAGATAAATTAAGTTTCTCAGGAACCCACCAAGAATAAAGTCTCACTAAAGGATTTCTTATGGGATAATTGTAAATGTAATAAATATAAGTTTTTTTAAGTGCTTCTCTTTGAGAGTGAAACTTAAGATCCACTTCCTCCAGCTTCCAAACCACTATATCCTTAGGTAGCATTGCATTAACTGCTCTAAAAATAACTTCAAGAGGTCTATCAGAAGTGGTTAAAAAATGTGCTACTTGATAAAGTGCATGCACTCCTGTATCTGTTCTCCCAGCAGATTTAAGTTTTACTTTATGTCCTAAAATTTTAGAGAGTGCATTCTGAATTATTTCTTGGACAGTAGGTCCTTTAGGTTGAATTTGCCAACCTAAATAATTTGTTCCATCATAAGCTATAAATATTCGGATATTTCTAACGTTAAATTCAGACATGGCAATATTTTAAAAGGCTTTTTATACAAATAAAGGTGTTTTAGGAAGACCTGTATCTTCAGGAAATCCAAACATAAGGTTGAAATTCTGAATTGCCTGCCCGCTTGCTCCTTTTATAAGATTATCCATTACTGAAACAATTATTCCCCATCCTCTTTTTTTATCTTCAAAAATACCTATTTTACAAAGATTAGTCCCTTTTACTTCTGCAATTCTTGGAATTTCTCCTATAGGAACTACTTCTATAAAAGGACTTTCTTTATAAAATTCTTTTAAAAATTTGTGTATTCTTTCTGCTTCTACTTTAAATTTTACATAAATAGTAGAAAAAATACCTCTATTCATAGGCAAAAGATGGGGAGTAAATATACTTTTAATTTGTTCACCAGAAAATAAACTAAGTTTTTCTTCTATTTCTGGAGTGTGTCTGTGGGAAGCAATTTTATAAGCCTTAAAATCTTCGTTAACTTCACAAAAACTATAATAATTTTCTGATTTTCTCCCTGCTCCTGAGGTACCACTTTTAGAATCAACAATAATAGGATCTTTTTCTATAAGTTTATTTTTTATCAAAGGAATTAAAGGTAATAAAACTGAAGTTGGGTAGCATCCTGGGTTAGCAACAAGGTCTGCCTTTTTTATTTCCTCTCTAAAAATTTCAGTTAGTCCATATACTGCTTTTTCGCAAAGTTCAGGATAAGCATGCTTTATATTATAAGTATTTTCATAGGTTTGAATATTTTTAAATCTAAAATCTGCTGAAAAATCAATAACTTTTATTTCTTTTTCAAGAAAAGCATAAGCAAATTTCTGTGCCTCTCCAGAAGGAACACATAAAAATGCTAACTCAACTTCATTTGTTATCTTTTCAATAATCGGCTCTTCTAATATAAGATTAGCATACCTTCCGCTCCAGTTAAAAACTTCTTTTAAACTTTTACCTGCTTTTTCTCTTGAGGTAATTAGTGAAATATCAAGATAAGGGTGATTTTCAGCAAGTCTAATTAATTCTAAACCTGTATATCCAGTTGCTCCGATGATAGCTACTTTGACCACAAAAAATTTAGCGTTTAGAGTATTGTTGTCCTCTTCTTGCACCTCTAAGTCCGTATTTTTTTCTCTCTTTTTCACGAGGATCACGGGTGAGAAATCCAGCTTTTTTGAGAATGGTTTTTAAATCAGGTATATAAAAAACTAAGGCTCTGGCAATTCCATGTCTTATAGCTTCAGCTTGAGCTGATTTTCCCCCACCTTCAACTGTGCATTTTACATCAAATTTTCCAAGAAGATTGCAAATCCTAAAAGGTGCAAAAATGACATCTTCAGCAACAATATGATCATAAAAATACTCTTTATAAGGCTTCTCATTAACAATTACTTCTCCCTTTCCAGGAGATATCCAAACTCTTGCAATAGATGTCTTTCTTTTTCCAGTAGCATAAATACTTTCCATTTGTATCTAACCTCCTTAAATTTCTAAAGGCTTAGGATTTTGAGCTAAATGAGGATGACTTTCTCCTGCATATATTTTAAGTTTTTTTAAAAGTTTATTTCTCATCCTATTTCTTGGGAGCATTCTTTTTACTGCTAAATAAATTAACTCCTCTGGTTTTTTTTCTAAAAGTTTGCGAGCAGTTTCCAATTTAAGACCCCCCATATATCCAGAATGATGCCAATAAACTTTTTGATCAAGCTTTTTCCCTGTAAGTCTTACTTTTTCAGCATTAATTACTACTATAAAATCAGCTTGGTCTACATGAGGAGTATAATCTGGGCGGTGTTTTCCTTGTAATATATAAGCTAATTTTGAAGCAAGTCTTCCTAATACTTTATCCTTAGCATCAACAATATACCATTCTCTTTTTACTTCCTCTTTTTTAACCCAAGGAGTTTGGATTGTAAAAATAGAGGACATAACTTCTCCTCCCATTTTTAATAAAGCACCTTAACTTTATGACAAATTTTAAATTTGTCAAGTTTCTAAAAATTTAAATAACTTTATTCACTTTTTATTTCTCTTTGCTCAATAACAACATTAGGAGCCTGTGCTTTTAATTCGTTTACAATTAAGGTTACTGCTTGTGCTATAAGGTCTCTGGTTGCCTCTTCTAAAGGTGTATTTTTAAAAGCTTCAAACCAACCACCCCCTACTGTAGTTCCAAAAAGACCTCCTGCTGCAACTCCAAATTTCCATCTTTCTGACTTTCCCTCTACTATTTTAGCGGAAAGTATCTCGGCATCTTTAACTCTAATTATTCTCATATCAAGAGCTATATGAGCTTTTGCTTTTCCAAGTTTTACACCCCCTCCAAATTTCCAAGGAAGAGGAATAATTAATCCTCCCCCACTTGCTCCTGAAGCATTTAATTCTAAAGCAGTTACTGCACCTGTGATAATAAAATCTGCAGCTTTTAGAGTCTGTTTTGGAGTAACCCCCATTAGCTCAAGCTCTTGTTTTACTTCTTCTAAAACCTCTCTTTCAACCACTTTAAAACACCCTGTATTTGCAAGAGCAGTAACTAACATGTCAGCAAGACCATCTCCTAAAGCTTGAGGAGTTGTTTCAACCACAAAATCTCTCCCAAAAACAATCCTTCCTCCTTGACAAGCTGCAGCCTTACATTTAAAACTTTTGGCAGCTATAATCCCTATTGGATTATTACAGTGAGGAAGAATTAAGGTTCTTTCTTTTACTTCTGTGGCATATTCTTCTGCTAAGGCATTGTAAAAAAATATTACCAAAAACAAAATAATAAATACAAATAATTTTAAAAATTTCATCTCTATTACCTCCCTTTTATAAATTTTTAATGTGGCAATTTTTCTATTCTAACTTCTGGACCTTCAACTTTTGCAGTCTCAAGAGGTTGCAATACAAAAAGAAGTTGTCCTTCTTCCACCCTCTGGTTTAGTTTAACACAAATTTCTACTATTTGAGCATCAAAGGGTGCAATAATAGGATTTTCCATTTTCATAGATTCTAAATTAGCGATCTCTTCTCCTTTATGTACAATGTCTCCCGGATTAAGTGTTCCTCTTTTTGGATTCCCTATTCTCCATACAGTCCCACTAATAGGCGCTCCTATTTCATTGGGTTTAACTGCTTTTTTATTCTCTTCTTTTTTAGCTTTTGGTGTTCTTACCTCAAAAACCCTTGTTTTATTATTTACTTTTAAAACTACATGAATAATTCCTTCACTTTCAGCACCTATAGAAACAAGCTCAATACAGTAGGGTTTTCCTTCATATTCAAATTCCACTTTATCTCCTGGTTTTTTAAGGCCCTCTCTCCAAACCTTAGTTGGTAAAACTAAAGGTGCGTCTCCATATTTTTCTCTAAATTTAATAAAATTGATAGCGTCTTTTGGATGCATTAAATAAAGGATGAACTCTTCCTCAGTTGCTGGTCTTCCAAGTTCAGACTCAAGCTGTTTTCTTAGCACATCTAAATTTTCATCTGAAATTGCCTCTAAGGGTGAGGTTTCTTTTCTTTCCTTAATTTTTTCTTGCCATTCATCTCCAAAGGCGCTTTTATAAACCCATTCATCAGGCCATTCTACAGGAAGCTTACCATAATGTCCAAGAATTAGATTTTTAAAATCGCCGGGAGCATTCTTAAATAATTGTAATAGCTCTTCTTGTTCTTCTGGTTCCATAGAAGAAAAATCTTGATTTTTTTCTTCCACAAATTTCTCAAGAAGTCTTATTATATGTTTTACCCCTTCTTCACCACCTTCCTTAGCATATTTGTTTACTATACCGCAACAAGTCACCCAAGTAATTTGTGAACCCGGAGTTACATCATAATATTTTACAATCTGATTATAAAGAGACATTACTCTTAAAATGTAAGGCATGTAATGTAAAAACCCTCCTTTTTCAGCTTGTTCAAATGAACTTGGGAAGGCTCCCCCAGGCATTTTATGTTTTGTTACCATATGGTCAAACCCTTTAAAGGGTGATTCTGCCCATTCATACTCTCTTATCCATTCTCTTACTTTTTCTACAGCCTTTTCTGCTACTTTTCTATTTAAATTAACTGGAATTCCATGTTCTCTTAATAAAGCTTCTACTCCTAAAATTGGCGGATGACCATAAAACCTTACTAAGGTGTCTTCTTCTACATCAAGGATTTTTGCTCCTGCCTTAGCTGCTGCAAGTAAAACTGGCATAGCAAGTCCATCTGTAATGTGTCTATGATAATTTATTACTAAATCTGGGTACTTTTGTTTTATAGCATCTATCAATTCTGTTATAGAACTAACTGTCCCAACACCTGCCATATCTTTAATACATAAGATTATTTCATCTGTTCCTCCGCAAAGATCAATAATTTCATCTACCACTTTCATATAATACTTAGTATCAAACCAGGGAGCAACAGTATAAGAAACTGCTGGTTCAAAAAGCTTTCCTCTTTTCATAACCACTTCTGCAACTGTTCTCATATTTCTGACATCATTGAGAAAGGAAAAACATCTCCACACATCAATATCTACTCTTTCAACTACATATTCAATTATGTTTTTAGGATAGGGACGATAACCCCACATATTAGTTTCACGAATAAGTGTTTGAAGTAACACATTAGGCATAAGTTTTCTCAGAATTTCTATTTCTTCAAAGGGACTTTCTCTTCTATTCATTATTCCAACATGCCATCTTGCTCCACCATGGCATTCTGCTGCAAAAAGTCCCATTTCATTATAGTAAGGAGCTAAGGTTTTAAGGTCATACATTCTTAAACGATTTTTATAATCTGATTGCCCTGCATCTCTCATACCTACAGAAACGAAACATACTCCCGGAAGTTCTCTTACTTTTTGAACTATTTCTTTTGAGCTCATTCCTGGTTTTACAAATATATAACTCATGCCCCACCTCCTTTTTTCTTACATCCAGCTCTGAGGTCCAAGAGCTGATATTTCAGCTATATATTGAGCTATTTTTAATACCTCGTCATCAGAGGTTTTTTCTTTAAACAGAGAAAGTAATTCTTCATAATGTTCCTCAATAAATCTGGTTGAATAATTTCCTTTAATAAATTCTGGGTGTCTAATAATGCTTAAAAGTAAAGGAGCTGTTGTTTTAATTCCTTCAACTTTTAATCCCCTACTTAGTGCTCTATCCATAACTCTAATAGCTTCAGTTCTATCCGCTCCTGCAGACATAACAAGCATTATAAGAGAATCATAATAAGGTGGAACTTCTGCTCCTTCATAAACACCTGAAGATACTCTTATACCTGGTCCTTGTGGTATTTCAAGTCTGGTTATAGTTCCAAAAGAAGGATTAAAATTTTTAGGGTCTTCTGCATTAATTCTTACTTCAATAGCATGCCTGTTAGGAACTATATCCTCCTGAGAAAAGGGAAGTTTTTTACCTTCAGCAATATCAAACATAAGACTTACTATATCAAGTCCTGTTACAAGTTCTGTTATTCCATGTTCTACTTGAAGTCTTGTATTAACTTCTAAAAAATAAAATTTCTTAGTTTTAGGATCTAATAAAAACTCTACTGTTCCAACAGAATGATAACCAATTTCTCTCATAAATCTTATAGCAGTAAAGCATATCTCTTGTCTTAAATCATCATTAATACTTGGAGAAGGAGCTTCCTCTAAAATTTTCTGATTCCTTCTTTGAATAGTACATTCTCTTTCATAAAGATGGACTATTTTCCCATATTTATCTCCGCACACCTGAACTTCAATATGTCTTCCTCCTTGAATATATTTTTCTACAAAAATAGTATCATCCCCAAAGGCTTTTTTAGCCTCAGACCTTGCTTTTTCAAAAGATAAAGGGATTGCCTCTTTTCTATCCACTCTTACCATTCCTTTACCACCACCACCTGCAGCTGCTTTAATCATTATAGGAAATTCAACCTCTTCCTCTTCTATCCATTTAAATATATCTTCTACTGTATTTACTTTTAATAATGCTGGAATTGTTGGAATATTAGCTCTTTGAGCAATTTTTTTTGCTCTTATTTTATCTCCCATTAAACGAATTACCTTTGCAGGAGGTCCTACCCAAATAAGACCAGCTGACTCAACCATTTCTGCAAAATCTGGATTTTCTGCCAAAAAACCCCACCCTGGATGAATAGCATCACAACCTCTTTCTAAAGCTACTTTTATAATTTTTTCCATATTTAAGTAAGATTCTTGAGGGGGAGCTTCTCCAATATGAGCTGCTTCATCTGCTAAAAAAACATGATAAGCAAGTCTATCAGGGGTGCTGTAGATGGCAACCGTTTTTATCCTTTTATCTCTACAAGTATTCATAATTCTTACAGCTGGGACTCCTCTGTTAGCAATAAGGACTTTTTTAATTTCCTTCATTTTCTCCCTCCTACATTCAAAAAGATTCTAAATTTTAAACTTACAAATTTAAACAATATAGCATATTGTCTTAATTATGCTACTTTTATTCTTAAAGAATTTAAAGTAACATTTATGGAGCTAAAAATCATAGCTATCTCAGCTATAAGGGGGTTTAAAAATCCCATCATAGCAATGGGTATAGCTATTAAATTATAAAAAAATGCCCAAAATAGATTTTGTTTTATTATAGAGAATGTTTTTTGAGAAAGGATGACCATGTCAACTACTTTTGAAATACCACCTTTAATAATTATGATATCTGCACTTTCTATAGCAAGATCAGTTCCTGAGCCTATAGCTATTCCTATGTCTGCTCCTTTTAGAGCTGGTGCATCATTTATTCCATCCCCTATAAAAGCTACTTTGTCCCCAAGACTTTGATATTTTCTAACTATGTTAAGTTTTTCATCAGGTTTTACGCGTGCAAAGATCTCCTCTATACCAAGTTTTTTCGCAACAAAATTTGCAGTTTCATAATTATCTCCTGTTACCATAACTATTTTTATTCCTAAGGATTTTAATTTTTGGATAGCGGAATAAGAATCTTCTCTTACAGGATCTTCTATAGCTAAATAACCTAAAATCTCATTATTTTCTCTTACTTCTATAATTATCTTTCCATCTTTTAACAAATTTTCATAAATTTTATCCTCCTTAGGTTTCCCAATAAAATATTCTTTACCTTTGTAAATCCCCTTTATACCTTCTCCTGCAATTTCTTCTATCTTTTTTATTTCTAAATAATTTTCTGTAAGTTCACTTATGGCATTAGCTAAGGGGTGGTGAGAATTTTTTTCAATGCTCGCAACTATTTTAAGAAGTTCTTCATTTAAATTGTGCTCAACTACCTTTGGATTTCCTTCTGTTAATGTTCCTGTTTTGTCAGTAAGAATTACTTTAAGTTCCTTTGATGTTTGAATAGCCTCTGCATTTCTTATCAAAAGTCCCTTTTTTCCTGACAGTCCAGTAGCTTTTATAAGTGCCATAGGAGTTGCTAATCCAAGTGCACAAGGACATGCAATAATTAAAGTAGAAATAAAAACAAAGACAGAAAAAGAAAAAGAATCATGAGTTAAGATTATCCATGGTAAAAAATTTTTAATTTTTTCTAAATAAGGATAAAGTTTATAAAAATTAAAATACCAAAA
>CAZZLG010000004.1:0-23503 GCA_964654865.1 uncultured Thermodesulfatator sp.
ACCTTTATTTTCGGCACTTTTTTGAATTTCTTCTTTTATTTCTACCGCAACTATGGTAGGGATTACTTCACCTTTTAAAACATAAGCAAGTATTCCTGCTCTTTCTATGGCTCTTTCTATATCATCCTCTTGAAGGCTATAAGAAACCTCAATTGCTAAATATACTTCTTTTTTCACTTTTTTTATTTCGCCTTTTATTAATAGATCAATCTGTAATGCAGAAACTTTTTGATCTTCAGTAATTATTTTTTCTTCTTCAGCAGTTTCAAGAAAAGGAATGATCTCTTCAAAAGGAATTAACTTACTTTTCTTTAAGATTCTCCCAAAATATGCATAATATCGTTCTCTGATTGTTCTTTCAAATTCTTTTCCTTTAAATCTGCCAAATTCTCCCTTAAGATAAGAGACATCTTGTTTTAACACAGCTACATCCTGCTTTAATATAGCTACATCCTGCTTTAATATTTCTACATCCTGTTTTAATATAGCTACATCCTGCTTTAATATGGCTACATCCTGCTTTAATACAGCTACATCTTGTTTTAATATACCTACATCTTGTTTTAATACACCTACATCCTGTTTTAATACAACTACATCCTGTTTTAATACAACTACATCTTGCTTTAATATTTCTACATCTTTTTCAATTTTATCAACTTTTTTTTCGAGTTTTTCCATTCTAATAAGCATTTCTTCAAATTTTTTAGGGAGCTCTATTAATTCACTGGTTAAAATAATTTTTCTTAACTCTTCCAGCCATTCAGGATGTTCTTTTAAAGCTCTTATAATATCTGCAAAAGTTAGAACAGGTTGTTTTTCCATTTCTTTTTCCAGGTTTTCTCTTTCCTTATTTAAGGATTGCATAATTAAAGATAAGTATAAAGGATAAGAAAAAGAATGCAATAGAAAATAAAAAAATAAAAAATTTGAATTTCTAAAGATAAGCCGGCGGAGGGACTTGAACCCTCAACCTTGGGATTACAAATCCCACGCTCTGCCTATTGAGCTACGCCGGCAATATATATAAGCTCCTCGGAGGAGGCGGGATTCGAACCCGCGGCACGGGTTTTTAGCCCGTGCACTCGCTTAGCAGGCGAGCGCCTTCGACCTCTCGGCCACTCCTCCATTTTTTTCTGGTTCCGGGGCGTGGATTCGAACCACGATTCTGGGAGCCAAAGTCCCATGTCCTGCCAGTTAGACGACCCCGGAACTATGCATATTATAAAAAATATAACATTTCTTTCTTTTTTGTAAAGAGTTTTTTCAATCTCAAGCATCGATCAATCTTATAATTTAATAAATCTAATTTAAAATTTTTCATCCTCTATTGACAAAATAAATTTTGATTTTAATTTTGAAAATAAATCTCAAATTAAAAGAGGGTAAAATTATGGTTTTATCAACAGAAATAGTAAAGGATTTTAAAAAATTTATAAGGAAAAGAGGATTGAAATATACTTCTGAAAGAGAGGAAATATTAAAGGAAATTTTAAAATCTAAGAACCATTTTGATGTTGATGAACTTTATATGAAGTTGAGGAAAAGGGGTAGCAAAGTTTCTAAAGCTTCAGTTTATAGAACCATTCCTCTTCTTGTTGAAGCAGGTTACATTCAGGAAGTTTATAAACAGGATGCAAGATCTTATTATGAACTTACTTTAGATAAGCTCCCTCATATTCATTTTATATGTATTAAATGTAAAAATGTAGATGAAATATTAGATAATTATTTAGCAGAACTTATTCAAAAAGAAGCTAAAAATAAAAATTATACACCACTAACATATCATCTGGAAATATTTGGTATATGTTCAAATTGCAAAAAGGGGGTATAATATCAAAATGTTATTGATTGATGTAAGGTGCGGAGATAAAGTAAAAATTAAGGAAATTCTTGGTAATGAAGCAGTACTTAAAAAGATAGAAGCTATGGGATTAAGAAAAGGAGATACTTTTGAAGTTATCCAGAGATGGGGAAGAAACCTATTAGTAAGAAATGGAAACAACAGACTGGTAATAAGTTCAGATATAGCTAAAAATATTGAAGTAGAATTAATAGAAACTGCCGTGTGTTCCTCTGAATTTAAGCCCTGTAAAAGAAAAAGATGGAGATGGGGTTGGTTTAAATGAAAAGAAAATTTAGCAGAATCCCCATCTCTAACATCGTAGAATTTTTTTGGCAAAATGAAAGCCATAAAGGATTTTTAAAAGATTTAAGTTATGGAGGCTCTTTTATTGAAAGTAAAATTATTCCTCACGTAGATGAAGAAATACCTATTATTTTGTTTTTAGAAGGAACACAACCTCTAATTAAACTATTTTTTAAAGGAAAAGTAGTAAGAACAAATAAAGAAGGTTTTGCTGTTAAATATACCTATATTTCCCCTGAGAGTTTTGAACACTTTAAAAATTTTGTAAATTACAACTATTCTTCCTTAGAAATAGCAGAAAAAGAGTTTTATAGATTTTTGGGCGAAGCCCACCCTCTATTTAAAGGTTTTATAAATCTTAATATTTTAGCTTTAAAAAATGAAATCTTAAAATTCATTTTAGAAAGGGCTTTTTTATATAGTCCTGAAAAACCTTTTGTTCTTTCAAGTGGTAGAGAAAGTCCTTATTATCTTGATTGTAGAAAGATCACTCTTTATTCTTTGACTTTTGGTTTGATAGGTGCACTTTTTTGGCAGAAAATAAAATATTTAGGAGTGGATGGAATTGCAGGAATGAGTATGGGGGCTGATCCAATTGTATGTTCTATTCTTGCTAAAGCAAATGAAGAAGATATTTCCTTAGAAGGAATTTTGGTGAGAAAGGAACCAAAAAAATATGGAACCCAAAGACAAATTGAAGGAAACATAAGAGAGGGAATGGACATTGTTCTTGTAGAAGATGTGATAACCACAGGTAGTTCTGTTCTTAAAGCAGCTGAAATACTTGAAAAAGAAAAACTCCAAATTGTTAAAATTTTTGCTTTAATTGATAGAGAAGAAGGAGGAAAAGAGAATATAGAAGCTAAAGGGTATGAATTTGAAGCTTTTTTTACTTTTAGTGAGATCTTAAAAAAATATCAAGAATTTTCAATCAGAAATACTTAAAAAGGGAGAAGAAAGTATGAAGAAAATAATATGGGTTTTAAGTTTATTTATAATTTTTGGAATTTATGCTTGTAAAAAACCTTCTGAAAAAACAGAAGTAAAAAAATTTCTTAATGGAGCTGGAGCAAGCTTTCCGTATCCTCTTTATGCAAATTGGGCAAATGAATATTATAAACTTACAGGAGTTAAAATTAATTACCAATCTATAGGTTCTGGAGGAGGTATCAGACAAATTATAGAAAAAACAGTTGATTTTGGAGCAAGCGATATGCCTCTTAAACCAGAAGAGGTAGAAAGTAAAAAACTTCTACAATTTCCTACTGTAGTAGGTGCTGTGGTTCCTGTGGTTAATCTTCCTGAATTAAAAAACTTCTATTTAACACTTGATGGAGAGACACTTTGTGGAATATACTCGGGTAAAATTACTAAATGGAATGATCCAAAAATAAAAGCTTTAAACCCCGGAATAGAGCTTCCAGACAAATCTATAACATCTATATATAGAGCTGATGCATCTGGAACAACAGCTATATTTACTAAATATTTAACTGAAGTATGTAAATTTTGGAAAGATAAAATAGGGTATGGAACAGCTGTGAACTGGCCTGTTGGTATAGGCGCTAAGGGTAATGAAGGAGTAGCAAATTATGTTAAAAGAACTCCTTATACTATTGGATATGTAGAAATAGTTTATGCTATTCAAAATAAACTTTCCTATGTAAAACTTAAAAACCAATCTGGTAATGTAGTTGAACCCAAGGAAGAAAATATTAAAGAGGCAATTCTTTATGGGGGTTTTGAACCATCTAAACATTTTTATACTTGGCTTACCAATACTCCAGGAAAATCCGCTTGGCCTATTGTAGGGGCAACTTATATTCTTCTTTCGAAAGATAAAGAAGAAACTAATAAAGAGGTAGTTAAATTTTTTGACTGGGCATTTAGAGAGGGAGAAAAAATCGCTGAAGAATTAACTTATACACCTCTTCCAGATGAGATAAAAGAAAAAATCAGAAATTATTGGAAGAAATATAAAATATATTAAAAAATATTCAGTAAATTCAAAAATTTTCCAGCTTGAAAAAATATTATAAATTATTAGAATTTAAACCAAAATTTTATTGAAAACTATCTTTTTTCTCCCTTTAGAATTATAGTGATAAAAAGAAGTTATTATTTAGAGATAATAATAAAAAACTTTTTAGCTTTTTGGGCTATCTTTTCAGGACTTCTTTTCCCTTTTACAGTTTTTTTAATCTTGTTTTATGAATCAGGTTTAGCTATCAAAACCTTTGGAATAATAAAGTTTTTAACCACTACTACCTGGGATCCTGTTTCTGAAACTTTTGGTGGGCTTACTATGTTAACAGGTACTTTAATAAGTACTTTTATAGCTGTTCTTATTGCAGCTCCTGTAGCTATAGGAATAGCTATTTTTATAACCGAACTTGCTCCTTCTTTTCTAAAAGGAATAATTACAAGTGCTATACAACTTTTAGCAGCTATTCCGAGTATAATCTATGGAATGTGGGGATTTTTGGTATTAGCCAGTTTTATGAGAACTTATGTAGAACCAACTTTACAAAAAATATTTTCTCCTATTCCTTTATTAGGGAAACTTTTTTCTGGCCCCCCTACTGGAATCGATGTTCTTACTACCTCTTTAGTTTTATCCATAATGATTATTCCTTTTATGGCTTCAGTGGTAAAAGATTCTTTTGATCTGGTTCCTTCTGTTATAAAAGAGTCAGCCTATAGCTTAGGAGCAACTAAATGGGAAGTTATTAAAGATATAATTATTCCATATACTGCCTCTGGTATTACAGGAGGACTTGTTCTTTCAACAGGGAGAGCTTTAGGAGAAACAATGGCAGTAACTTTTTTAGCAGGAAATGTAGCTCAAATTCCTACCTCGTTGTTTTCACCATTTACAACTATAACAGTAGCTTTAGCAAATCAGTTTACTGAAGCAGACACTCCTCTTTATCTTTCCTCGCTTTTTTATTTATCTTTTATCCTTTTTGTTTTTTCTTTTATAATTCTTAGTTTTGCCAAACTTATGATACTAAGATTAGAAAAAAAATGGAAATAGAAGTATTTAAAAGAAAATTAATAAATTATATAATGTTACTGATTTCTTTTTTAGCTGCAATTTATGGATTATTTTGGCTTTTTTGGATTTTAGGAACCTTATTTGTTAATGGTTTTAAATATCTTACTTTAGAACTTTTTTTGCAGGATCCTAATCCTCCCGGTATTGAAGGAGGAGGTCTTAAACATGCTTTTGTTGGTCATTTTATTATAACCTCTTTAGCTACTTTAATAGGTGTTCCTACAGGAATATGTGCAGGTATTTATTATGCAGAATATGGGAAAAATTCTAAAATTTTTATGGCACTAAAAAATATTACTGATATAATGGTAAGCACTCCTTCTATTATTATGGGTGCAGTAATGTACGCTTTGATGGTAATTCCTTTTAAACACTTTAATGCCCTTTCTGGAATTTTTGCTTTAGCACTTCTTATGATTCCTGTAATTGCTATAACAACTTATGAAATGTTAAATCTAATTCCTAATACTTTAAGAGAAGCAGCTTATGCACTTGGAGCTTATAAATGGCAAATTATTAAAGATGTTACTATAAGAGCTGCTAAGGTTGGGATTTTAACAGGTGTTCTTTTAGGAGTAGCAAGAATTTCTGGGGAGACAGCACCCCTTCTTTTTACAGCATTTAATAACGCCTATCTTTCATTTAATCTTTTTAAACCTATGGCTACTTTAACAGTAACAATCTTTAACTATATAATGGGACCTTATGATTACTGGCATAAACAAGCCTGGGCTGCAGCTCTATTTTTGACATTTTTGGTATTGTTACTTTCCTTACTTGCAAAAACTCTTATTCACTTTGGTACGCTTATCCCATTTAAATGGAAAACTAAAAAATAATAAAGATTTTGAAAAATGGAAAAGAATGTTGAAATAGAAGTTAAAAACTTAAATTTTTACTACGGAGATATTTTAGTTCTTAAAAATATTAACTTTACCATTTATAAAAATAAAGTTACAGCCTTAATAGGACCATCTGGTTGTGGTAAAACCACTTTTTTAAGATGCTTAAATAGAATGCATGACTTATATGTAGGAAATAGATACGAAGGAGAAATAATTTTTGAAGGAAAAAATATTTTGAATAAAAATGTAGATTTAATTAGTCTCAGATCTAAAATAGGGATGGTATTTCAGAAACCCACCCCATTTCCTATGAGCATATTTGATAATATAGCTTATGGATTAAGACTAAAAGGAATTAAAGGTTCTGAATTAAAGGAAAGAGTTGAAAAAGCTCTTATAGATGCTGCTTTATGGGATGAGGTGAAAGATAAACTTAGAGAGAGTGCTTTTTCTCTTTCTGGAGGTCAGCAACAAAGGCTTTGTATCGCAAGAGCCATTGCAGTGGAACCTAAGGTTTTATTGTTTGATGAACCAACCTCTGCCCTTGACCCAATTTCTACTTCTAAAATAGAAGATTTAATTGTAAAACTGAAATCTAAAATAACTATAGTAATAGTTACTCATAATATGCAACAGGCAGCAAGAATTTCAGATTATACAGCCTTCATGTATTTAGGAGAACTGATAGAAGTGGGACCAACTGAAAAGATTTTTACTACTCCAGAAAAGAAACTTACAGAAGATTACATCACAGGAAGATTTGGTTAGAAGGGTGTTTATGTTTGTTCCAGAAGGATTTTTATTTTCAGGTCTCAGCTGTGGTATAAGAAAAGAAAATAAACTTGATTTAGGATTAATTTATTCTCCTAAAGAACTTACTGCTTGGGGTGTGTTTACTACTAATACAGTAAAAGCTGCTCCTGTTTTACTGGGGAAAAGATTTATTAAAGAAAAAGAAATTCACGGAGTTCTTGCTAACAGTGGTGTTGCAAATGCTTGTACAGGAGAAGAGGGTTTTAAGAGAGCTTTAACAGTTCTTAAAGAAGTTGCTAAACACTTAAAAATTCCCTACAAAAGTTTGCTTCCTGCCTCAACTGGAGTAATAGGAGAACAATTACCTTTAGAAAAGATTTTACCAAATATTCCTAGTCTTATTTCCAATCTTTCAGCACAAAATTACATACAATTTGCCAAAGCTATTATGACAACTGATACCTTTCCTAAGGTAGTGTCAAAAAAGACAGAGGAAGGAATAGTTATATTTGGAATAGCTAAAGGTGCTGGGATGATAGCTCCCAATATGGCAACTATGCTTGCTTTCATTTTAACAGATGCTGAGGTATCTAAGGATTATCTAAAAAAAAGTCTTCCAAAAATAGTAGAACAAAGTTTTAATAGAATTACTGTTGATGGAGATACCAGTACTAATGATACAGTTTATATGCTGTGTAGTAATCTAAAAAAAATTAAAAACTGGGAAAAGTTTGAAAATAGATGTTTAGAAGTTGCTAAAGAACTTGCCTATCTTATAATAAAAGATGGAGAAGGAGCAAGTAAAGTTGTTAAAATTTTAATAAAAGGAGCTAAAACTAAAAAAGAGGCGAAAATACTTGCAACCTCTATTGCCAATTCTCCATTAGTAAAAACAGCTTTTTACGGTGAAGATCCTAATTGGGGTAGAATATTTTCAGCTCTTGGAAAAAGTGGAATAAAATTTAATCCTCAAGAAGTAGAAATTTATTTAAATGGAATTCCTTGGGTTGCTAATTTTAAAAATGTAAATAGTGAAGCTAAAATTAAGGAAGAAATGAGAAAGCCCGAAATAGAACTTTGTATAAGACTTAAACAGGGGAAAATAAGCTACGAAGTTTTAACCACAGATTTAACTGAAGAATACATTAGAATAAATGCTCATTATAGAACATGAAGATACTCCTTACCAATGATGACGGAATTTATTCAGAGGGTCTCTGTGCATTATATGAAACTTTAGTTCTTAATCACGAAGTTTATATAGTTGCTCCTGAGAGCGAAAGAAGCGCAGTTGGACACGCTATAACTATAGAACAACCTTTAAGGGTTAGAAAAGTTAAAAGAGGAAAATACTTTTGGGGATACGCAATAAATGGAACACCTGCTGATTGTGTAAAACTTGCTCTTTATGAACTTGTAGGACCAGTAGATTTGGTTATTTCTGGAATTAATAAAGGAGCAAATATAGGAATTAATCTTTTGTATTCAGGAACCGTTTCAGCAGCAACAGAAGCTAAAATACTTGGATATTCTTCTATTGCTGTTTCTATAAGTGCTTACAAAGATGTAGATTATTGTTTTGCAGCAAATTTTATAAGTACTTTTATAAATTATGTTTTTGATTTGCCACTTGATTTACCCTTTTGTTTGAATATAAATATTCCTCATATAAATCCTTACAAAATCAAGGGAATTAAATTTGTTAGACAATCAATTGCTAAATTAAAAGAAATTTTTGATAAAAGACTTGATCTTCATGATAAAATTTATTACTGGCAGGGAGCAGAGGAATATACAGAAAAAGATCCAGATACAGATGTAGTAGCATTAAAAGAAGGTTATATTACTATCACACCCATTAGATTTGATTTAACAAATTATTCTTCTTTAAATAAGCTTAAACAAGTGGATGATAAGATTTTAAAAAGTCTGATTGTATAGAATCTTTTTATAAATCTTGATATTTGAAAAAATTATCTCCTGGTTTAAAATTAATATTATAATAAATATGACGGAGGTGTTATAAATGAGAAAAAGAGGCAGAATAATAACTATTGAAGATGTTAAATTTGTATATGAAAACTATGCTAATATGAGTGCCACTGAAATTGCAGAAAAATTGGGGATAAGTAAATTTCAGGTAAATAAAATTGTAAATGAATTAAGAAAAAGAGGAGTTGAAATCCCTAAAAAAATTGGGAAAAAAATTAATGTATATGATAAATTTGTAGAAGAGCTTAAAAAAGCTAAAAAAATTTAGTGTAAAATTTCGTCAATTAGTTTACAATCTATTTTAATCTGATTTTTAAGTTCCTCTATAGAAAAAAATTTTCTTTCTTCCCGTATACGTTTTATTAGTTCAATTTTTAATGTTTCTCCGTAAATATCTTTGTTAAAATTGAAAATATGCACTTCAATAGAAATTTCTTTTTCTCCGAAAGTAGGTCTTTTACCTATATTTAAAGCCCCTTTTAATTTTTCTCCATTTAAAATTACCCAAACTGCATATACGCCTGCTGGAGGAAGAAGTTTAAAAGGAGAAACCTCTATATTTGCCGTAGGAAAACCTAAATCTTTCCCCCTTCCTTTTCCTTTGATCACTTTTCCTATAATAAAATATGGTCTTCCCAGGAGTTCATTAGCAGTTTCAATTTGTCCTTTTTCTATGAGATTTCTTATTGCAGAACTTGAAATTATAACACCATTTAACATCACAGGAGGAACAGCTTTTACTATAAAATTATATTTTTTTGCTACTTTATTTAAATAATCTATATCACCCTTCCTAAATTTTCCAAATCTAAAATTAAATCCCACAATTATCCCTTTTGCTTTGAGTTTGTCCACTATATATTCTTGAACAAATAAATCATGAGAAAGTTCTGAAAGGGTTTTGGTAAAGGGTATTAGGATCAAATTTTCTATTTTTAATAGAGAAAGCAGATAAAGTTTTTCTTCAAAGGTAGTCAAAAGCTTTAAATTTGACTCCGGGAAAAGAACCATACGGGGATGTGGATCAAAAGAGACCACAGCAGATTTAACATTTAAGAGGCGAGCCAAGTTTTTGGTTTCTTCAAAAAGAACTTTATGCCCTAAATGGATTCCGTCAAAACTTCCTATAGTAATTACTGTTTCAAAGGTAAGGGGGAAATCCTTAGGAGTATAGATTTTCAATCTTTCCCTCCAAAAGGTTAATGAAGCTGTTAAATAAATAAATTGAGTCATGTGGTCCAGGAGCATTTTCTGGATGATACTGTACAGACATAGCCTTCAAATCTGGTACAAATATCCCCTCAAGAGTTTGATCATTTAAATTTATGTGAGTTATTAAAGCAGACTTGGGGAGTTCTTCTTTTTTAACACAAAATCCGTGGTTCTGTGAAGTAATTTCTACTCTCTTATTGAAAAGATTTAATACAGGATGATTTATTCCTCTATGTCCAAATTTAAGTTTATAAGTTGTCGCTCCAAGAGCTTGTCCCAAAATTTGGTGTCCTAAACATATCCCAAAAAGGGGTTTTTTGCCAAGAAGATTTTTAACATTCTTTACTATGGTTTTTAAAGGTGCAGGATCCCCTGGTCCATTAGATACAAAAATCCCATCAGGATTATGAGAAAGTATTTCTTCTGGTTTGGTGTAGGCAGGAAATACAAGACATTCGCAATCTCTTTCAGTAAAAAGTTTAAGTTGATTAAATTTTAAGCCACAATCAATAACAGCTATTTTATACTTAACTTCCCCCTTAAATGTTTTATAATTTTCTTTTCCCTTTTTTCCAAAATAATAGGGTTCTTTACAAGTCACATACTGGACTAAATCTCTACCTACATAATCAGGACTTTCTTTTACTTTTTCTAAGAATTTTTTAGGATTAAGAGTTTCAGTTGTAATACCACCCTTCATAGCTCCATAAAGTCTTATGTGTCGTGTTAACGCTCTTGTATCAACTCCTTCAATCCCAAGAATATTATTTTCGGAAAGCCAATCTCCTAATGATTTTTCAGCTCTCCAGTTACTATAAAATGGTTGATATTCTCTTACAATAAAACCTGCTACTTGAATCTTTTCACTTTCCATATCCTCATGAGTGATTCCGTAATTCCCAATAAGGGGGTAGGTCATGGTAACTATTTGTCCGTAATAAGAGGGATCAGTAAGTATTTCCTGATAACCAGTCATCCCAGTATTAAAGACAATCTCTCCAAAAGTTTCCCCTCTTACAGTAAAAGAATATCCCCAAAAATGGGTTCCGTCTTCTAACATAACGAGTGCTTTATACCTTTTCATAGGTTTGACTATTTTTTAATTTTTGTTTTGATTCCCAAAGTAGATATTCTCTTATAAAGTCATCAATTTCTCCATTAAGAACTTCTTCAACTTTGTAAGATTCGTATTGGGTTCTATGATCCTTAACTACTTTATAAGGATGTAAAGTATAAGTTCTAATTTGATTTCCCCAGCTTATTTCTTTTTTTTCTCCTATTAAACTTTCTTTTTTACTTTCAAGTTTTTGTTTTTCTAATTGGTAAAGCTTTGATCTTAAAATTTTCAAGGCAGTCATTTTATTTAGATATTGGCTTCTTTCATTTTGACAGGTTACAGTGATTCCTGTAGGTATGTGGGTAATTCTCACTGCAGTTTCAGTTTTATTTACGTGTTGACCTCCGTGCCCACTTGCTCTCATAGTTTCAATCTTTAAATCTTCAGGTTTTATTTCTACTGCAACATCTTCTTCAATTTCAGGGATAACAGTAACTGAGGCAAAAGAGGTGTGCCGTTTAGAATTTGCATTAAAAGGTGAAATTCTTATAAGTCTGTGAATTCCCTTTTCTCCCTTTAGATATCCATAAGCCCTTTCTCCCTCAATTAGTAAAACAGCGTTTTTTATTCCTGCCTCTTCCCCAGGCAATATATCAGTAATTTTTACCTTATATCCCTTTTTTTCAGCCCACTTTACGTACATTCTAAGAAGGATGGAAGCCCAATCTTGTGCATCTGTTCCTCCTGTTCCTGCATGAATGCTTAAAATTGCAGAAGAGTGATCATATTCTCCTGAGAGTAAAAGTTTAGTTTCTTCAGTTTTGAAGGTCTTTTCAAATGAAGTAATTTCTTCTAAAAGAGTATTTAATATATCAGGATTTTTTTCCTCTTTATAAAGAGAGTACCATTCAAGAATTTCTTTAAATTTTCTATTAAAGTTTTCAAGAATGGATAATTTCTCGAAAATCTGAGTCCTCTCTTGAAGAAGTTTTTTTACTTTTTGGGAGTCCCAATCTTTGTTATTCTGAAGTTCTTCTTCGATTTTAATTAATTGAGTCTTTAATTTTTGAGGTTCAAAGACACCCCCTTAAATCTTCTAATTTGTCCTCAAAATTTTTGATTAATTTTTCTAAATCTACATTTTTATAAATCTGAGCCAACTTATGCATAGCAAATAAAATATAAACCAATTTTTAAGAAAATAAAGTCTTTAAAAAAGTTTTAAGTTGTTTTTAAGCTGAGAGATGTGCAAGTGAATAATTTTTTCTCCATCAAACATTAAATAAGTAAAGTCTTTTTGAGTAAGAAGGTTTATTATTTTTTCAATCTTTTGAGGATTTATTTTAAAATTTTCGGGGAAGGGAAAAAGGTTATTCAAACTCCAAAGACTTAAAAATTTTACTGCTAAGTCAGGAGAGCTAATAAGACACTTGTATACATGAAAATGTGCGTTCTTTTCTAAAAGATCTTCTTTATATTTTTGGGCAAGTCTTCCTATTCCCCATATAACTCCTCTTTGAGCAGGAGGAAACTCTAAGTAATTATCTGTCTTATATTTCCCCGTATCTTCTGTTTCCCAGATATAAGAAATAAAAATGGAGAGATATTCATTTTTCAAAACTTCATGATTATATAATGCTTCAGCAAATCCTTCAGGAACACCCCAAGCCATACTTCCTGATTCTTCATTAAGCATCCAAATTAAGCGTCTTATTATTATTCTTGCCCTTTCAAGGTCTTTATTTGCTATTTGAGAAACTACATATCCAAATCCTATTATAGCTTTCCAGCGAACTTCTTCTTTCGGATGTAAAAAAGCTCCTATAAGGAAACTCACAATTTTAGTGGGAGGAAATTTATTGAGAGAATTCAAAAAATCTTTAAGATTCTCTTTTTCAAGAATGTCCCAAACTTCTCTTTTTAAATAGATAGACACTTCTTTAGGAAGAGCTTTTAATTTTTTGGGCAACAATTTTTCCAAGTTCTTCGCACTGCTTTAAGGCTTCTTTATTAGGCGCAAATTTTACTTTTATTCCTTCATGAACTACTTCAGCCTTTATTTCATTTAGGATATCATTTAAAAGTTTAATTGACTCTCCACTCCATCCATAGGAACCAAAGACAGCCCCAATTTTTTTTCTTGGTCTAAGTCCTTTCATATAATGGACAAAACTTGCTACAGTAGGCATAAGTCCATTGTTTAATGTGGGAGAGCCTAAAACTAATCCTTTAGCAAGCATTACTTCAGTCATTACATCAGTTATGTCTGAAACAGAAAGTTTAAAAAGCCTTGCTTCTAAATTTTCTTTTATAACCCCCTCCATAATAGCATAAGCCATTTTTTCTGTACTTTTCCACATGGTATCATAAATAATTACCACTCTTTTCTCTGCAATATAATTGCTCCAATTTTCATAAAGCTGAATGATTTCGTTTACATGTTTTTTCCATACAATCCCATGGTCTGGGCATATTAATTTTATTTCAAGCTCGAGGTCCCTTACTGTTTTTAAAAGGTTTTGAACTCGTGGAGAATAGGGAAGTACAATATTGGCGTAATATTTAGCAGATTCCTGTATTAAAGTGCAATAATCAACTTCATCATCAAATCTATTAGAAGTTGCATAATGGGCTCCAAAGGCATCTTGAGAGACCAAAATTTTTTCTTCAGGAATATAGCTTATCATACTATCTGGCCAATGAATCATGGGGGTTTCTATAAATCTTATAGTTCTTTTTCCTATTTTAATTTCTTTTCCAGTAGATACTTCTTCATAGGGAAAATCGTTTTTATGTAAGTAATTTTTTAATCCATCTTTTCCCCTTTGAGTAATAAAAATCTTTTCAGGTTTTATAATTTCTACTATTTTTAAAAAACCTCCAGCATGATCTGGTTCTATGTGATTTACAATTAAATAATCAATTTTTTCTGGGTTAACAATACTTTTAATTCTTGATAACATTTCTTCTTCAAATCCATGTTTTACAGTGTCAAAAAGGGTAATTTTTTCATCTATTAATAAATAGGAATTATAAGTGGTTCCTTTAAAGGTAGAGTATCCATGAAAATTTCTTACATTCCAATCTATAGCACCAACCCAATAAAAACCCTCTTTGATTTTTACTGCTTCCATAGAAAGCCCCCTTTAAAAGTCTTTTTTTAAAGAGTAATGATAGTATAACCCTGTTTTATAAAGTTTGCCATTCCGGCGTGTCCATACATATCTTCAAGAATAGTAAGTCCTTTTTCTTTAGCTAATTCTAAAGTTCCCATCTTTTGTGCACAAGCCTTACAAACTCCAGCTACAAGCCCTTTCTCTAAGGCTTTTTTAAAAAAATTGTAAAACATGCTTTTTTCAGAAAAAAGTTCAGGTATTAGCTTTGTTGCAGCACCTTCTAAAATGATTTTAGCTTCAAATCCTTTTTCACTTACATCTAAGGCATTTAATAAAACATGAATAAAACACATTGAATCTTCTTTTCTCTTATTCTTCAGGGACAAAATCATTTTTCACTGCCCCACAAATAGGGCAGGTCCAATCGTTAGGTAATTTTTCAAAGGGTGTTCCCGGAGGTATTTCTTGATTAGGATCCCCTACTTTAGGATCATATACATATCCGCAAACATTACACTTATATTTTTTCATAAAAAATTCTCTCAAATAAAATTTTTATTTCAAAACAGGTTCAAATTCTTCTTTTGGTGCTCCACAGGATGGACAAACCCAATCATCTGGTAAACTTTCAAAAGGTGTTCCTGGAGGAATGTTGTGTTCAGGATCTCCCTCATCAGGATCATAAATATAACCACATACTCTACACTTATACTTAATCATAATTCCCTCCTTTTAAGGAATTTTATAAAATTTTTAAATATTAAGTGTTAATCTTCTTCAGGATAATATACATTTTTAGGATTTCCACATCTTGGGCATCTCCAGCTATCAGGAAGTTCCTCAAAAGGCGTTCCAGGAGGAATTCCTCCCTTAGGATCTCCTACCTCAGGATCATATACATTTCCACAAACACTACATTTGTATTTTTTCATGTCCCACACCTCCCATATTTTTTATAAAAACTATTTAGATGGTTCACAAACTTTAGAAGATTCCCATAATCCATGTAAATTACAGTATTCCTTAGCAAGAACTTTATTTGCCTCTACTTGAAAAGTAGCTTCTGGAGTGTCTCCAGGTTTTAGAAATTTAATATAAACCTTATCCTCATCTGCATGAAGTTCTATCCATTCAATATAATGTTCTTCTGTCATAGGATGAGGGATACTTCCTACTTTTACTTTGTATGTATTACCTATCTTTTCAATTACAGGAACATGCTTCTCAACTGTTGCATCAATAGATCCAGCTGTCATAAGCTGCATAGGCTGTCCACAACAAACTAATTGTCCTATACCACTATGCATAACTAAAACAATGTTTCCACATACATTACATTTATAAATTCCCAATTTTTCAGCCATCTCTTACCTCCTAATTAAAACTTTTATAAAATTTAAATTAATACAAAATTAAAATTTGTCAATATAAAAATTATAATTAAGTCTAATTTTATCAATATACTAAATTTAAATATAGAATAGCTTAAGAAAAAAAATCAGTGTAAATTATAATTTTTGGTAAATATCTTTGAGTTCTTTTAAAATCATTTCTATTAATTTTTTAAGCTCTCTTTCTAAAGAGACTTTATAGGTTGAAGTTTTTAAAGATTCTTTTTTCAAAATTTTTTTTATTCCTTCAAGGGAATAACCTTCATCAAGAAGTTCTTTTACTTTAAAAAGAAGGTTAACTTGGTTTTTTTTATAAAACTTTCGATTAGCAATCCGATAAGGTCTTAATTGGGGAATTTTCTTTTCCCAATAAAGAAGAATGTATGGTTTAACTTTTAAAAGTTTTGTAACTTCACTAAAACTTATGTAGAGACCTTCCTCTTCCCTGTTATTGTTTTTCATTATGTAGTTTTGTTCTAAATTGAGAAGCTGTGCGAAATACTATTTTTTTAAAGGGTTTTATTTCTACTTCCCTTTTATTTTTTAAGTTTCTTCCCTTTCTTTTTTTTGTTTCATAGGGAATGAAATTCCCAAATCTTACAATCTTAGTTTCTTCCCCCAATTCCAATGCTTTTTTAATTTCTTCTAAAAGCTCATCAATCAAGGTTTTTAGAATTCTTTTAGAAAGTCCTACTTTTTGGTGTAATTTATTTATAATTATTTTTTTATTGATAGTTGTCATTTATCTTGGTTTAGCAGAAAATTTTTTAAATATAATTTTAGCTATTTTATCTTGGATTTGATTAACTTCTTCATCTTTTAAAGTTCTGTCTTCAGCTCTATACCAGAACCTTATAGTTATACTTTTTTCTCCTTCTGGAATAGGAGGGCCCTCGTAAATTTTAATACAGTTAATATTTTCCAAATAAGGAATTGATAAAGTCTTCACAAAATCCAAAATCTCTCCAATTTTTATTTCCTTTTTAAGAATACAAGTTATATCCCTAAAAGTAGAAGGATATTTGGGTGGTTTTTTTATTATTAATTTCTTTTCTATGCTTTCAATCTTTTCAAATAAAATTTCTAAATTAATTTCGGAAACAAATAAAGGAGGTTTTAGATCAAATTCTTTTAATATCAGATTTTTTACTTCTCCAGCAAAGCCAAATTTTTCGTTATTAAAATAAAGATCAAATGAAGCTCCCTTTTTAAGAAAGGGTTCTGAGGAATGAGGTTTAAAATCTATATTTATTCTTAAAATCTCAAAAATAGATTCCAAATATCCTTTTAGATCATAAATATCAAATTTTCTTAAATTTTCATACCAGGATTCTTTATTTGCATTTCCCATAAGCAAAATTCCAAGATAAAGAGGTTCTTCTGCTAATTCTTTTTCAGTTGGGAAAAATACCTTCCCAATTTCAAATATTTTAAGAGAACCTATTTCTCTAAAAAAATTGAAACATGCAGTTTCAATCAGTCCAGGAATTAAAGAAGTTCTCATAACTGATTGAGAAGAAGCTAAAGGATTAGCAAGTTCTATTGGTCTTAACCTTTTATCATCTTTTCTGAGATTTAATTTTTCTAAGGATTTAGGATCTATAAAACTGTAAGTAATGACCTCAGAAAATCCAAAGGATTTTAAGATGTTTTTAAGGTTTTTTTCAAATTCTAATTTTTTGGAGGAGCTTTTACAATAAAGGGTACTTTTAGGAAAGGAGGAAGGGATTTTTTCGTAACCATAAATTCTTGCAATTTCTTCTATAAGATCTTCAGGTATCTTTAAATCTTGACGATAGGAAAAAGGAATTACTTGGAAACTATCACCAGATTTTTGTACATCTCCAACTTTATCTAAGATTTTTTCTATCTCCTTGGAGGAGATAGAAAATCCAAGATACTTGGTGATTTTTTGATTAGAAAGCGTTATCCGAGGAGGAATAAAGGGGTTAGGATAGATATCTACTACTTCAGAATAAAACTCAGGATTAGCTAATTTAAAAATAAGTTCACTTGCTCTAAGTAATCCCCAAATAACTCCCTCTGGATCTATATTTCTTTCAAATCTGTAAGAACTTTCAGTAATTAATTTATATTTTTGAGAAGATCTTCTTATTCTCTTTGGATTGAACCAAGCAGACTCCAAAAATATGTTTTCTGTTTTTTCAGAAATTCCAGAGTTTTCCCCTCCCATAATTCCTGCGAAAGCCAAAGGTTTTTTAGTATCAGCTATTATAAGATCTTCCTCTGTAAGTTCTCTTTCAATGCCATCTAACATAAAAAGTTTCTCTTTAGGATAGGCGCATCTTATAAGAACAGTTTTATCTTCTATTTTATCCCAGTCAAAGGCATGAAGAGGCTGTCCCAATTCTAAAAGCACATAATTTGTTATATCTACAATGTTATTAATAGGTCTAAGACCACAAAGCCACAACTTTTTTTGTATATAAAAGGGGCTTTCTTTTATTTTTACTTTTCCTATAAATCTTCCTGCATATCTAAAACATCCATCAGTATCCAAAATCTCTATTTTACCAAAGAATTTATCGCCTAATTTTAAGCTTTCATCTAAGGAGGGAAATTTTAATTCCCAGGAAGTGAGTAAATTTAATTCACGAGCAACCCCGAAGATTGAAAGAAGATCTCCTCTATTAGGAGTTATAGCAAGGTCAAGGACAACCTCAGAAATTTCCAAAATCTTATATATAGATTCACCAAGAGGAGAATTTTCAGGAAGAACAAGTAGTTTTTCTTTCTCTTCACCAATGCCAGCTTCGTAAGGAGATAAAAACATTCCGTAAGATCTGTAATTTTTAATGGATTTTATTTCTACCTTTTCAAAACTAAAGGTAAAACTTTCAGGTCTAGCTAATCCTACTATCAAATTAGGTTTTACTTGATCTTTGGCAGTGGTTAAAACAGTGAAAATTTCTTTTCCATCTGTTACTTTACAAAGAACTAAATCTTTAAGATCTTCTGGTTCATAAACCTCTAAGATTTTTACTGCTATTAATTCTCCCAAATTTTTATAAGGAGTTTCTATGTTTTCTACTTCAACTCCTCCCATGGTAAAAATTTCTGCAATTTCTTCAGGACTTCCTTTTAATTCAATAAATTCTGAGAGCCAACTTATAGGGACTTTCATTGAATTTCCTAATTTATTTAAAACTTTGTAAAAACAATAAATGATTTTCAAAAAACATTCTTATATCATCTATTCCATATTTTATCATAGCAATTCTTTCTATACCTAATCCAAAAGCAAACCCTTGCCAAATTTCTGTATCATAGTTAACTGCCCTAAAAACTTCTGGATGAACTATTCCAGCTCCAAGTATTTCTAACCATCCAGCCTCCCCACAAACTTTGCACCCTTTACCTCTACATATTACACATTCAATATCCATTTCCAAACTTGGCTCAGTAAAAGGAAAATAACTTGGTCTAAATCTAACTTTAGTTTTTTCCCCAAAAATTTCTCTTGCAAAATAAGTTAAAACACCCTTAAGATCTGCAAAACTAACCTCTTTATCTACCATTAATCCTTCTATTTGATGAAACATAGGAGAATGTCTAATATCTGCATCACAGCGATATACTTTTCCAGGGGCAACTATTCTTAAAGGGGGTTTCCTTTCAAGCATTGCTCTAATTTGCATAGGAGATGTGTGTGTTCTTAGTAAGGCTCCATTTTTAAGATAAAAGGTTGCTTGCATATCTCTTGCAGGATGCCATTCTGGAATATTTAAAGCAGTAAAATTATAATATTCTGTTTCTATCTCTGGTCCCGTTACTATTTCAAAACCAAGCCTTGAAAATATTTCACAAAGTTCATCAATTACTTGAGTAAGAGGATGAAGCGTCCCTATGGAAGGGGATCTTCCATGTAAGGTAAGATCTAAACCTAAATCTTTATCTTCCTCCTTAAATAAAATTTCCCTTTCTTTTTCTCTTAATTTTACTTCTAACAGGTCTTTTAACTCATTAAGTTCTTTTCCTAAATATTTTTTTTCTTCTAAAGGAAGATCTTTTAAAAGTTTAAGGGAAGAGGTAATTTTCCCCTTTTTACCTAAATATTTAATTCGGAAGTCTTCTAATTGAGAAAGATCTTCTATTTTTTCAAAACTTTCCCAAATTTCCTTTTTAAGTTTTTCTATATCAGAAGAGTTCATTTTTTAGAAATTCTAAAAATTATTGCCACTGAGCTTTAGCAATTTCCACTATTTTAGAAAATATCTCTGGTTCATTTATAGCTAAGTTTGCCAAAACCTTCCTATCAAGCTCTATACCTGCCTTCTTTAATCCCCCCATAAATTTGCTATAATTTAATCCATTTAATCTTACTGCTGCATTAATTCTAATCTGCCATAGTCTTCTAAAATCTCTTTTTTTCTGCCTTCTATCTCTATAGGCATATACTAAAGCTCTTTCAACTGTCTCTTTAGTCCTTCTAAAAACATTTTTTCTCTGCCCCCAATATCCTTTAGCTAATTTTATCAATTTTTTATGTCTTCTTCTGGTTTTAAAACCACCTTTTGCTCTCGGCATAGGAATACCCTCCTTTAAAGAATAAGGATTTTTTAAAACTTATAGGGGATACATCTTTTTATATGAGAGTAATATCCAGAAAAAAGTTCTTTTTCTTGTTTAAGATGTCTTTTTCTTTTTTTACTTTTTTTTCTTAATAAATGACTTCTCCCAGATTTTTTATGCATTATTTTCCCTGTAGCTGTAACTTTAAATCTTTTCGCTGCAGATCTATTAGTTTTCATTTTTTGTTTACCCACTTTTTCCTTCTCCTCCTAAATTTTTATAGTTCCTAAACTTTACACCAATTTTTATTTGTTTCAACACCTCCTCAGAAATTTTAAAACTTTCTTTTTCTGATGGGAAAACTTTATTTTTACAATCCTTTATAAAATCTTTTAAAGCCTTTTTAAGATTTTCATATCCATTGAAATAGGTTCTAACAAATTTAGGACGCATTTCTGGATAAAGTCCTACTACATCATGGAAAACAAGTATTTGTCCATCTGTATAAGGACCTGCACCAATTCCTATAGTTGGAACATTTACCTTTTGGGTTATTAATTTAGCAAGTTCTGCTGGAACACATTCAATAACAATAGCAAAGACCCCTGCTTCTTCTAATATTTTTGCATCTTTTAATAATTTTTGTGCACTTTCTATAGTTTTCCCCTGAACTTTTAATCCTCCAAGTTCCATGCTCCTTTGGGGAGTAAGTCCAATATGTCCTAAAACGGGAATTCCTGCTTTAATAAGGGCTAAAACAATTTCAGCAACTTCTTCTCCTCCTTCAACTTTTACTCCATGACATCTCCCCTCTTTTACAAACCTTCCAGCATTTAAAATTGCTATTTCCTTAGATACTTGATAGGATAAAAAGGGCATATCTCCTATGCGAAGAATATTTGGTGCACCTTTACTTACTGCTTTACAAAAAAGAAGCATTTCTTCCATACCTATTGAATAAGTATCCTCTTCACCCAGAATTACCATAGATGCTGAATCTCCTATTAAAACAAAATCAAATCCAGATTCTTCAGCAAGTTTAGCAGAGATATAATCATATGCAGTAATAGCAACAATAGGTTCTTTTCCTTTTTTTTCTATTAAACTATATGGACTTAACTTGAAAAGAGACACTCTGTTTCCTCTTTATAAGGAAAGTTAAATTTTTCTTTAAGATAGAGATATCCTTTTTGAGTAAGAATTCTTCCTCTTTTGGTGCGACCAATTAATCCCATTCTTATTAAAGCTGGTTCATAAATAGTTTCAAATTCTTCTGGTGTAATATCTGCTGAAAGTGCAAGAGCTGTAACCCCTACAGGTCCACCCTTAAATTCTTTATAAAGAGTTAAAAGACATCTTCTATCTTCAGGAGTTAATCCCCATTCATCAATATCAAGAAGTTCTAAAAATTTTTCAAAAGTTTGAGAAGATACTTTTAATAATTTTTTGTCCTTAGTTTTTGAATTTAGTAAAACAAATTCTCTTAATCTTCTTAACAGATTTAAAGCTTGTCTTGGTATACCTTTAGAAGCTTTAGCAAGTTTAAAAGCTGAATCTTTTTCTATTTCAAGCCCCCAGAATTTGCTAACCTTTATAATAATGTCTCTTAATTCTTCGTCTTTATAATAGTTTAATTTAAAAATTAGCTGAAATCTATCTCTAAAAGGAGCTAAACAAAGATTTGGTTTATTTGTAGCCCCAATTAAGGTAAATTTTGGAAGATTAAGTCTTATAGTTTTTCCAGTATTTCCCTTTCCTATTACTATATCTAAAGCAAAGTCTTCCATGGCTGTATAAAGAATTTCTTGGCAGGGTTTCGGCATTCTGTGAATTTCATCAATAAAAAGGATGTTCCCTTCTTTTAAATTGGTGAGAACCGCAGCTAAGGTTCCGGTTTTATCAAGAACAGGACCTGAGGTAATCTTTAAATCTCTTTTTAGTTCATAAGCTATAATTCTTGCTAAGGTTGTTTTTCCAAGTCCTGGAGCACCAATAAAGAAAGTATGAGGGAAGATGTCATTTCTTTTTTTTACCGAGGAAATATAAACTGAAAGCTCCTCTTTTATTCTTTTTTGTCCAATAAATTCATCAAGAGTGTGAGGACGGAAATAAATCATTAAAAATATTATATAAGAATTCTAAGAATATACAAGAAAGTTTAAAAGCTAAAGCTTGCTTTTAAGCTCCTTTAAATAAATTTCTTTCATTTTTTCAAATAAAGATATCAATTTTGTAGAAAGTTCTTCTCTTTCAGCCATTAAATTTCTAATTCTTTCCTTGTCTTTACTGTTATGAGCAATTACGATATCCCTACAAAGCAGATGAAATCTTTTATGGAGTTCTTCAAATTCAGAAAAAACAGATACACTCCTAAATTTTTCTCCTTCACCCTCATAAAGCCATTTTCCTATACCACAGACTTTATAATTTCCAAGAAGTTCAGGATCTAAGGTATCAAGTCCCATTAAATGACCAGTAACTCTAATTATTAATCTTTCGTGGTCTGATTTAAAGAGATCAAATAGTTCCTCTTTTAGTTTTTCTGTTTTTACTAAGGATGCAGTGTGTCTTAGGTCTGATGAAATGTTTACTAAACTATAAATAGTTTTTGTGAGTTCTTCAATTAAATTTGTTACTTCAGCAGTTAATTTAGCTGTTTCTTCTACAGTTTTACTTATTTCTTCACTTGCTATAGATTGCTCTTCTGTTGCTGTAGCAACTTGAGCTATAGCATCTTTTACTTTTTGAGAAGATTCAACAATGTTATCAAGAGCATCCTTTACTTTATTTAAAGAAGCAACCCCTTTTTCAACTTCCTTAGCAGTAATTTCCATAGTTTCAAAGGCTTTATTAGATTCTGTTTGAATAGTTTTTATTTTCTCTGCAATTTCATCAGTTGCTTTAGCTGTTCTTTCTGCAAGTTTTCTTATTTCTTCAGCAACAACTGCAAAACCTCTTCCATGTTCTCCAGCACGAGCTGCTTCAATTGTAGCATTAAGGGCAAGCAAATTTGTCTGATCAGCAATATCTTTAATAAGTTGAACTATATAACCTATTTCTCCTGCACTTTTATTGAGTTCTTCAATTACGTTTTTTAAAGCCATAGTTTCTTCATTTGCTTTTATGATAACTTTTGTTGCCTCTTCAGAAATACTTTTTCCTTCCATAGCAGCATTTATATTTTGAACTGCAAGATCTGAAACTTGTGAAGCATTTTTTGCAATATCAGCAATAGTTGCACTCATTTCTTCAACAGCAGAAGCAACTTGTGATGCTTGAGTGCTCTGAATTTTTGCGTCTTCTAAAGCTTTATTGATAATTTTAAAACTTTCATCAACTGAATCAGCTAATTTTTGAGAATAAATTAGGGATTTTTCGTTAAGAGAAATAAAGG
>CAZZLG010000005.1:0-5300 GCA_964654865.1 uncultured Thermodesulfatator sp.
TTTAGGAAATACCGAATTTGCAGTAAGATTCCCAGCCTTAATTTTTATTACCTTAACTCTATTTTTTTCTTATTTATTAATTTATAAATATTTTAATGAATTTAATGCCCTTTTACTTTTACTAACTCTTTCTTTTATTCCGATTTTAACAGCTTATAGTTTCATAATGACTATAGACCCACCTTTATTATTTTTTTGGATTTTATCTTTGTTTTTCTTTATAAAATACTTAGAAAATCCTAATTATAAAAATGCTCTTTTTACAGGAATTTTTATAGGATTTGGGCTTTTAACTAAGCAAACCATGTTTTCTTTTTTGGTTCTTAGCGCACTTTATTTATTAATCCGTAAAAGCACTTTATTTTTTAAAAAGGAAACTTTTCTTTTATTTTTAATAGCCCTTTTGATTTATTCTCCCAATTTTTATTGGAATTATACCCACCAATTTCTTTTAATAAAACATACTGAAGAGCATTTTAGCAGAAAAACTTTATCCATTTATTCTTTTTTAAAATTTTTAGTAGACTCAATAGGTGTTTATACACCTTTATTTTTATTTTTCCTTTATACAGGAAAGGTTTATACAAAAAACTTTTTTAGAAAGGAATCTCCAGAAAGTTTGAAATTTTTATATTTCCTTTCCTTTCCTGTTATTTTAGGATTTATTCTTCTTTCTTTTTTTATTAAATTAAATGTAAATTGGATTTTACCATTTAGCTTAACTGGTTTTCTTTTTTTCTTTGCTTATGTTTCTTTCTCTAAGAGGTGGAAAATTTTGATTTTTAGCAATTTAATTTTAAGCTTAATTTTGTCTATTATGGTTTATCTTTTTGGTTATTTTCCAGATAAATTTCCAGAGCCTTTCCAGGTTTTGTTAGAAAAATTTAGAGGATGGAGAATCCTTGCAGAAAGAGTTGAAAAATATTATAATGGAGATTTAGCTTTAGTGGCAGACCGTAGAGATATTGCAGCAGTTCTTTCTTTTTATGTTAAAAAGCACCCAGAAGTTTATGTTATTCAGTTTGAAAGTTATCCTAAAAATCAATACCATCTATGGAGAAAAACAAATACTTTAATAGGAAAAAAGGTTTTAGTAATAAAAAAAGGATTTTCAGCTCCTTTCTATTTAGAAAATTTAGAAAAAGTTGATGAAATAACCATAAAAACAACTAAAAAAAGGTATAAATATTTTTCCCTTTGGAGAGGTATTTTAAAACCACGGAATTAGGTTTATGGCTTATTATTGTCAGGAATGTGGTTATAAAAGTTTAAAATGGTTTGGTAGATGTCCTGAATGTGGGGCATGGAATACTTTTGTTGAAGAGAAAGAAGGTAATGGCAAAAAAAAGAAAAAAGTAACTTTTGAAAAGGCAAAAGTTCAAAAACTTTCTGAAATTGTTTTTAAACCACAAAAGAGATTAAAAACAGGGTTAACAGAATTTGATCAAGTCTTAGGAGGAGGAATTGTTTCTTCATCTTTAATTCTCATAGGAGGAGACCCAGGTATTGGCAAATCTACTTTATTAACTCAAATAGCAGGATTACTTTCTGAAAAAAAAATAAAAGTAGTTTATGTTTCAGCTGAAGAATCTCTTGAGCAAATAAGTTTAAGAGTAGAAAGACTTAAAATAAATAGGGATTTTTATTTTATTTCTGATACTAACTTAACTTCAATTTTAGAGACAGTTGAAGAAATAAAGCCTCATCTTTTAATTATAGACTCTATTCAGACTGTTTATCTTCCAGAGCTTGAAAGTTCTCCTGGTGGGGTCTCACAAGTAAGAGAGTGTGCCAATGCCCTTATGCGCTTAGCAAAGGAAAAAGGTATTATAGTAATTTTAGTAGGACACATTACAAAAGGAGGTATTATAGCAGGACCGAAAATTTTAGAACATCTTGTAGATGTAGTTCTTTATTTAGAGGGTGAAAAAGAAACAGGTTTTAGAATACTAAGAGCTGTTAAAAATCGTTTTGGTCCTGTAAATGAAATAGGAGTATTTTTAATGACAGAAGAAGGACTTATCCCCCATTCTCAATATGAAGATTTTTTCCTTTCAGAGGAAGGAAGTTATTTTTGTGTAATAGAAGGAACAAGACCCATTTTAGTTACTGCTCAGGCTTTAGTAACTAAAAGTTATTTGAGCTTTCCAAGAAGAACAGCTGTTGGTTTTGACCCTATTAGACTTTCTCTTTTGGTTGCTATTTTAGAAAAAAAACTTGGTTTTAACTTTAGAGATCAGGATATTTATGTAAAAATAGCAGGAGGGTTAAAAGTAAGGGATCCTTCTGCTGATTTAGCAATTGCAATGGCATTAATTTCAAGTTTACTTGAAAAGCCACTACCAGTTAAAACAGTTTTTATAGGAGAAATAGGACTTTCAGCAGAATTAAGAGTTGTAAGAGATATAACCTTAAGGCTAAAGGAAGCTGAAAAAAAGGGTTTTAAAAAAGCCTTTATTCCTGAGTCAGTAAATATTAGAGAAAAGGAATTTAAAATAGAAATTTTTTCTTGTAAAAAGGTATCTCAAGTATGTAAATATATTTTTAGCTAAAAATGTTTGATAATCTTTTTTCTTTATGGAGCAATAGAGAAGAATTAAGAATATTCTTAGGGGAACATCCTTATTTAGGTCCAATACTATTTATAGTTTTTCAAGCTTTACAGGTTATCATAGCCCCCATACCTGGGGAAGCAACAGGGTTTTTAGCAGGATTTTTCTTTGGAGCTTTTAAAGGTTGTTTGATAAGTACTACAGGGATTATAATAGGTTCTGCTTCTGCCTTTTATATAGGAAGATTTTTCAAAAAAAGAATTTTAAGTAGATATGAGAATTCTTCTTATTACTTAAAAATTAAAAAAATTTTTAAAAAATATGGGATTACTGGAACTTTTTTTCTTTATTTATTTCCAGGATTTCCCAAGGATGTTTTAAATTACCTTTTAGGACTTATGCCTATTTCTTTTAAAGCCTTTATTTTTATATGTACACTGGGAAGAATTCCAGGAACATTTGCTTTATCTTTACAAGGAGATGTGGTATACGGAGGACATCCCTATAAAATCTTTATTGTATTTACTATATTTGGACTTGCTTTTATGATTTTTTTTCTTTTTAAGAAAAGATTTACCATTTAATTCTAACTCTTACCCCTTTTTCAGCAAGATACTCCTTAATTTCTTTTATAGTATACATTCCGTAATGAACCATAGAAGCGATAAGCGCAGCATCTGCTTTTCCTTCTGTTAAAACCTGATAAAGATGTTCTGGATGTCCTGCACCACCAGAGGCTATAACTGGAATATTTACTGCGTCTGTTATCATTCTGGTAATAGTAAGTTCATATCCTTCTTTTGTTCCATCTGCATCAATAGAGTTTAGACATATTTCTCCAGCACCAAGATTTTCTGCCTCCTTTGCCCACCAAACTGCATCTATCCCCATAGGTTGTCTTCCTCCTTTGATCCAAACTTCATATCCAGAGGGTATTTTAGAAGAGGGTTCTACCTTTTTTACATCCATCCCAAGTACTATGCACTGAGAACCAAAGGCTTTAGCTCCCTCATATATAAGTTTGGGATTTAAGACAGCAGCAGTATTTACTGATACCTTTTCAGCTCCTGCAAGCAAAACTTCTCTCATATCTTCTAAACTTTTAATTCCTCCTCCTACTGCAAAAGGAATAAAAATACGTTCAGCAGTTTTTCTTACTACATCAATCATTATTTTTCTATGCTCTGCACTTGCTGTAATATCATAAAAGACTATTTCATCAGCACCTTCCAAATAATACTTTTCAGCCATTTCAACAGGATCTCCCACTTCTATATTATTTTTAAATTTAATTCCTTTGGTAGTTTTTCCGTCCTTTACATCTAAACAAATAACAATTCTTTTGCTTAACATAGTTTTAAATTTAAAATGATATTTTAAAAAGTGAAGATCTAAGGGAAAAACTTCCCCTTAAGGTTTTAAGCTCAAGAAAAACCAAACCCACTTCCGCTACAAGAATGACTTTTTAAGGAAGAATCTTTGTTAGAATAAAAACTGGAAATGAGTTTTTTTATATTTTGAGACCTACAATAAGGGCATTTTAATTCTTGTTCTTCTTCATTTTTTAAAACAAGTTTTTCAAAGATTTTCCCACAATTTAGACAGATAAATTCATAAATTGGCATGATTGAAACCTCCTTTCTAATTTAGAGCATTTTTAAAATAAAGATTTTTTTAAAAAATTCAAGATAGTTCTGAAAAAATTTTAAAAAGGATTTCTGAAGCCTTTCCTTTAAAAAAATAATCAGTGATGGAATGAGTATAGGAAGTTTCTTCAAGGTTTATTTCCACAATTGTAGCCTTATTTAACTTTGCCATATAAGGAAGTTGAGAAGCTGGATAAACAACACCCGATGTTCCAATTATTAACAAGAGATCACATTCTTTAACCTCTCGTTCTGCTTTCTTTTTAGCTTCAAAAGGTATAGCTTCTCCAAAAAATATTACATCAGGCTTTAAAGGGGTTTCGCATTCCTTACATTTAGGATAAGGAAGCATCTCAATAAGTTCCCTTTTTATCTTTTCTTTTTTTCCACAACTTAAGCATAAAAGCCATTTACAATTTCCGTGGTATTCTATAACATTTTTACTTCCAGCAAGTTGATGGAGACCATCTATGTTTTGGGTAATTACTGCTTTAAGATATCCTCTTTTTTCCATCTCAGCTAAAATTTCATGAGCAAGATTTGGTTTTGCTTCAAAAAGAATCATAAACATTTCTCTTATCATTTTCCAAACCTTAGCGGGGTTTCTTATAAAAGACTCAATATGAGCAAATTCTTCAGGATCATATTTACTCCAAAGGCCTTGAGAACCTCTAAAAGTTGGAATACCACTTTCTACAGATATACCAGCACCTGTAAAAGCTAACGAATGTTTTGAAGTCTTTATAAGATCTGCAACTTCCTTATATAAACTCACTTATTTATAATTCATTTATTATTAAATGGGTTTAGTTTCCTTAAGTAACCAATTTAAAAAACACTCATTGGTTCTTTCTATTTCTATTTTAGCAATACAGGGACAGGTGTAGGAGTGCAGTTGAAGAATTTTTTCTTCTACTAAATTTACAAGAGATTCTTTGGTTTTAACAATCATGACAGCTTCCTTTGATTCTTCAATTTTTTCCTTCCACCAATACATAGAGTTTATTTGGGGATAAATATTAACACAAGCACAAAGTCTTTCTTCAAGAAGGGCTTTCCCTATTTTTTTAGCTTCTTCTTCAGATGCACAAGTTACATAAAG
>CAZZLG010000006.1:0-20992 GCA_964654865.1 uncultured Thermodesulfatator sp.
TGAAAGGGGTAACACTAAAAGGAATTTAGAAACCTTAAAACCTTTTAAAGAAGAAGTAGGGCTCCTCCTTACTAACTCATTTTCTTCAGCTTGGCTTTTTTTCAGAGCTGGTCTTCGAGAAAGATGGGGATATGCAAAAGACTTTAGAAGATTTCTTTTAACAAGGGCTATCAACCCTCCTCGTCAAAAAATCCACCAAAGAGATTATTATTTATATCTCTTAAAAGCCTTAGGACTTCCTTTTGAATATAGGGATTTAATTTTGCCTCTTGATGAAAAAATTATAGAGATGGCTAAAGCTTTTTTAAAAGAACTTAAAGATAAACCCTTTATCATTATAGTACCAGGTGCTGCCTACGGACCCGCTAAAATGTGGCCCAAGGAATATTATAAAGAACTTGCTTCAAAACTTGTGAAAAAGGGTTTTGCAGTAATTGTTGTAGGAAGTCTAAAAGAAAAAGAGGTGGGAGATTTTATAAACAATGGAAAAAAAGAAGTGTATAATTTTTGCGGAAAAACAGATTTAACTGAGGTTGCAGGAATTTTTTCCTTAGCAAAGGCTGTTATTTCTAATGATTCAGGACTTATGCATCTTGCAGCAGCTCTAAAAGTACCTCAAATTGCTATTTTCGGTTCCACTGATCCAGAAAAGACAGGTCCTTTAAATAAAAAAGCAAGGGTTTTAAAAGTTGACCTTTCTTGTAGCCCCTGTTTCAAAAGAACTTGCAAATATGGACACTATAATTGTCTGAAATTAATTTCTCCTAATGAGGTTTTAGAAACTTTAGAAAAGTTAATTTTATAATCTTTATAAATTTATTACTTCATCAATAGCTTTCTCAATTAATTCTTTTGGTGGTATTCCACTATATCCATCTTTAGTTTTATAAATACGACATCCAAAGGTTGGAAAATCGTTTCTTCTTTCTTTCTCAATATCTAAACCGTTAATCTGAATTGTAGGAGAACCTAAAAACCTATATTTTATTGCATCCTCCTCAGAGTTAACTTCTATAATCTCAATTTCTTCTTTAATTCCCTTTTCTTTAAGTACTTCTTTTAACAAATTTAAAGCTGGTTCTGTATGAGGACACCCTTTAAAATATAAGAATCTTATTTTCATAACCTACTCTTAATACTTTTTTATTGGGAATTTAGTTTTTAAATTTTTTATAATATTTTAAAATTTCTTGCCACTTTTTCCAGGCTTGACCTGATTGTATAAGTTCTCTTGCTTTTTTTATTCCTCCTTTAAAATCTATAGCCTTCTCACAAAGATAAATTGCTCCTCCAAGATTTAAAAGAAACATATCCATAATAGGACCTTCAAGTTCCCCTTTTAACAAGTTTTCTAAAATTTCCTTGCTTTGAGAAGGATCTTTAACTGTTAATTCCTCTGGGCTCTTACATCTTTCAAAACCAAAACTTTCTGGATCTATATAATAGGTAGTAATTTTTTCATCTCTTAATTCTGAAATCTTTGTAGAACCAGTAATGGTTATTTCATCATATCCCTCTTCACCAAAGACAACTAATGCTCTTTTAACTCCTATACTGTCAAGAACATAAGCTATTTTTTCTGTAAGTAAAAAGTCATAAACTCCTAATAATTGATAATTAGCAAGTGCAGGATTTAAGAGAGGTCCAAGGGTATTAAAAATTGTTCTACCAAGTTTTTTTCTTATTCCTGCAACCCTTTTAAATGCTGGATGATAAAGTGGAGCAAAAAGAAAAGAAAAACCAATTTCTTCAAGAGCTAAAGCTGAAGCTTCAGGGGGTACATCTAAAGCAATTCCACAAGCTTCTAACAAATCTGCACTCCCACATTTACTTGTAACGGATCTATTCCCGTGTTTGGCAACATAAATCCCCTCTAAAGCTGAAAGAGCTACGGCAACTGTTGTTGAAAAATTAAAAGTATGTTTATTGTCTCCCCCTGTTCCACAAGTATCAACAATTATTGCAGACTCAGGTAAATGGTGAGGCACTTTTATCATAATATCTCTGTATGCCATAACTGCACCAGTTATTTCCTGCCAAGTTTCTCCCTTCTTTCTCAAAAGGTCAAGAAATAACTCTACCTCTTCGTCTTCAAAATTATTAACAGCTATCTTTTTAAAAACTTGATAAGCTTCTTCTTTTTTTAGATTTTCTCCTTCTTTAAGCTTTACAATAGCTTCTTTAATTTCCATTTAAACTAACCTCCTAAATCCATTTTTTCTGTAAGTAAACTTGGAGAACCTGTAGCCCCATAAAAAGTGATATCTGAACCAAGCTCTAAAACATTTTTAAATAATTCAAAAATGTTTCCAGAAAGAGCCATTTCACAAAAGTAATCCACAGGTTCTCCCCTTTTATAATAAATCCCTGAAACTCCAAAAGAAAAATCTCCAGAAATAGAATTAGCAGTATGACCTCCTAAAAGCTCCAAAGCCTCAAAAATTTCTTCTTCTCCCTTAATAAGATCTTCCTTAGAAAGTTCACCGTTTTTAAGATAAAGATTAGTGGAAGAAATTTTGGGAAAAGATGAAAAATTAGGTCTTCTTGAATTTCCAGCTTTAAATTCTTTAAATCCTTTTTTTTCTGCGAAATTTTTCCAATAAGTATCAAATAAAAAGGTTTTTACTATACCCTTTTCTATAAGAATTTTTTTATTTTGAGCAACTCCCTCATCATCAAAAGGTCTACTCTCAGGTAGGAAAGGACTTATTCCATCATCAAATAAGGTTATTTTTTCATTAAAAACTTTTTTCTCCAATTTGTCTTTCAGATAGGACCTTCCTTTTAATACTTCATCTCCTAAGAAAGAAAATTCTAAAAACTTTAAAAGTTCAACAGCTAAAAAGGGAGGAAAAAGAATAGAAACTTTTAAATTTTTTCCTTTTTTAGTTTTAGAAAGAGCTAAAGCTTTTTTGCAGGCAATCTCAACCCTTTCTAAAAAAGTTTGGTAATTAAACTCAACCCCCTCATACCACTCATAAGCAGATGCTTCTTTATATTTATTTTTAGCTATAACAGAGATAATAAAACTACAAAATGGTCTTTCCCAGGTCAATTCAAGTTCATTTCTAATTAAGATATATTTAATTTTCCCAAAAGAAAGTTTTATTTTTTCAACTCTTGAAATTGAAGAATCAAAACTAAAAGCTTTTTCTTCTAATTCATTAAGCTTTTCTTTAAACTCATTTATAGATATATTAAGGTTTTGTTGAAAAGAAACTTCAGGATATTTTTCTTCTTTTTCAGGAAAAATAGAAGGTACACCGTAATTTGAAAGAATTTTTGCTTTCAAAACGGATTCTTCTAAATCTAAAAGATTAAAAGATGCACTATAAGAGAGACCCGCTTTCCCTTCATTATTTAAATACCTTACAGAAATATTTTGATCCACATATTTTTCTTCTAAAAATTCTTTTCTATCCCTTTTTTCTAATTCAAAACCCTCTTCAATTTCTATCCAAAACTCAACAGGCTCTTTTTGGGATATTTTTTTAATCTCTTTTAAAATTTCCATAAAAATATTATTTTAAGATGTTTTTTCCAGCAAAAATAGCAGCTGACCCAAGGTATTCTTCAATTCTTAAAAGTTGATTAAATTTAGCCACTCTTTCACTTCTTGCTGGTGCTCCAGTTTTGATTTGTCCTGTATTTAAAGCCACTACAAGATCAGCAATAAAAGTATCTTCTGTTTCTCCTGAACGATGAGAGATCATACACTTCCAGTTATTTTTATAGGCTAATTCTACAGCAGAAATTGTCTCAGTTAATGTCCCTATTTGATTAAGTTTGATTAAAACTGCATTAGCAAGTTTTTCTTTAATTCCCCATTCAATTCTTTTAGGATTAGTTACAAATATATCATCTCCAACAATCTGAATTTTATTTCCTAAACTTTTAGTAATAAGTTTAAATCCTTCAGGATCATCTTCAGAAAAAGGATCTTCAATTGATATAATAGGATAATTTTTAACCAATTTTTCATAATATTTTAAAAGTTCTTCTCTATTCATTTTTTTACTAAGACCAGAAAATTTATATATTCCCTTTCCTTCATATAATTCTGAAGCTGCTACATCCATGGCAATAGCAATCTCTTCTCCTGGCTTATATCCTGCTTTTTCAATAGCTTTAACTAAATAGTCTAAGGCTTCTTCAGGAGAATTTATTTGAGGAGCAAAACCACCTTCATCTCCTACAGAGGTGCTTAATCCTTTTTCCTTTAAAATGCTTTTTAATGAATGATAGGTTTCTGCTCCCATTCTTAAAGCTTTAGAAAAACTATCTCCTCCCCAGGGAACAATCATAAATTCTTGAAAATCTAAAGGATTGTCTGCATGAGCACCTCCATTTATAACATTCATAAAGGGCACAGGTAAAGTTCTTGCTTTTAATCCACCAATATAAGCAAAAAGAGGCACTCCTAATTCTTCAGCAGTAGCTTTAGCACAGGCAAGAGAAACTCCTAAAATAGCATTAGCTCCAAGTTTTGATTTATTCTCGGTGCCATCAAGTTCACAAAGCATTTGGTCAATTTCTACCTGTTTAGAGGATTCAAAACCTTCTAATTGAGGAGCTATAATTTCATTCACATTAAAAACTGCTTTCTGAACCCCTTTCCCAAAATATCTTTGTGGATCTTTATCTCTTAACTCAAGAGCTTCGTGTTTTCCAGTTGAGGCGCCCGAAGGAATAGATGCCCTTCCATAAAAACCACTTTCTAACCAAACCTCTACTTCAATTGTAGGGTTGCCTCTGGAATCAAGTATTTCACGAGCTTTTATACGAGAGATCTTGCTCATTTCTTCCTCCTTCCCCCTGAATTCTCATTCTCTTTAACAAAATTTTTTATTTCTTCCCAATAAACAGGTTTAGTTCCTACTTTACCAACCACTATTCCTGCTGCGATATTTGCCAGTTCAAGAATTTGCTTTAATGGTAAACCTATAGCATAAAAAGCTCCTAAGGAAGCTATTACAGTATCTCCTGCACCCGAAACATCATAAACTTCTTTTGCTTGAGAAGGAGCATAAATTGTTCCCTCTTTTGGGTGATAAGAAAATATACCATCTTTACCTAAGGTTACTACAAGAAAGTCAAGATTGTATTTCTCAACCAGAATTTTTGCGGATTCTTTTAGATTATCCTTAGGAAGATTTTCCTTAAAAGCAGTTTCTTTAAATTCTTTATAATTTGGAGTAATTGAGGTTGCACTTTCATATTTTTTCCATTCCACACTTTTTGGATCAACCATGAGAAACTTACCTCTTCTCTTTGCTTCTTTTACTATCCATGCACAAAAACTTTCAGATAAAAACATACCTTTGGCATAATCAGAAAGAATTACTCCATCAACCTCTTGAAGAATTTCTTCATAAATTTCTTGAAATTTTTTCTCTAAATTTTTATTAATAGGTTTTCTCTCCTCCTTATCTATACGAAGAAGTTGTTGAGATTGAGCAATTACCCTTGTTTTAATAGTAGTAGGACGAGAGCTTTCTTCTAAAATCCCTTTTATTCCTATCCCCTCTTTTTTGGCAAGATCTTTTAAAATTTTACCGTGCTCATCTCTCCCCACAACTCCCATCAATTCAACTTTAACCTTAAGTCCTCTTAAGTTTGCAGCTACATTTGCTGCACCTCCTAAACTAAAATAAATTTCTTTCAAATCAAATATTGGAACTGGTGCCTCTGGAGAAATTCTATTAACTTCTCCCACAAAATATCTATCAAGTATGCAATCTCCTATAACAAGAAGTTTTACATTTTTGAGCTTTTCCTCAATTTTTTTAAAAGAAAAAGAGTGCATCTTATTTTACTTCTTTAAGGATTTTTTCTTGAGAAGGCATACTCTCCCATAATGGTAAACCTGCTAACTCTCTTATTTTCCTTTCTATTTCCTGAGCTAAATCTTTTCTTTCTTTAAGAAGTTTTCTTACACTTTCTCTTCCTTGTCCTAATCTTTCCTCTTTTCCATCTAATTTATAAGTATACCAAGCTCCGCTTCTTTCAATAATTCCCATAGCTAATCCAAGATCAATAAGTTCTGCTTCCTTAGAAATTCCTTCTCCAAAATACATATCAAATTCAACCTCTTTAAAAGGTGGAGCAAGTTTATTTTTAACAATTTTTACTTTTACTCTATACCCCAAAGTTTCCGCTCCTTCTTTTATGGTAGAAATTTTCTTTATTTCCAATCTAAGGGAGGCAAAAAATTTAAGTGCCATGCCTCCTGGTGTAGTCTCTGGAGGTCCTCCGAAGGTACTCATTCCTATTTTCATACGGGTTTGATTTACAAAAACTACAGCGGTATTACTTTTAGAAATAGCAGAAGTCAATTTTCTCATAGCTTTTGACATAAGACGAGCCTGTGAACCCACTTGTTGATCTTCCATTTCTCCTTCCAATTCTGCTTTTGGAACAAGAGCAGCTACAGAATCTACAACCACAATGTCAACTGCTCCGCTTCTTATTAAAATTTCTGCAATATCTAAAGCTTCTTCACCTGTAGTGGGTTGAGAAATAAGTAGGTCTTCTACTTTAACACCTAATTTTTTGGCATAATTTACATCAAGAGCATGTTCTGCATCAATAAAAGCTGCAACTCCTCCCAATTTTTGAGCAGAAGCTACCATGTGAAGAGCTAAAGTGGTTTTTCCAGAAGCCTCAGCTCCATAAATCTCAGTAATTCTACCTCTTGGTATCCCACCAATGCCTGTTGCAATATCAAGACTTAATGAACCTGTAGGAATAGTGCTTACTTCAATCTTTTTTTCACTCTCTCCTAAACGCATTATTGATCCTTTCCCAAATTGCTTTTCAATTTGAGAAATAGCTGCCTCTACAGCTTTTTTCTTATCAAATTCTTTTTCAACCACTTTCATAAATTTCCCCTCCTAAGAATTAAATTATTTTAAAATCATACCATAAAAATTCTTTATTAAAAAGTCAAGTTTGGTTTTATTAGATGTAAATGGTAAAATAAAAAGATAGAATGGATAAAAATCCCTGGTTTGATAAATGGGCTAAAAAAGCTAAAGAAAAAGGATATCCCGCTCGCTCTGTATTTAAACTTATGGAAATACAAGAAAAATATAAAATCATTCAAAAAGGAAATATAGTTTTAGATTTAGGAGCATCTCCTGGATCATGGTCTAAATATGTTTTAAGTATTGTAGGAGAAAAAGGGAAAGTAGTAGGAATTGACATTCTACCTGTAAAAATAAGTCATCCCAATTTTCATTTTATTCAGAAAGATGTTTTTAAATTAGAAGATAAAGATTTTAAAATCTTGGGAATAGAAAACTTTGATGTCCTTTTAAGTGATATGGCACCAAAAACAACAGGAGATAAATTCGGAGATCATGTTCGATCTGTGAGTCTTGCTGAAAGAGCTTTAGAAATAGCAAAAAATTATTTAAAAGAGGGAGGTTCTTTTGTAGTAAAGGTCTTTGAAGGAGAAAAAATCCCCAGTTTAAAAAAGCAAATTGAAAAATGCTTCAAAAGTGTTAAATTTTTTAAACCAAAAAGTTCAAGAAAAGAAAGCAAAGAAATTTTTATTATAGCTCAAGGATTTAAAAGAACTTTTTAAAACGAGGATAGATTGAAAATTCTTCATACTTCAGACTGGCATTTAGGAAAAAGTCTATTTGGAAAAAAATTAATAGATGAACAAGCCCTCTTTTTTGAAGAAAATCTTTTTCTTCTTATAAAAGATGCAAAACCTGATATTTTGGTAATCACAGGAGATATCACAGATAAACCCAATCCTGATCTGGAAACTTTAAAACTTCTTTCTGAAATTCTTTTCTGGCTATTTAAAGAAAAGATTCCTTCTCTTTTTATTCTCGGAAATCACGATTCCAAAAGAATTACTCTATTTAAGGAATTTTTAAAACGAAATTATTTGTATATGATTGATAATCTCTATTATTTTAAAAACCCCTTTACTTGGGAAGATGAAAAGGGTGAAAAGGTTTATTTTTATCTTTTACCCTATCTTCCTCTTTATGAATTAAAAGAAAATATTGAAATATTTTGGGGAAAAGAAAACAAAAAAATTACAGATTTTTTTACTAAAAAATCTCAGCTCCTTTTAAAAGATTTAGTAGAACTTCTCTTAGATTTAACTAAAGATAATTTTTATAGACCTGCTATAGCTCTTGGACATTTTGCAATAGAAAGAGGAATTTTTACTGGAGAGGAAGTATCTTTTAAATTTATGGGATTAGAAGAAGTATTTCCTTTGGAATTTTTTGAAAATTTTGATTTTCTTCTTTTAGGACACCTTCACAGAATTCAAAAAGTATCCTCTAAAGTTTTTTATTCTGGATCTATTCTTCCCTATAGTTTTGAAGAATCAATTCATAAAAAGGGAGTTTGGCTTTTTGAAGTTAAAAATGGTATATTAATTAAAGAAGAACCTATTTATCTTTCCCCTTCCTTTAAAATGAAAATTGTAAAAGGTTACTTTAAGGATTTGATAATTTCTCCTAAAGACGAAGCTTATATAAAGGTGATCCTTAAAGATAAAGAGCCTGTTTTACATCCCTTTGAAAGATTAAAAACGGTTTTCCCTAATCTTTTATTATTAGAGTATGAGGATAAAAAAACAGAAATTCCTTCTTTTAGTGAAGATTTTATGAAGGAAGCACTTTTAGAGAGTAAAAAAATAGAGCTTAACGAAGAAGAACTTTTTAAAAAATTTTACAAATATATAGAAGAAAAGGAGGTTGAGGATAAATTATTTGAGGTTTTTAAAAAATATTTAAAAGAATTTAACGAAAACCAAAAGGAGGTGAAGTGATGGCAATAAAAGCTATAGTAGCAGGTGCAGCAGGAAGAATGGGAAAAACTATTATTAATTTAATATTTCAAAATCCGCAAATAGATCTGATTGCTGCTTTTGAACATCCTGAAAATCCTGCAGTAGGAAAGGATGTGGGAGAAGTGGTAGGGTTACCTAAAACAGGAATAATAATTGAAAATTCTTTAAAAAAAGTGATAGAAAAGGGAGATGTAATCATTGATTTTACTTTTCACAAAGCCTCTTTGGAACACGCAAGAATAAATGCTAAATATGGAAAGGCTATGGTAATTGGAACAACCGGATTTTCTAAAGAGGAGCTTGCTGAGGTTCATGAGCTTGCTAAAAAATATTTTCCTTTAGTTCAAGACTACAACATGAGTATGGGAGTTAATCTTTTAGTAAAATTAGTTGAATTAACTGCTAAAGTTCTTTCTGAAGGATATGACATAGAAATAATTGAAGCTCATCACAAAATGAAGAAAGATGCACCAAGTGGAACAGCCTTAAAACTTGCTAATGCCATAGCTACGGTTCTTGGAAGATCTGATAAAGATTTTAGATTTTGTAGAGAAGGTCTTATAGGAGAAAGAAAGGAATCAGAAATTGGAATACAAACTATAAGAGGAGGAGATATAGTAGGAGAACACACAGTTCTTTTTGCAGGAATTGGAGAAAGAATAGAACTTACTCACAGAGCAAGTAGTCGTGAAACCTTTGCTCGTGGAGCAATTAGGGCTGCCTTATGGGTTGTGGGAAAGCCTCCCGGAGTTTATAATATGCATGATGTTTTAGGTTTAAAAACCTTATAATTTTTTTTAAAACTATGGAAGAAAAAACCTGTCCTTCAGCTGAATTATTTTTTAAAAATGAATTTAAAAAACATGCAGGAATAAAAGATACTCGTTTTATTTTAGCTGTAGGAAGTAGTAAAGGCGGTGTAGGAAAAACCACAGTTTCTGCTATTTTAGCCCTTGCTTTAAGAAAAGCTGGTTATTTAGTAGGTGCTTTTGATCTTGATTTTTACGGACCAAATTTACACCTTGTATTGGGTGTTAATAAAAAACCTATTATAGAATTTGGGAAAATAAAACCCGTAAGCTCTGATAATATAAAAATTTTAAGTTTAGCTTTAATGATTTCAGAAAAAGAGCCCATCTTTATGAGAGGGCTTATGGCTTCTAAACTACTTCAAGACCTTTTTCAAAAGGTTGAATGGGGTCCTCTTGATTTTCTAATTCTTGATTTGCCTCCCGGCACAGGGGATATATTTCTTACTATGCTTGATTTTTTCAATCCTGAAGGATTTATATTAGTAACCACCCCTCATAAATTGGCTCTTTCAGATGCTAAAAGAACACTTTCTATTCTCAGGGAAAAAACAATTCCTATTTTGGGAATAGTTAAAAATATGGCTGATTTTTTTGAGGATGAAACTTCCTTTCTGGATTTTTTGAATGAGCAAAAACTAAACATTTTATTTGAAATCCCTGTATTAAAGGAACTTTCGAAAACGGAAAATTTAACTGAAGTTTTTAAGCCTTCTGAAAAACAAAAATTTTTAGAAACCGTCGCTGAAAAAGTGCTTGATAAAGTTTTTAGAATTAAATAATGCTGATGTCTTATACAGATATTTATAAAAATTTAGTAGAAGCAAGCCTTTCTTTAGCAAGAGCAAAAAGACTAAAACGTGTCTGCGTGGGGATCCATTATACTATGGTTGAGATTGAGAGAGGAGGCGTAGGTTTAGCTTATACTTTTTTACCAGAAGTAAAAAAATGTTGTGAATTAAGAAATGAAATTACTTTCTGGAAAAACTCTGCAGATGTAGTGGTAAAAGGATATTTATCAGGTAATCCTATAGAAGAAGTTATTGGTTTTGCTACCATAAACGCTGTTTTTAACTATAAAAAGGACTTTTTAAAGGATGCAATTTCTGGAGATATATTTTCAGAAATTAAGGTAAATAGTAAAGATGAAATCTTAATGATAGGATATTTTGAACCTCTTTTTAAAAAACTTGAAGGAAGAGTAGGAAAAATTTGGGTGATAGAGAAACCTATAGAGGAAACAAATTTAAAAATTTCTGATATAAGCGATAAAATAAAATTAGCTATAGTAACCTCATCAACTTTAGTAAATAAAACGCTTCATTCTATTTTAGAAAATTTGGAAGGTATTCCTGAAATTCTATTAATGGGTCCTACAACCCCTTTAAATCCTGAGGTATTTAGGTTTACTCCTATAACTTGGCTTTGTGGAAGTATAGTAAAAGATCCTGAACTTTTATTTAAAATGGTTTGCGAAGGAAAAGGCGCTACTTCTTTCTTTAAAAGTGGTGTTCTTGAAAAAATTAATTTAAGGGTTAAAAAATGAACAAATTAAAATACCTTAGTTCTCAATATCTTTTACCTTTTATTTTATGGATATTTTTAAGTTTTAGATTTTATCCTTCAGACATTTTAAAAACTTTTTTTCATTCAGGAAAAATTTTTATAGGATGTGGTCTTTATGGATTGGGAATGACTATAATAATAAATGGACTTTTAACAAAATTTGCTAAAAAGACTTTGAAAAGAGATAGTTTTATCAAAATTGCCCTTTGGTTAGCTGTAATAACTGCTTTTGCTGCAAGTTTGGAATTTTACTTTGGATTGAGAAAGTGATTGGCATATTTGACTCTGGTCTTGGTGGTCTAACAGTTGTAAAGGAAATAATAAATAAGTTACCTCAATATAAAATTATTTATTTTGGCGATACTGCAAGAACACCATATGGGACTAAAAGTGCAGAAACAGTTACACGCTATGCAATAGAAAATACTAAATTTTTACTGGAAAGAGGAGCAAAAATTATTGTAGTTGCTTGCCATACAGTATCAAGTACTGCTATGCCTATGCTTAAAGAAAAATTCCCAAATGTCCCCTTTTTTGAAGTAGTAACACCATCTTTTAAAAAGGCTTTAAAACTTACTAAGAATAAAAAAATTGGTCTTATAGGAACAAGAACAACTGTGGAAAGCGGGATTTATGATCAATTATTTTCTCAAGCTAATCCTGAAGTAAAGTTATATTCAAATCCAGCCCCCCTTCTTGTTCCACTTATTGAAGAAGGTTGGTTAAAAAAAGCAGAGACAAGAAAAATTGTTAAAAAATACTTAATTCCTCTTAAAATGAAAGGGATTGACACTCTTATTTTAGGATGTACTCATTATCCATTAATTAAGAAAATTATCCAAGAAAAGGCAGGAAAAAGGATTAAACTTGTTGATCCCTCAGAAGAGATAGCTTTGGAAGTGAAAAATTTTATTGAAAATACTCCAGAAATAGCTATTGAATTTCAACAAAATGGAGAATTAGAAGTCTATGTCTCAGATATTACCCCTAATTTTGAAAAAATTGCTCAAGTTTTTTTGGGAAAAAAATTAAAATTAAAAAAAATAAATTTAGAATGAGGTAAATATGGGACATATTGTTGAAATGGGAGAAATTTATTTGGCTGGAAATTATAAAAGAGAGAAACTTGCTTTTGTAAAGGGCTCTGGAACAAGACTTTTTACTGAAGAGGGAGAAGAATATTTGGACTTTACCTCAGGAATAGCAGTTTGTAATCTCGGACATGCAAATCAAGAATTAATAAAAGAATTAAGCACTCAAGCATCCCTTCTTTGGCATACCTCAAATCTTTATTATGTTTCACCTCAGGCTAAACTTGCTAAAAAACTTGTAGAACTTTCTTTTGCAGAAAAAGTATTTTTTGCGAACAGTGGTGCTGAAGCAATAGAAGCGAGTCTTAAACTTGCAAGAAGATGGGCTTATGAAAATTTTGGGAAAGAAAAAAATCAATTTATAGCTCTTGAAAATTCCTTTCATGGAAGAACTTATGGAGCCCTATCTGTAACAGGGCAGCCTAAATATTGGGAAGGCTTTGAACCTTTACTTCCTGGAGTTACCTTTATTCCACCAAATGATAAAAAAGCAATAGAGGCTTCTTTTAATGAAAAAGTCTGTGCTATTATTTTAGAGCCTATTCAAGGAGAGGGGGGAGTTTATCCCTTAGATAAGGATTTTGTAGAACTTGCTAAGGAACTTTGCCAAAAATATAATGCCCTTCTTATCTTTGATGAAATACAAACAGGAATAGGAAGAACAGGGAAACTTTTTGCATATGAGCACTTTGAAGTTGAACCAGATATTATGTGTCTTGCTAAATCTCTTGCAAATGGTCTTCCTCTTTCAGCTATGCTTGCCAAAGAAAAGGTAATGAGTGCTTTTAAACCAGGAACCCATGCCTCAACCTTTGGAGGAAATCCTTTAGCCTGCGCAGTTGCCCTAAAAGTGCTTGAAATAGTAAGCAATCCCTCTTTTTTAAAAGAAGTTGATCTAAAAGGAAGGATCTTAAAGGAAAAAATAGAAAAAATAAAAAATGAAAAACCTGGCATTATAAAAGAAGTAAGAGGATTAGGACTTCTTATAGGAATAGAATTTAACACTTCTGCTGAAAAAGTTTATCAGAAACTTCTTGAAAAAAAGATTCTTGTTACCCAACCTAAACCAAATATTATAAGACTTTCTCCTCCTTTAATTATTACCTATAGAGAGATAGACTTTTTTATAGAAACTTTTAAAGAAATTATTGCCTCCCTTTAATGAACTTTTGTTTGTCCATACTTGATCTCAAAGAAAATCGTTATAGCATAAATGCACTTCTTTCTACCTTAGAAAAGGAAAACCTTATTGAAGAGATACCCATTTATTTTTTTAAAGATAAATCAACCCTTTTAAAAGGAATTAAGGAACTTTTGGAAAAATTTGAAAAAATAATACTTGCCTTTTCTTTTTTTACGACACAACTCTGGGAGATAAGTGAAATTATTAAAACTATTCAAAAAACTTTCTCATCAAAAAGAAAAAGGCTAATTTTAATTGCAGGAGGACCTCATCCCACAGGAGATATAAAAGGGGTTTTAAATTGGGGATTTGATTTTGTTTTTACTGGAGAAGCAGAAAAAAGTTTTCCTAAGTTTATAAAAGCTTTAAAATTTAACGAAAATTTTTCACAAATAAAAGGCTTAGCTTATTTAAATGAAAACAAAGAAATTATTTATACAGGTAAATCGGAAAAAATTGACCTCAACCTTTATCCTCCTTTTTCTCTAAAACTAAACCGATTAAATCCTATTGAAATTACAAGAGGTTGTCCTTTTGGATGTTATTTTTGTCAAACACCAAGAATTTTTGAAAAGAAAGTAAGACATAGAAGCATAGAAAATATATTAAAATATGTAGAACTTTTATTAAAAAGAGGTATTAAAGATTTTAGATTTATTACCCCTAATGCTTTTAGTTATGGATCCTCTGATGGAAAAACTTTAAATTTAGAGGCTTTAGAAACTCTTTTAAAAGAGCTTCATCACCTTATTAACCCAAAGGGAGGAAGGATATTTTTTGGTTCCTTTCCCTCTGAAGTAAGACCAGAACATGTTACTGAAGAAACTGTAAGTCTCGTAAAAAAATATGCAAATAATGACAATTTAGTAATAGGAGCTCAATCAGGAAGTAATAGAATTTTAAAACTTTGTAAAAGAGGGCATACTGTAGAAGATGTATATAGAGCTGTAAAATTGACTCTTAAAGCTGGTCTTAAAGCAAAAGTTGATTTTATTTTTGGATTACCTAATGAGACAAAAGAAGATGTAAAGGAAACTATAAGAGTAATAGAAGATCTTACCAAAATGGGAGCTATTATTCATGCCCATACCTTTATGCCTCTTCCCCAAACACCTTTTGCTAAGAAAAAACCAGGTAAAATCGATTTAGACCTTTTAAAAACTATAAACAAACTTCTTGGAAAAGGGCTTCTTTTTGGAGATTGGAAAATTCAAGAAGAACTTGCAGAAAAAATTTATAGATATTTTCAAAAAGGTAATATAGGAGAAAGTTATTAAATTGCCTCTTTAGCAACACTTAAAAGAATTTCGTAATCTTTTTCATTTCTAACAAATATCCCTATCTGACATTTTTCAATCCTGCCTCTTTAACCGCTTCATAAGCTTTAAGCATTTGACCTAAATTAGGGCTTGGAACATCTTTAAGTTTATATTCTTTTTCATTATCCCATGCTTTAATATCAAGCTAAAAGGCATCTATTCCTGACTTTTTAATAAATCTAAATTCCGAGGTGTTAAACCATATCCATTAGTTTCAAACAAAACCCACAAGTCTAAATTGAGTTCTTTAATCTTTTCTGCTACTAAACAATACCATTCTGGATTACAAGCTAAGTCTCCTCCGGTAAAGGCAACTATATTTCTTGCTAGACCAAAACCCTGAGGAGATAAAAGAATACTGGCTAAATTCCCAAGAATGGCATTTTAAACAAGAAAAATTACAACCAGATTGATAAATTGAAAGATAATCTTCTGGTCGTGAAAGCAAAATTAATTTAATAACTCTATAAGGGGTATTATCCTCCCATTTCAAGGTTACTTTACAAGCTGTATCTTTTAAATAACCAGAAACATAAAGATTTTCAGGTTTATAAAGGGTGAGACAACTTCCTTGCTTAAATCCTTGTTCAATGAGTCTACATTTAGCATTCATAAATTATTCTCTTTTAATAAAGTTTAGTTTTACTTTTTTAAAGAAGCAACCAGTTCTAAATTTTGTTTTAACTTTGTTTTGTTTTAATTTTGGTTTTTTTAATTTTTAATCCGTTATCTCTCAGAAAGCTCTCCTCTCATCATCACCCATCTTCTAACAATTTTTAGGAAATTTAAAATAGTAATTAAGTGTGACATTTTAAAATAGTAACCACACAAAAAGCTGTGAAGGTTGAAAAAGAATTTACCAAATATTATAATATAATCAAAAATAATCAAAATAAACCATCATGAAAAAGAAGTCTTTAGGATTTTTAATTTTAATTATAATTTTTTTCTTTACAGGATTTGTTTGGGGATATGAAGATCCTCTCAAACCCGGCAGTTACTTTAATCCATATATTATTAAACCTTTGCCTTTTGGAAAAGGCTGGGAAGTAAAGCCCAAATATCCTACTTTTGACGATAAACCTTTAGCACCAGGATCATATTTTAATCCTTATGTGATTAAGAAAAAACCTTTCTTAGAAGAATATGAAATAAGACCAAAATATCCTACTTTTGAAGAAAAGCCTCTTAAACCTGGAAGTTACTTCAATCCTTATATAATCAAACCTTTGCCAGGAAATCGCTACGAAATAAAGCCAAAATTTCCATCATGGTAAAAACTCTATAATTTAAATAATACTCTATAGTTCACAAAGGTTTATTTTTAGTTAATATTTCAGATCTTGTTTTTGAAAAGCTGAAATATTTTGATTTTTCTAACTTAAAAATTTTTAATCAATTTTTATTTTAAAAATTAAAGCCGGAATTAAATGGCTAAAAATAGAATCAAAAAACTTAATTCTTTCTTAACTTTTATTTAAAAAGTGAAGAGAGTTTTGTAATGCAAAAGTATATTAAAAGGCAAGTTAAACTACTTTTAACTGCAGAATGGAGTTCTCACTTAGCGAATCACAGGGATGAATATTTTTGTAATATTAATGTGTGGCGGGAGTGTGAACTTTTCCCTAAAGAACTATGGAGTTTTATAAAAGATGGAGAAAGAGGAGATGAGGTTGTCTTAACTTTTTCTCAAGGACAACTATTTTCTTGCAACCAAAATAAAATTTATAAATGTAAACCTTGGCAATTTAGCCCGCCAGATGGATTAAAGCATCTAAGTTTAAGAAAGGGAAGGTTTTATCCTTTAGGTTTTTTTCGTGACATTCCCGGAATTTATTCAGGAAATCCTTATCCAGGACGTATAATCAACCTCGACCCCTCTGGGAATTTTACCCTCGATGCCAATCATCCTTTGTGTGGATATGAACTAAAAATAAAGGCAAAAGTACTAAAAATTACTGAGAAATTTTCTGAACTTGGCGGAAGGTGTAAAGACTATTGGGAGATGTTTTTAAATGGCCCAGGTATGCAAGCTCGCTACAAGGGTGAGCCAACCGATTTTGGTATAGATGAGCCATACACCTTTTCAAGGGAAGATGAAACCGAGGATTCTATTTTCTATGCTGAACCACGTTTAATTGGTCATATCGACAGAGTTTGTCATCAAAACTTAGTTAGATTTTATTCAGAAAAACTTCCTGCTAAAGGAAAATTTTTGGATCTTATGAGCTCATATGAATCTCATCTACCAGAAGGTGAATACGAAATATGGGGTTTAGGAATAAATTTAAAAGAACTTGAAGCTAATCCAAGACTAGACCACCGAATCGTTAAAGATATTAACTTAGACCCTAATCTTCCTTTTCCTGATGAATTTTTTGATGTAGTAGTTTGCGATCTTTCTATCGAATATGTAACCAAACCTTTAGCATTGATCAGTGAGGTAAAAAGAGTTCTTCGTAAAGGCGGAAAAGTTTTCTTTTCTTTCTCTAATCGTTATTTTCCAACTAAGGTTATTAAGGGCTGGATTGAACTGCATGAGTTTGAAAGAATGGGATTTGTCTTAGAGCTACTGGCAAGAATTGAGGGGATGGGTAAATTTGGTACCTATTCTTTAAGAGGTTTCCCTCGTCCAATTGATGATAAGTGGTCTTCTCTTACCCGTGTTTCCGACCCTTTGTATGTCGTTTTTGGTGAAAGGATAGATTAAACTTAAGAAAATTCTTATGTTAGTCTTAGGCGGTGGAATAGGTGGAGTTTTAGGAGCTCACATTTTTGAAACTTTAGGTTTTAAAGTTTTGCTTCTTGAAGCTGGGAAAAGACTTGGTGGATGTGCTACCTCTTTTCAAAGGGATGGTTTAAACTACAACGCCGGTGCTACCACCTTGCCTGGTCTTTATCCTGGCTTCCCTATTGATAGGATTTTCAAGATCATCAAGTTTGACCCCAAGCTTGGTTCCTTAATAAACCTCCTTGATCCGGTTTGTGAGGTGCACTTAGCAAACCGCAAAGACATAAAAATATATTCAGACCCAAATAAAACCATACAGGAAGTTTCAAAAACTTTTCCCATAAAGGGACATAAAACCTTTTATCATTTTGTGTATAAGGTTACCAGAGACCTTCTTACTACACCTTTCGAATTAAACTTTAATAAGAGGCTTTTGTACAACTTAAGGCTCCTATTTTATCCCTCCAACCTCAAACTTTCCCCCTATATAATTTTAGCTCTAATACCTGCCTTAAAACTTTTGAGGTTCTTTTATCAGGAACTTCCAGAAGATTTTTTAGATTTTTTACAGGCACAAAATTTTATCATAACTCAAGTTCCTTTAGAACAAGCTTCAGCCTTAAATTTTCTTTTAGCTATAGGCTATAACTTCACTGGAGTAGGAGAAGTGAACGGAGGAATCGGGGCCTTACTTGAAGATTTATCTCAGTCTTTCCAATTCCAACTTAATACCAAAATAAATGCCATTGAAAGAAAAGAAAAAGGTTATTTGCTTAAAGGTGAAGGATGTGAGTTTTTTACTGAAAGGCTCCTTTTAGCTATACCTATTTTAGAGCAAATACATATTTTAAAAGAAAGATCCCTCCAGACATATTTCAGAAATTATCACCATAAAATAAGCCCATTTTCAGCTTTTGTCATCTATGGTAAGATAAGAAAAGAGGTGGTGAAAACCATTGAAGTTAAACATCATCTCTTTATTTTTAAAAATATGGCTCCCAGAAAGACATCAGGTTATTTTCATCTATCCCTCCTTTCTCAACCTGGAGATTATGATACCTTTACCATCTCTACACACACCCCTTTGAAAATGTGGTTAAACTTAAGTCCAGAAAAGGCTAAACTCCTTAAAAGTTATTTGGAAGAAAAAATCCTCTCTATAATCATAAAAAGATTAGGAATCGAAAAACAAGGAATTTCAGAAGTCTTTTCAGCAACTCCTTTTACTTTTAAAAGATATACTGGAAGGCTTAGCTTAGGTGGTCTTTATTGTTCGTTAGAAAATCCTTTCTGGAAGATGCTTCCTAACTTACCACCTTTTTCTGGTCTTTACCTTACTGGAGAACACGCTTTTGCTGGTCAAGGTTTCTTAGGTATCGCCCTTGGTTGCCTTAATCTTTATCAAGCTCTAAAAAAACTATGAAGCAGGGAATTTTTATGTGGAACTTTAAGGAAACTATTCCTGCTGAACTTGAGCTCAAAATCAGAGCCTTTGACGGTCTACTGATTTTGCTTGTTGGTTTAATTTACAGCTCTTTACTTGTAGGGTTAATCTATTATCTCGTTAAACTTAGTTTTACCAAGGGGTTTATCCATGGTCTTATCCTCGGTGTCTTTCTTGGGGTCTTTTCTTATCTCTTTATATATCTCAACAACAGTTTTATTCTTCCTAAAGTTAAAAGCATCCTCCTTTGGTGGGCGTTTTCCGCTCTATTATCTTTTTTCACAGGAGTTATAAGTTTCCTTCTGGCTTACATAACTTTAAGCTATTTCCAAGCTGAATTACCCTATTTCTTGAAGAAAAGCGAATATCTTTTTACGCTTGCTGTTATCATCGGAGTTTTAACCTATTTAACAGGATTCCTTATTTTTCTTTTCGTACTCATGAGAAACCGAAAAGAGGCTTATCTTCGTAAAGCTATTGAAGCCGATTTTTTATCAACCCTTAAGCTCATGAATCTTCATTTTCTCTCTAATTCTCTTCATACTCTGCTTGAACTTACAGAGTTAGAACCAAAGTTGGCAGAAAAGTTTGTACAAGACCTTGCTCAATTCTTTCGTAAAGTCTTAACCTCTGAAAGGATGATTCCTTTAGAAGAAGAATTAAATTTTATCGTAACTTATGTTAACATTGAAAGAATACGTAAAGGTAGGATTATACAAGTAGATCAAAATATTGACCAACTAACACTAAACATTCCTATTCCAGCCTTTACCCTTCAGCCTCTCATTGAAAATGCTATAACCCACGGATTACCTGAAGAAAAAGATAAACCTTTAAATATTTGGTTGGAAGCTAAACTTACAGGAGAGATTTTAAAAATAAAGGTAAGAAACAACGGAAGACCCATAACTGATTTTTCCTCAAAAACAGGTCTAAATTTACTTCAGAAGAGATTAGAATTAGTAGGAGGAAACCTTCATCTTGAAAGTAAAGACCCCCCATGTTTTGTAATTGAAATTCCAACAAAGGAAGTTAAAAATCAAGCATGAAAGTTCTAATCGTTGATGATGAACCTTTAGCTCTCAGCAGGCTTGAGAGGCTTCTTAAGGAGGCAGGAGTAAACGAAGTGTTGGTGGCAGAAAATGCCTATGAGGCTAAAAAAATTCTTCAAGAAGATCATGACATAGATGCTGTTTTCTTAGACATTAAAATGCCTGGAAAAACTGGTCTTGAATTGGCTAAAGAAATTATCTCTCAAAGAGAAGATGTATTTATTGTTTTTCAAACCGCCTATGAAGAGTATACTCTTTCTGCTTTTGAAGTCGGAGCTGTAGGATACTTAACTAAGCCTTTTTTCTTAGAGGATGTAGTGAAAGTTTTAAACAGAATCAGAAAGTTTAGGGGGGAAAAATTAAGGATACCTTTTCTTGATAAGCAAGGAAATCTCTTTTTTAGACCTTATTCTGAGGTTTACTACTTTGAAGCCCGCCTTAAGCAGAGTATAGGATATCTTAAGGATGGACATTATATTTGTCCCAAAAGTCTCGGCTTTTTGGAGAAATTTCTAAAATTCTATGGCTTTCTACGAATTCATAAGTCTTACCTTGTAAATTTAGATAAAATAAAAAGCTTAACTTCGCTACCTGATGGAAAGATTGAGATTCGTATGCAAGATTTAAATCGGATTTTAAAAACAAGCAAGTTGGGGGCAAAACGCTTAAGAGAAATACTAAAACTAAAAAATGCTTATTTTAAAAGTTAGTTTTTAAGAGCCTCTTATGCCTAAATACAAAAGGGTGATTTTTTGGTTTAAAAGAGATTTAAGAATTGAAGACAACCAAGCTCTTTACGAGGCAGTTTTAAATTCTAAAGAGATAATTCCGATATTTATCTTTGTTCCAAGCCTTATTGATAGATTTGGAAGAAGACCTGATAGACTTGGGTTTATGGTTTCAGCATTAAGAGTTCTTGAAACAAGAATCAAAAAGAAAGGAGGTCAGCTTTATACTTTTTATGGAGAGTCAC
>CAZZLG010000007.1:0-3120 GCA_964654865.1 uncultured Thermodesulfatator sp.
GGAATAAAAGAAAGAGTTAGTAAAAGTAAAAGGGCATTAAATTCATTAAAATATTTATAAATTAATAAATAAGAAAAAAATAGAGTTAAGGTAATAAAAATTAAGGCTGGGAATCTTACTGCAAATTCGGTATTTCCTAAAATTTCAGTCCCCAATCTTATAATCCAAGCAATCATAGGAGGTTTGCTGTAATACCCAAAATCTAAAAACCTTGACCAATCCCAGTAATAGGCTTCATCATAAGAAAGAGGAAGATCTAAAAAATAAAGATAAATCACCTTTAAAAAGAAAAGAGTTAAAATAAAAAGAAGAGCAAATGTAAATCTTCTATTTTGCATCAGATTTTATATAACATAAAACCTTTTTACAGAATTTATAAAATATAAAAGCTAAAATTAAGCCAAAAAGCCATCCTCCAAGCACATCAAAAGGAAAATGAACTCCTAAATAAATTCTTGACCATCCAACTAAAACAAAAAAAGGATAAAGAATAAGGGCTAACCTTGGATAAAAAAAAGAAAGAAAAAAAGAAAGAAAGGATGAATTTCCTGCATGACAAGAAGGAAAACTAAGTGTATTCTTTTTATTCTTGGGTTGAGAAAGAAACTCAAAATTTCCCTTAGAATAATAATATACCTTAGGAATACTAACAAAGGGTCTTTCTTTTTTAAAATAGGGTTTTAAAATTTTCCCACAACTAAAATCACTAACAAAAAATCCTAAAACAGCAAATAAAAAAATAATCAAATATTTTTTGAAAGAATATTTAATTAACAACAAAAAACTTATTAGTATATAAAATATATCAATAAACCTTGGATTACTAAAAATTGGTAAAATGTTATCTAAAATAGAATTTCTAAAATGATTTATTAAGTAAAAAAGTTGAATATCTAATTGGGACATTAAAATATAGTTATATTTGCTTTTTTTGCATCTTCAAGAAATCTCTTTAAGCCTACATCTGTGAGAGGGTGTTTAAACATCTGCTCTATTACTTTAAAAGGAATAGTTGCTATATCAACTCCTAAAAGCGCACAATTTTTAACATGATCTATATGACGAATACTTGCAGCAATAATTTTAGTTTCAAACTCATACAAGGTATAAATTTGGACTATTTCTTCTAAAACTCCCATTCCATTGTAAGCTATATCATCTATTCTTCCAATAAAAGGTGAGACATAAGTTGCACCAGCTTTACCAGCAAGTAGAGCTTGCAAAGATGAAAAAACTAAGGTTACGTTAGTTTTAATCCCTTCTGCTTTTAAAGCTTGAACTGCTTTTATTCCTTCATAAGTAAAAGGTATTTTAACTACTACATTGTCTCCCATTTTAGCAAGCTCTTTTGCCTCTTTTACCATTTCCTCAAAATCTGTGGCTATTACTTCCAAAGAAACAGGTTTATCGGAAATTTCTTTTAATATTTCAAGTGCCGCTTCCTTCCAAGGTTTACCGGTTTGGGAAAGAAGGGTGGGATTTGTGGTAACACCATCAAGAATACCCCATTCTTTAACTTTTCTTATCTCTTCAATTTTAGCTGTATCAACAAAGATTTTCATAAGTCTCCCCCTTGTAATAAGTTATAAATTTTCAATCTTAATCCTTGAAGTCTTATAAAACCTTCTGCATCCTTAGGATTATATTCTTCACTTTTATCAAAACTTGCTAAATCTTTTTTATAAAGACTGTAAGGACTCTTTCTCCCAACTACAATTACATTTCCTTTATAAAGCTTAAGTCTTATTGTACCTGATACTCTCTCTTGAGTTTTTTCTATGAAAACTTTAAGAGCCTGAAATTCCGGAGCATACCAAAATCCATAATAAATTAATTCTGCAATTTTAGGCATTAAACTGTCTTTAAGTCTCATCACTTCTCTATCTAAAGTGATTTGTTCTAAAGCTCTATGAGCTATATGTAAAATAGTTCCTCCTGGAGTTTCGTAAATTCCTCTACTCTTTAAGCCTACGAATCTATTTTCTACCATATCAACTCTTCCAATTCCATGCTTCCCACCTATTTTATTTAATTTTTTGAGAAGTTCAGCAGGGCTTAGTTTTTCTCCATTAACTGAAATAGGCTCTCCTTTTTCAAACTCTATTTCTATATATTCAGGCTGAGATTCTGCTTTTTCAGGAGAAACAGTCATAATAAACATATCCTCAGGTGGTTCTTGCCAAAGATCTTCAAGTATACCACCTTCATAGCTTATATGAAAAAGGTTAGCATCAATACTATAAGGTTTTTCAGGAGTTACTGGAATAGGAATATTGTGTTTTTTAGCATATTCTATAAGGTCACTCCTTCCTTTAAATTCCCATTCTCTCCAAGGTGCGATAATTTTTAATTCTGGTGCAAGGGCTGTATAAGTTAATTCAAATCTTACTTGATCATTTCCTTTCCCTGTTGCTCCATGAGCAACTGTATCTGCTCCCTCCTCAAGAGCAATTTTAACTTGTTCTTTTGCAATAAGAGGTCTTGCAACTGAAGTTCCCATTAAATACCAGTCTTCATATCTTGCACCTGCCTTTATAGCAAAAAATACGTAATCTTTAATAAACTCTTCTTTTAAGTCTTTTATTATAACCTTTTCGGCTCCACACTTTAATCCTCTCTCTTTTATTTCCTCCCAATTTTCTTCTTGCCCAAGGTCTGCACAAAAAGCTATTACCGGACATCTATATCTTTCTATAAGCCATTTTAAAATTACTGAAGTATCAAGACCACCAGAATAGGCTAAAACTATTTTTTTAGGATTCAAAAAAAACCTCCTTAAACCTTACTTAAGGACTTACCAAGTTTCTTTTCTACTGATTCAATTTTACCTTTTATGCGATCTACTTTTCTTTTTCTATAATCTATTTTTATATTTACTATAATTCGGTTACAATCTATTTCTAAAGCTTTAAAACAATCCTCAACAATCTTTAAAGCCTCTTCTATGTTATTAGTTTCAACAACTGTTTCCATAGGAGTTAATACATAAGGAAATCCCGAATTTTCTATTACCTTTACAGCCCTTGCTACATATTCACTAACACTTTCGCCTTTATCTAAAGGGAAAATACTAATTCCTATTAATACGCTCATAATACAACAAATTTTACAATAAGATTT
>CAZZLG010000008.1:0-3947 GCA_964654865.1 uncultured Thermodesulfatator sp.
TTTTTTCTCAAAAACTTCCTTTTTTTCTGAAGGGACAGCTATTAAAAAACCTCCTGAAGTTTGGGCGTCACAAAGTAAAATAAGATCATTTTCTGAAACCTCAGGATGGATTTCTATATTTTTTTTACAATAATTTAAATTATTATAATCTCCCTCTGGAATAATCCCCATTTCAACAAATTCTTTTGCTTCTTTAAAATAGGAAACTTTATGAGCATAAATAATTAAGTCTTTTTTACTTGCAATTGCCATCTCCAAGGCATGCCCTAAAAGTCCAAATCCTGTAATATCTGTTGCTGCTTTTATATCAAGTTCAAGTAAGATTTCGGCTATCTTATCATTAAGCTCTGTCATTGTTTTTATCATATCCTTATAAATATTACTACTTTTATCCAAAAGATTTCCTTTATAAGCAGTTATCAGGATTCCTAAACCAATAGGTTTGGAAAGATAGAGTAAATCACCCTCTTTAGCATTTTTATTGCTAATAATTTTTTCCGGATGAGCTATTCCTACAACAGCTAAACCATATTTAGGTTCTGGATCATCAATACTATGTCCACCAACAAGAAGTGCTCCAGCTTCTTTTATTTTAGAAAGTCCTCCTTCTAAAATTTCTTTAAGTACTTCTTTGGGTATACCTTTTTTAGGAAAGCAAATAAGATTTAATGCTAAAAGTGGTTTACCTCCACATACATAAATATCAGAAAGAGCATTAGCAGCAGCTATTTGTCCAAAGACAAAAGGATCATCAATTACCGGAGTAAAAAAATCTGCTGAGAAGATAAGAGCAGTATTTTCATTGATTTTAAAAATAGCAGCATCAGCACCGTATTCAAAACTTTGTATTAAATTCGGATGATAAGGTAATTCAAGATCTTTTAATATTTCCACAAGAAACTCTTGTGGTAGCTTTGCTGCTCAACCTGAAGCTTTAGTCATTTGAGTAAGTTTAATTTCTTGCACATTCACTGGGATCCCCTTTTATTTTTTCTATAGCATGTTTAATAATAGGAATTAACTTAGGAAAGATTTCTTTTACAGCTTTTGGGCTTCCTGGAAGGTTTATAATAAGAGTGGTTTTCCTTACCCCTGCTAAACCTCTTGTTAGTGCAGCCATAGGAGTTATAGGATAACTTATATATCTTATATATTCGGGAATTCCTGGAATTTCTTTTTCTATAACCTCTTTAGTTGCTTCAGGGGTGACATCTCTTGGATATACTCCTGTTCCGCCTGTAGTGATAATTAAGTCAAGATTTTCTTTATCAGCCCAATTTTTTAAAATTTCTACAATTTGATCTTTTTCATCAGGGATGATCTCATATTTTGTAACATTCCAATTTTCGGCTTCCGAAAGTTCTAATAAAGTTTTACCAGAAAGATCCTCTCTTTCTCCTTTACTTCCTTTGTCACTTAAAGTTAAAATACCAACTTTTATCACTTAGCTTCCTTTTCTTGAGCTTCTTTACTTTCAGCAATTACTTTTTCAGCTATAAAAGGTGGAGCTTCTTCATAGTGGGAAAATTTAGCTGTAAAATAGCCTCTTCCAGCAGTAATGCCTTGAAGAGTGATTACATAACCCTGGAGTTCTGCCATAGGAGCAAGAGCTTTTATTTTAGTGCGTTTACCTTCTTTCTCAAGATTTAAAACTCTTCCCCTTCTTGCATTTAGATCTCCTACCACATCTCCAACATTTTCGTCAGGAACGATTATTTCTAATTCAAGATAGGGTTCTAAAAGAACAGGATTTGCTTGTTCTATTCCTTTTTTTAAACAATGAAAGGCAGCAATTTTAAAGGCAAGATCTGAAGAATCTACTTCATGAGATTTCCCATCGTAAAACTGAACTTTTACATCAACTACAGGATAACCTGCCAAGGGACCTTTTTCCATAGCTTCCCTAACTCCCTTCTCTACTGCAGGGACATAATTTCTGGGAACATTCATTCCAGTTAAGGTTTCTAAAAATTCAAACCCTTTTCCTCTCTCTAAGGGGAAGATATGGAAATGCACTTCTGCAAATTGTCCTCTTCCACCAGTTTGCTTTTTATGCCTATAAATTACACTCTGAACAGGTTTTTTAATAGTTTCTTTGTAAGGTATTTTAGGAGTAGTTAATTTAACTTTAACTCCGTATTTTTCTTTGAGCTTTTCTACAGTTTTTTCGATATGAGGTAGTCCCACACCGGAGATTAAAAGTTCTCTTGTTTCTTCATTTCTTCTAAACACAATAGATGGGTCTTCCTCTTTTACCTTAGAAATGGCACTACTTATTTTATCTTCATCAGCTCTTGTTTCAGGATGAAGAGCCATAGTAATCATTGGGAATGGCATTTCAGGCACACTAAAACTTACAGAAATAGGTGAATTAGAAAAAGTGCTTCCTGTAGTAAGACTTTCAACTTTTGAAAATACAATTATTTCTCCTTCATTAACTTCTTTAACTTGCTCTAAGTAATCTCCTTTAGGAATAAATATTTGAGTGTACTTTTCCTCTTTTCCTTCAGAAGTATATACTACTCCATCTGAAGTAAAACTACCTGCAAAGATTCTTCCATAAGAAAGTTTTCCTGCATAAGGATCTATATAATTTTTAAAGACAAGTCCAATAGCACCAGAATGGGTTATATTTTCTTTTTCTAATTTTAATTTATAGGAAGGCGCAAGATGTAACATATATTCAAGAAATACTACTAATCCAGTACCAGTTTTAGCAGAACCTGTAAAAACAAAAATTATATTTCCCTTTTTAACAGTCTCTTTAAGTCCATTTAAAATTTCTTCTTTTTCAAGTTTTCCTTCTTCTAAGTATTTTTCAATAAGTGTATCAGAGCTTTCAGCTGCAGCTTCCATGAGCTTTTCTTTTATTTCTAATCCTTTATCTTTTAAATTTTCAGATATTTCTTGATATTTAATTTTTAGTCCTTCTTCCAGGAATGCTTTCTCCTCAATAAGATCTATAAGAGAAAAAGTGTTAGATTGTTTAAAAGCGTAAGTAATAGGAATATGTGAAATCTCTAAAGTATTGTTTAAATTAGATAAAGTTTCTTCAATATTAGATTTTTCGAGGTCATCAATTTTATTTAAAAATACAAATAAAGGAACTCCTTCCTCTTTTGCAAATTCAAGCACACGGATGTTATGGTATTTTAAGATAGAGGTGCTATCAACTAAAAGTATACCAGCATCGGCAACTTTTAATGCCCACTTAATTTCTCCTATAAAATTTTCATCTCCTGGTGTATTAAGAAGATAAAAGGGATTGTTTTTGTATTTAAACCCATAGATCTTTAAATAATAAAAAGGCTCTTTTTTAGGTGTTTTAATAGTTTCTCCACATAATTTACAGAGGTTTTCACAAAAGGTAGCTTTTCCAGATTCAGTTTGTCCTAAAATAGCTAAAACTTTTGGTTCCATAATATTAACCCCCTTTTGATTTAAAATACATTATTAAAATATAGGAATTGATAGATAAGTCAAGAGCTTTAAAAATTTGAATTTAACAAAGCTTGACAAAACTAAAACTTCTTATTAAATTTAGGAATAATTAATATTAAAAAGGAGGAAGAAAGGTGCCACATCACAAATCAGCTAAGAAAGCTTTAAGACAAAGTGAAAAAAGGAGGCTTAGAAATAGGGCTTTTAAAAGTAGGGTAAAAACTGAAACTAAAAAATTTTTGAATTATTTGCAAGCTGGAGATTTAGAAAAAGCTGAGGCACAGTTAAGAGTAACTCAAAGTTTACTTCATAAAGGTGTAAGTAAGGGTATTTTTCATTGGAAAAAGGCATCTAATAAAATATCCAAACTTTTTCAGAAATTTAATCAAGTTAAGCTTCAAGCTACTACCCAATAATAAAGGGGATGTAGCTCAGCCTGGGAGAGCGCCGGAATCGCACTCCGGAGGTCGGGGGTTCGAATCCCCTCATCTCCAAATTTTAATTTT
>CAZZLG010000009.1:0-5951 GCA_964654865.1 uncultured Thermodesulfatator sp.
GCTCCAACTGTTCTTCCACCCTCTCTTATGGCAAACCTTAAACCCTCCTCTAATGCAACAGGCTTTATTAACTCAACCTCTAACTCCACATTATCCCCAGGCATAACCATCTCCACTCCATCAGGTAACTTTATAACCCCCGTCACATCAGTTGTCCTAAAATAAAACTGAGGTCTATACCCACTAAAAAATGGCGTATGCCTTCCTCCCTCCTCCTTCTTCAACACGTATACCTCTGCCTTAAACTTAACATGCGGCTTTATACTACCAGGCTTTGCCACAACCTGCCCCCTCTCTACATCATCCTTCCCAACTCCCCTCAAAAGTATACCCACATTGTCCCCAGGTAACGCCTCATCAAGTATCTTCCTAAACATCTCAATACTCGTTGCAACCGTCTTAATAGTAGGCCTCAACCCCACTACCTCAACCTCCTCTCCCGGCTTCAATACCCCCCTCTCAACCTTACCTGTAACAACAGTTCCCCTACCACTTATACTAAATACATCCTCAACCGGCATCAAAAACGGCTTGTCTACATCCCTCACAGGCTCAGGTATATACTCATCCATAGCCCTAATCAACTGCCAAATAGATCCACACCACTGACACTCCTCCTTACCACATCCACACTCAAGCGCCCTCAGTGCACTACCCCTAATAACTGGTACCTCATCCCCTGGAAATCCATACTTGCTAAGTAACTCCCTCACCTCTAACTCAATTAAATCCAATAACTCAGGATCATCTACCATGTCAACCTTGTTCACAAATACCAATATGTAAGGAACATTAACCTGCCTCGCAAGTAATACATGCTCCCTCGTCTGAGGCATAGGACCATCATCTGCTGCAACAACAAGCACTGACCCATCCATCTGCGCAGCACCAGTTATCATGTTCTTAATATAATCAGCATGACCCGGACAATCTATATGCGCATAATGCCTCTTCTCACTCTCATACTCCACATGCGCAAGCTGTATCGTTATACCTCTTGCCTTCTCCTCAGGTGCCTTGTCTATCTCATCAAATGGTACCCACCTCGCTAAACCCTTCGTTGATAACACCCTCGTTATCGCACTCGTCAATGTGGTCTTCCCATGATCAATATGCCCAATAGTTCCTACATTTAAATGAGGCTTTTTCCTCTCAAACTTAGCCTTTGCCATCTCATCTCCCCCTAAATATAATTTTTATAATCCTTTAGCCTTTCTCACAATATTTTCTGCTAACTGAACAGGTACTTTTTCATAATGAGAAAATTGCATAATAAATGTTCCTCTCCCCTGAGTAAGGGACCTTAAAGTTGTAGCATATCCAAACATTTCTGCAAGAGGAACATAGGCTAAAATAACTCTTGCATTTCCTCTCAAATCCATACTTTCAACTTTACCTCTACGTGAAGAAATATCTCCCAATACATCTCCTAAATATTCTTCAGGAACTACAATTTCTACCTTCATAATTGGTTCCAACAAAACTGGATTAGCTTTTTTACAGGCATCTTTAAATGCTAAAGACCCAGCTATAGCAAAGGCAAGATCGGAAGAATCTACTTCGTGATAACTTCCATCAATAAGTTTTACTTTAACATCAACAATTGGATATCCCGCTAAAACTCCTTCTTGAGTAGCCTCTCTTACACCTTTTTCTATGGCAGGTATAAATTCCTTAGGAATAACTCCTCCTACGATTTCTGAAACAAAATTAAACCCCTTACCTGGATTGGGTTCTACAATTAATTTTACATGCCCGTATTGACCCCTTCCACCAGTTTGCTTAATATATTTTCCTTCTGCTTCTGCAGAAATGGTAATAGTTTCTTTATAAGCTACTTCTGGTTTGCCAACATTAACACCTACTTTAAACTCTCTCAAAAGTCTATCTATAATAATTTCTAAGTGTAATTCTCCCATCCCCCAAATAAGAGTTTGTCCTGTTTCATGATTAACAGTTACTCTAAAAGAGGGATCTTCTATAGCTATTTTTTGTAATGCAATAGAAAGTCTTTCTTGATCAGCTTTAGTTTTAGGCTCAACTGCCACAGAGATAACAGGTTCTGGAACCTCAAGTTTTTCAAGTTCTATAGGGTGGTTTTCATCACATAAAGTATCCCCTGTAGTAGTTACTCTCAAACCTATAGCAGCAACTATATCTCCTGCAAAAGCTCCTGTAATCTCTTCCCTTTGATTAGCGTGCATCCTTACCAAACGCCCAATTCTTTCTTTCTTTCTTTTGGTAGAATTATATACTGACATTCCGCTTTCTAATTTTCCTGAATAAATTCTTAAAAAAGTTAATGTTCCTATATAAGGATCTGTAACTATTTTAAAAGCTAAGCAAGATAAGGGTGCGTCTGGATCTGTTGGTCTTTCTTCTATTTCTCCTGTATCTGGATTAATTCCTTTTACAGGTGGTATATCAAGAGGTGAGGGAAGATAATCTATGATGGCATCAAGTAAGGGTTGAATTCCTTTATTTTTAAAAGCTGCTCCACATAAAATAGGAACAATTTTAAAACTTATAGTTGCCTCTCTTACTGCTTTTCTTATTTCCTCAGGAGATATCTCTTTTCCTTCCAAATATCTTTCCATAATTTCATCATTTATGTCTGCTAATGTTTCAATCACTTTTATTCTATATTCTTCAGCTTTATCTCTTAAATAAGTGGGGATTTCTTCATAATGGTACTTAGCACCCAAGGATTCCTCATCCCAAATAATAGCCTTCATTTCTATTAGATCTACTACACCCATAAACCCATTTTCTTGCCCAACTGGGATCTGAAGAGGAAGTGGATTAGCTCCCAATCTCTGTCTGATCTGTTCTACTACCTTTTCAAAATTTGCCCCTGTTCTATCCATTTTATTAATAAAGGCTATCCTTGGGACTTTATATTTATTTGCTTGTCTCCAAACAGTTTCTGACTGGGGTTCTACTCCTCCAACAGCACAAAAAATTACTACAGCTCCATCAAGAACTCTTAAACTTCTTTCTACTTCAATAGTAAAATCAACATGCCCGGGAGTATCAATAATGTTTATTCTATGCCCTCTCCAGAAAGTGGTAGTACAAGCAGAAGTAATGGTAATCCCTCTTTCTTGTTCTTGAGGTAAGAAATCCATTGTTGCTGTTCCTTCATCCACTTCGCCGATTTTATAAGTTTTACCAGTATAGTAAAGTACCCTCTCTGTAGTGGTAGTTTTACCAGCATCAATGTGTGCAACAAAACCTATATTTCTTGTTGTTTTTAAAACTTTTAGTTCTTCTGGTGTCATCCTCTCACCTTACCTATATTTAAAAAACAAAAAATAATTATCTTAAATTTATTTCTCTCAATTTTAACTTTCTAAAAGAAAAAATTACCAACGATAGTGAGCAAAAACCCTATTGGATTCTGCCATTTTATGAGTATCGTCTCTTTTCTTTATAGCAGCTCCTCTTTCATTGTAGGCATCCCACAATTCATTAGATAATCTTTCAACCATAGTCTTTTCATGGCGATTTTTGGCAGCATTAATAATCCATTTTATAGCAAGTGAGATCTGTCTATCAGGTCTTACTTCTACAGGAACTTGGTAGTTTGCTCCTCCAACTCTACGGGTGCGAGTTTCAAGCAAAGGTTTAACATTATCTACAGCTTTTTCAAATATTTTTAATGGGTCCTCTCCTCCTGATTTTTCTCTTAATTTTTCTAAAGTTTCATAAAAAATTTGGCGAGATATATTCTTTTTGCCATCTTTCATAAGATTGTTTATAAATTTAGCTACTAAAACACTCCCAAATTTGGGATCTGGAGGAGTTTCTCTTTTTGGTGCTGGTCCCTTTCGCGGCATAAATATTCTCCCCTTTTAAACTTTATTTAGGTTTTGGCGTCCCATATTTAGAACGGGACTTTCTTCTATTTTGTACTCCTGCTGCATCTAAAGCACCTCTTATAATCTTATATCTAACTCCAGGCAAATCTCTTACACGTCCTCCTCTCACTAATACTACAGAATGCTCTTGTAAGTTATGCCCAATCCCAGGAATATAGGCAGTAATTTCTATTCCATTAGTAAGTCTTACTCTAGCAACCTTTCTCAAAGCAGAATTTGGTTTTTTAGGTGTTACAGTATAAACTCTTACACAAACCCCTCTTTTTTGGGGACAACTCTGTAAAGCAGGAGCTCTTGATTTCTTACTTTTCTTGCCTCTCCCTAATCTTACTAATTGGTTAATAGTCGGCATATTACCCCTCTTTTAAATTTTCTAAAATTTGGCAAAGCTCTATATAATACTTTTTATTATATTGTCAAGAGTTATTATCTAAACATTTACTTTAGAAGTTTAAATATTATACCATTTTTTTAAATTTGGTCAAAGGGATAAGGGTGAAAAGACAAAAATACTTGGCATAATTTGACAAACATTTTATATTTATATAATGTTTTATGAAAAAGTACTCAAAATTTTGGCTGAAAAACAGGTAAAATACGCAGTAATTGGTGGAGTTGCACTTGTTCTTCATGGGGTTGTAAGGCTTACTGCTGACCTTGATCTGATTGTTGAACTAAGTACTGACAATCTTAATAAATTTATAGAAGCAATTAAAGAACTTAAATTTATTCCAAAACTACCAGTAAAATTAGAAGACTTTATCAATCCTGAATTAAGAGAAAGTTGGTATAAAGAAAAAAATATGATCGTTTTTACTTTCTATAATCCATCTCACCCAATAGAAGAAATAGATGTATTTATAAAAGAAATAATTCCATTTAATGAAATAGAAAAGGAATTAGAACATTTTCAAATAAAAGGAATTACTATTCCTGTAGTGTCAAAGAGGCACTTAAAACAATTAAAAGCTATAACGGGGAGACCTCAAGATATAGCTGATATTAAGGCAATTGAAGAACTTGAAAAAAATAGAAAGAGAAGACCTATGAGTAAGAAGGGAGCAAAAAATTTTCAATATTCTTTTAATATATCCCCTGAAAAATTAAAGTTATACGCAAAACTAACTCCTGAGGAAAGGTTTGAGTGGCTAGAAGAAGCTCATGAATTTATTAGCCAAGCTGTTTCTTATGAAAAGCTTAAAAGATGGAAAGAGTATTTAAATAAAAAATATAAATTTTAGAGGAGGCTTATGTTTGAACTTGAAATTCCTGGTTTTGGATTAGTAAAACTTGAGCATTTGGTAGCTGATTTTACCGGAACCTTGTCCTTTGACGGAAAACTTATCCCCGGCGTCAAAGAAAGGCTAAACAAAATCTCAGAATTTTTAAAAATCCACGTGTTAACTGCAGATACTTTTGGAAAAGCAAAAGAGGAGCTTTCTGAAGTAAATTGTGAAGTCCATATTTTAAAAGGTAAAGATCAAGACTTACAAAAGGAAAAATTTGTTAAGGCTCTTGGAGCTGAGCAAGTGATAGCCTTTGGAAATGGGAATAATGATAGAAGCATGCTTAAGGTTGCAAGGATTGGAGTTGCAGTGCTTCTTGAAGAGGGTTGTTCAGTAGAAGCCTTAAGTTCTGCCAATATTTTAGTAAAATCCATCCTTGACGGACTTGACCTTCTTTTAAATCCACTAAGGCTTAAAGCAACACTAAGATTTTAGGTTTAAAACTTTTTCTAAACAGAGGCAATCTAAAGCCTATAATGTATCTATTTTTAAAAAGAGCTTTAACAATTTCCTTCTAAGAGCTCAAAATGTCGCGCCCCTCTAAAGGCATTTTATAAAGTTTGTAAACTACCTTTTCTCCAGCAAAAAGACAAAATTTTTACTGGTTTAAAAAGAATTAACATACTTATCAAAAATTTTTATAAAAGGTTAAAATAAATTAAAATTTGGGTTATAATTTCTCAAAATGAGAAAAATATCCTTAGTGATTCCTGTTCACAATGAAGAAAAAAATATATCCATAGTGTATGAAGAAACTAAAAAAGTTTTAGAAGATTTATATAAA
>CAZZLG010000010.1:0-5010 GCA_964654865.1 uncultured Thermodesulfatator sp.
GAAATTCAAAAAAACGATTTACCAGAACAAGAAAAAGTTAATGAAGGTATTTTAGAGATAACCGAAAAATTGGATATCAAATGTGTTGCTACTGCAGATTCTCATTACTTAGATAAAGAGGATGTTCTTGCTCATGAAGTTCTCTTATATATTCAAACAGGGCATAAAATTTCCGATCCCGATAGATTTAGGTTCAAAACTGATAAACTTTACTTTGCAAGTGCTGAAGAGATGAAAGAAAGATTTAAAAATTATTCTTCAGAAGCTATTACTAATTCTATGGAGATTTTTGAAAAGGTAAATTTAGAAATTAAAACAGATGAAATTTTATTCCCCAAAGCAAGAATCCCGGAAGATCAAACTGTAGAAAGCTATTTTGTTAAGAAGGCAAGAGAAGGATTAGAAAAAAGACTTCATGAACTTAAAGCCAAAGGACAACTTGTGGAAGATGAGAAAAAATATTGGGAAAGATTAGAGTATGAAATGGGTATTATAATTGAGAAAGGATATGCAAGTTATTTTTTAATTGTGGCAGATTTTATTAATTGGGCAAAATCTCGCGGAATTCCTGTTGGTCCAGGGAGAGGTTCTGCTGCAGGTGCACTTACATCTTATGCTCTTGGAATTACAAATTTAGATCCCTTAAGATGGGGGCTTCTTTTTGAAAGATTTTTAAATAAAGAAAGACCAAGTCTCCCTGATATAGATGTAGATTTTTGTATGGAAAGAAGAGATGAGGTTATAGAATACGTAGCTAACAATTACGGAAAAGAGTATATTGCTAAAATTGCAACTTTTGGGCAACTTAAAGCAAGGCAAGTAGTAAGAGATGTAGGAAGAGTTCTTGGATTTAAACCCAAGGAAATAGACCTCATAGCAAAAATGATAAGTCCTGGGGTAAATGTAACCTTAGAAAAGGAATTACAAAGAGAAGAATTTAAAGAATTAATTAAAAAATCTGAAAAAATAAAAAAGCTTTTTGAGCTTGCCAAGAAACTTGAAAGATTACCAAGACATGTAAGCCAACATGCAGCAGGAGTAGTTATAGCAGGAAGACCAATTACAGAAGTTGCGCCTTTGATGAAAGGAGAAGAAGGGGAAATACTTGTTCAATTTGATATGAAGGCTTGCGAAACTGTAGGTTTAATTAAATTTGATTTTTTAGGTCTTAAAACCCTCACTATTATTGATCATACTTTAAAACTTATAGAAAGATATGAAGGTATAAAAATAAATATTGATGATATCCCTTTAGATGATGAAAAAACTTATGAACTTTTAAGAAGAGGAGAAACTGATGGAGTATTTCAATTGGAATCGGACGGAATGAAAGAATTATTAAAAAGGCTTAAACCTACGGATTTTAATGACCTAATAGCAGTATTAGCTTTGTATAGACCAGGTCCTTTAGAAGGAGGATTAGTTGACCAATATATAGAAACAAAGCATGGTAAAAGAAAGCCAGAATATTTGCATCCCCTTTTAGAACCCGTTTTAAAAGAGACTTACGGAATAATAGTTTATCAGGAACAGGTAATGGAAATAGCAAGAACATTTGCGGGCTATACCTTAGGAGAGGCAGATTTACTAAGAAGAGCTATAGGTAAAAAAGAAAAAGAACTGATGGAAAGTTTGAAAAAAGAATTTATTTCTCGCTCCATTGAAAGAAATATACCTCTTGAGGTAGCTGAAAAGGTATTTGATTTAATTGAAAAATTTGCAGACTACGGATTTAATAAAAGCCATTCAGCAGCCTATGCTCTTATATCCTATCAAACTGCCTATTTAAAAGCACATTATCCCGTATATTTTATTGCAGGTATTCTTACCTATTCCGCTAACAAAAGTGAAGAGGTTAGTAAATATTTGTCTGTAGCTAATGAAATGGGAATAAAAATTTTACCACCAGACATAAATAAAAGTGAAGCAGGATTCACAGTAGAAGGATTAGCTATAAGAATAGGGCTTTATGCTATAAAAAATGTAGGAGAAGAAGCGGTTAACGAAATTTTAAGGAAAAGACCCTATGAATCTTTTATAGATTTTTGTAATAAAGTGGATACTAAGAAAGTAAATAGAAAAACCATAGAGGCTTTGATTAAAGCAGGTGCTTTTGATAGTTTAGAACCTAATAGAGCTAAACTTATGCACAATCTTTCCTCAGTTCTTTCCATTTCAAACCAAGCTAAATTTTCTGACCTTTTTAAACAAACAGCTCTACTAAGCTTAGATAAAACTTTTAATTTAGAAGAAGTTCCTCCGTGGGATTTAGATGAGAAATTGAATTTTGAAAAATCCGCTTTAGGCTTTTATTTTACCGACCATCCCATGAGAAGATTTAGAAAATGGATTAATGTTTTTTCTTCTTATTATGTGGAAAAGATAAAAGAATTTGAGGAAGGAACAAAAATTATTGTAGCTGGAGTTATCTCAGAAATAAAAATAAAAAGCACAAAAAACGAAGAAAAAATGGCTATAATAAAAATAGAAGATGAAAGGTCATCCTTAAAAGCTCTTGTTTTCCCTGATCTATATAATCAATATATACACCTTTTAAAAGAGGGGGCAATGCTTTGGTTTAAAGGAGAAATAGATAAAGAAGAAGAAAACAAAATCCTTTTGATAGAAGACTTAGCAGAATTAAAAGATTTAAAATTTTTTAAAAACGGAAGATTAAGTATTCTTTTTTCCTCTGAAAGTATTGAAGAAGAAAACTTAGAATATTTAAAGAATTTTTTGATAAAGGAAGAAAATTTAGAATCAGGGCTACCTATCCAACTTTATTTAAAATATCCAGATTCTTTAGTATGCTTTGAGATAAACGGATATAAAATAGATCCTTCTTATGAACATTTATCTTTATTATTAGAAACCTTTGAAGGAATCCGTTTAAAAGTGGTCTATTAATAAAAGTTTAATTTAAATTTTTTACTTGAAAATTAAGTCTCTATAGGCTACAATAAAAATTCAAAAGCTTTTAAAGGAGGAGAATATGCTTTCAAAAATTCCCTTTGATCTTACAAAAATTGAGGATGAAGATCTGGAAAAACAGATTCTTAGAGTGGCTATTATTGCAGAACTTGATGCTATTAATCTTTATGAACAACTGGCAGCTATGACCGAAGATGAAAACTTAAAAGCTGTTTTTCTTGACATAGCAAGAGAAGAAAAAACTCATGTAGGCGAGTTTTTAACTATGCTTCTTATGAAAGATGAGGAGCAAGAAGAAGAACTTGAAGCTGGAGAAGAAGAGGTAGAAGAAATTTTAGAAGGTGAAGAAGAGGAAGAATAATTTTTTAAAAACAAGTGAATGATTTATTTATGGAATTTTATTATAATTATTATTATTTTTCTTTCTTTTACTACATCTCCTTGTTTTTCAGCTTATAAAAAACATTTTGAAATTACAGCTCAAAAAATAGAAGTTTTCCACAAACCAGAAATTGTCATTGCTAAAGGAGATGTAGTTATAAATAGTAAAGAATTTTTAATTTGGGCTAAAGAAGTTAAATATGAGGTTGAAACTGAGTTTTTAATTTTAGAAAATTTTAAGATTTTTGATTTCCAAAAAAATACTACTGCTGAAGGGAATAAGGGATTTTTAGATTTAAGAAATGAAGAAATTTGGGCAGATAAAGCCTTTATTTTTTTTAAAAAAGAGCAAATAAGAATAAAAGCTATAGATTTTCGTAAAAATGCATTAAATGAGTATTTTGCTAAAAAAGCTCTTATTACTACTTGTGAGTTTGATTGTGAAAATGAAAAAGATTTCCCCCCTTGGAGTTTAGAAGTTGACAATTTTTTATTAACACCAGAAGGTATAAGTAGTGGGGAAGCTACTAAATTTAAAATTAAGAAGGTTCCTGTAGGTTATTTTCCTAAGGCTGTTTATATTCCCAAAGTTAATTTGCCAATAACTGTTCCCAGAAAAACAGGATTTTTAACTCCTAAATTTTCTCAAGGGAGTAGATTAGGATTTGGAATACAAATACCCTTTTTTTGGGTTATTACAGATCAGATAGATTTTACTATATCCCCCTTTTACCTTACTAAAAGAGGAATATTGATGGATATAGAGAACCAATTCAAAATTGAAAAAGAATTCCAAGGGCTTATGAAAATTAGATATCTAAAAGATATAGCGAAGGAAGGATATGCTATTGAAGAAAAACCAGAAAAAAATAAATGGTGGGTTGTTGGTAAGATAGATTATGGATTAAAGCCCAATTTAGATATGCATTTAGATTTTGATGTGGTATCAGAGAGAGGGTTTTTAGAAGAATTTGATGTGGGAGAAGGTGGTTATACAAATACAAGAACACAAATTTTGGAAAGATTTAATAGAGATATAGAAGATAAGGCACAAGAGTATAGAACTTCAAAATTTTGGATCCAATACTACAGAAATAGTTTATACGCAAGACTTGAAAATACCTATTTAGATTATCACGGAGCACTTGACAGCGATACCATTTTACAGCCCCTTTTTAACTTAAAATTTAACTTTTTACCTACCAGCATTTTTGATATCCTTTTTCCTGAAGCATCTTTAAAGTATCTTTATACATACAGAAAAGAAGGTTATTACGGAGATAAAATTGATACCAAAGTGGGTATTACCTATCCTTTTAAGATTGGCATATTTTTTAATTCAGCAAGCTTTAATTATAATTTCAGTTTTTATAACTTAAGAGAAAAAGAAGGTTTTGAAGATAGCAGTATAAACCGAAGTTATTATGAATTTTTAATAAATTCTTATCTACTTCTTTCTAAATATTATGATTTTTTAACTATTTTTAATAAAAATTTAAAATTTTTACACACCCTAAAGCCTTATGCTACTTATTTTTATCGTTCTAAACCAAGTGAAACTAGTATCCCCCAATTTGATTATGAAGACTTGATTAGTAACAAAACTCATACTTTAGAATATGGACTTTGGCAATATTTTAATTTGCCCTTTCACAAAAATTTTTTAATTATCAGGGCTTATCAGCAATATGATTTTGT
>CAZZLG010000011.1:0-8261 GCA_964654865.1 uncultured Thermodesulfatator sp.
AGGGACAGAGGGACATACTCCTTTGGAGGCTCAAAGGCCTACAAGAAATGGAGTCCCTGTCCCTCTCTAACTTATAAGCTTTTGTTTTATTATACAAAACAAAATGTGTTAAACAAACCTTAACATAAAAATTGCAGGAGGAAGGAATGAAGGTAATAATAGCTTATGATGGGTCTCTGGATGCAAAAGAAGGTCTTAAAGTAGCTAAAAAATTTTTAAAAGAGGTAATTGATGAATTGATCCTACTTTATGTAATTCGTAAAAGAGAGGGAATGAGCAAAGAAGAAGAAGAAAAAGAGATGGAAAAGGCAAAAAAATTATTAGAAGAAGCCAAAAATGAAGTCAAAGATGATTTTGTTATAAAAGAAGAAGTAATAACTGATTATTCTATAGCTGAGGCGATTCTTAATTTTGTTGAAGGTGAAGAAGCAGATATGCTAATTATGGGGGCAAGAGGTGTGAGACCTGATATTATAAGATATACTCTTGGTAGTACTACTGCAAAGGTAGTAAGTTTTGCTCCCTGTTCTGTGTATATTGTTAAAAAGAAATAAAAATATTACTAAATGGCTGATTTGTTTTTCTTTTTAAGTTTTTGCGTATATTTAATTTCTTTTATAGGTTTTGGTTTTTATTTTAAAAGCCTTAAAAAAGAAGCTTTAAGATATGCTCAGCTGGTTTTGTTAGTGGGGTTTTGTTTCCATAACCTCTTTTGGGCTTTAAAGATTTATCAAATTTTTACTACCTCTCTTCTTTCTTTTAAATATATTCTAAACTTTCTTTCTTGGGAACTGGTTTTAATTTATTTTCTATTTACTATCTCTCCTATAAAAATTTATGCGGTAGGTTTTTTTCTTTTACCTATTGTTTTAATGCTATTACTTCTTTCTTATTTTTTTCCTCAAGAAATATTTTCTCCCTTTAGCCCTCATTTTAAAAGTTTATGGTTTCCTTTACATGCCTTTACAGGACTTTTTTCTCATGGATTTTTACTTTTCGGGGTAGTTACCTCTTTGATGTATGTTTTGCAAGAAAGAGAAATCAAAAAAAAGCATTTAGGGATTTTTTTTAGAAAGCTTCCTCCCCTTGAATACTTAGACAGAGTTACTGAAAAATGCCTTTACTTAGGATTTATTTTTTTATCTTTTGCTATGATAAGTGGAGCTGTTTGGAGTGAGATTGCCTTCGGGAATTATTGGAGATGGTCTCCTAAGGAAGTTATAACCTTAATACTATGGTTAATTTATGCAGTTTTAATACACCAGAGGGTTTTAATTGGCTGGAGAGGTAAAAAGGCTTCTTACATGTTTTTATTAGGATTTAGTATATGGTTTATTAGTTTTTTTGTGATAAATTTATTTTCCAAGGGGTTTCATACCTATGGGTCTTGATATTGTGATATTATTAATTGGTTTAAACCATAAAACAGCTCCTGTTGAAATAAGAGAAAAACTTGCTTTTAAAAATCTTTCTTCTCATCCTTTAGAAAAAATTAAAAAAGATATTTTCTCTTTTAAAGAAGGTTTGTTTTTATCTACCTGCAATAGAGTTGAATTTTACTTTGTTTTGGATCCTGATAAAAAAAATCAATTTTTAATAGATTTTTCCTCATTTATAGAAAAAGAATCATCTTTTAAATGGAAAGATTTAGAACCCCATCTTTATTTTTTGGAGAATGAGAAAGCAGTGAAGCACCTTTTTAATGTAGCCTGTGGACTTGATTCTATGGTAATTGGAGAACCTCAGATTCTTGGGCAGATTAAATCTGCATATAAAGATGCTTTGAATTATCGCACATCCGGTATAGTTTTAAACAGATTACTTCACAAATGCTTTTTTGTAGCTAAAAAAGTAAGAACTGAAACTGGAATAGGTGGAGGGGCTGTTTCTATAAGTTATGCAGCCTTTAGTCTTGCTAAAAAAATATTGGGCTCCTTAAGGGATAAAACTATTCTTTTGGTTGGTGCTGGAGAGATGGCAGAACTTGCTTGTATGCATTTTGTCTCAGAAGGAGTTAAAAAAGTGATCCTTGCTAATAGAACCCTTTCTAAAGCTGTTGAGTTAGCAGAAAAATTTAAAGGAGAAGCCTACTCTTTGGATGAACTTCCTCAGGCTTTAATAAAAGCTGATATAGTTATTTCTTCTACCGGAGCGCCAAACTGCATTATTACTAAAAACATGGTAAATTCTATTTTAAAACCAAGAAAATATAGAGCTCTCTTTATAATTGATATAGCTGTCCCAAGAGATGTAGAGCCTGAAGTTAATAAGCTTGAAAATGTTTATCTCTATGATATAGATGATCTCAAATCTGTAGTAGAAGAAAATTTAAAAGAAAGAAAAAAGGAAGCTCTTAGAGCACAAGTAATAATAGAAACCGAGGTTTTTAAATTTCAAAAATGGCTTAAGGAGCTTGATTTTTATCCTACTCTAAGAGCTTTAAGTGAAAAGGTAGAAACTTTAAGACAAAATGAACTTGCTAAGACCTTAAAAAAACTTAAAAATCTCTCTAAAGAAGAAAAAGAAGCTATAGAAATATTAACCCAATCTTTAGTTCAAAAACTTATTTACTATCCTATTAATTTTATCAAAAAAAGTTATCATGAAGAAGGAAAGTATGCTATAAGTTTAATAAGACAGATTTTTGAACTTGATGAGCCATTTAAAGAAATTTCTGATGCTGAAATAGAAAATTTATACCCTAAATTTGAAGAAAAGTCTCAATCTCAAGAAAATACTACTCAAGATAAAAATACCAAAAAGATCTTAGTTCAATAAATTTTAAAAGGGGATGTCTTCTTCATCTAATAAATTTTCTTCTAATTCTTCTAAAGGACTTTCTTCTAAAATATTTTTAAAACCCTGAACCGAGGAAATTTCTTTGGATTCAAAATCGGGTGGCGATTTTCTTTCAAGAATTTGAAGGATATTAGCTACAATTTCAGTAATATATCTTTGGTTCCCCTGTTTATCTTCAAACTTTCTTGTCCTTAATTTTCCTTCTATATAAACCTGGGCTCCTTTAGATAGGTATTCTCCACAAATTTCAGCAAGTCTTCCAAAGGCAACAATTCTATGCCACTCAGTAAGAACCTCTTTTTCTCCGTCTCTTATTATTACTTCGTTGGTTGCTATTCTAAATGTGGCTACTGGTTTTCCATCAAGGGTATATCTAATTTCTGGATCTGCTCCAAGTCTTCCAATAAGTATAACTTTGTTTATGCTCATTTTAATTTTTATGATATTCTACTTTTCAATTTTTTCAATTCAATTTTTATAATTTAAAATTAAATTTCTTGTATTAAAATTTTAAAAATTATGAAAGCTTGGGTAATAGAGACAATTAATTACATATCTGAAGATACTAACCCTTTAAAATTAGTAGAATTAGATGATCCTGAACCAGCAAAGGATGAAATCGTTATAAAAGTTTATGCTTGCGGAGTTTGTCATACTGAAATAGACGAAATTGAAGGCAGAGTCCAACCATCCTTTTTTCCTATTATTCCTGGACACCAAATAGTAGGAGAGGTATTTAAAATAGGTGAAGAAGTAACCAAATTTAAAATAGGTGATAGAGTTGGAGCTGGGTGGATTTATTTTTCTTGTGAAAAATGTGAATATTGCAAAAAAGGCTTAGAAAATCTTTGTTCTCAGTTTAAAGCCACAGGGAAAGATGTTCATGGAGGTTATGCAGATTATTTCAAAATAAAAGAAAATTTTGCTTTTCCCTTACCTAAAACCTTTTCTTATGAAGAATGTGCTCCCCTTTTTTGTGCTGGAGCCATAGGTTATAGATCTATAAAATTAGCCAATCCAAGAGATGAACAAAATATAGGACTTGTAGGTTTCGGTGCTTCTGGACATCTTGTTTTAAAAACTATTAGAGCCTTATTTCCTTTTTCTAAAGTTTTTGTATTTGCAAGGAATCCCAAACAGAAAGAACTTGCTTTAAGTCTTGGGGCTTTTTGGGTAGGAGATATAGAGGAGGAGCCTCCTCAAAGACTTCATTGCGCTATAGATACAACTCCTGTTTGGGAACCCCCTCTATCTATCTTAAAACACCTTGTTCCTGGAGGAAGACTCGTAATAAATGCCATAAGAAAAGAAGATAAAGATAAGGATACCTTTTTAAATTTAGATTATGCTCGTGATCTTTGGTTAGAAAAGGAAATTAAAAGTGTAGCTAATGTAACCAGAAAGGATATTAAAGAGTTTTTACAACTTGTAGAGACTTTTAATATTAAACCAGAAATAGAAGTTTATCCCTTTGAATCTGCTAACCAGGCTTTGAAAGATATAAAAAATAAAAAAATTAAAGGAGCAAAGGTTTTAAAAATAATAGAATGAATTTTAAAATTTCTATAGGATTTGACCTTCACAAATTAGTTCCTGGGAGAAAATTAAAACTTTGTGGAATAGAAATACCTTTTAAAAAGGGTCTTTTAGGACATTCAGATGGTGATGTGGGACTTCATGCTCTTATAGATGCGATGTTATCAGCTTCTGGTCTTCCTGATATAGGAACTATTTTTCCTGACAAAGATCCTCAATATAAAGATATAGATAGTCTAAAACTTCTTGAAAAAACTTTAAAACTTGTAGAAGAAAGAGGATTTAAAGTTTCCCAAGTAGATTTAACCTTTATATGTGATGAGCCGAAGCTTTCCCCTTTTTATGAAAAAATGAAAAATTTACTTTCTGAAAAGCTAAAAATTGATCCTTTAAATGTAGGAATAAAAGCAAAAACTACAGAGGGATTAATGGAATCTCTCCAAATTGAAGCTATAGCTTGTTTTTGTTTAGTTGTTTTAACTAAGCAAAAAATTAAAGCTAAAATCCCTTAAGCTTGTAATTTTTTTATTATGTGTTACTCTACTTTTTAAGATAGAAGATTGAGTTTTTAGAGTCCTATCCTCTAAAATCTCAACTTCTATCAAATTTAAATTCAAAGGAGTTAAAGATGCGTAAGGTTCAAATAGGTGATGTAGTAAGCATTCATTGTATTGGGAAATTAAAAAACGGGGAGATTTTTGAAAATACCTATAATGCAGAACCTTTTATTTTTCAAGTGGGCTCTCCTGAGATTATCCCCGGACTTTCTGAAGCTCTTGTCGGAATGGAAGAAGGAGAAGAAAAAGAAGTTTTAATTCCTTCTGATAAGGCTTTTGGTCCAAGAGATGAAAATTTAGTTAGAACTATTCCAAGAGATGCTTTAAGTATTGATGTAGAACCAGAAGAAGGATTAATGTTAAATCTTATAGTAGATACGCCACGAGGAGAAATGAATTTTCCAGCTACCATAGTAAAAGTAACAGATACTGAACTTGTTCTTGATCTAAATCCACCTTTAGCAGGTGAAGATCTTTACTTTCAAATTAAACTTTTAAAAATTTATAATCTTGATGAGGAAGATATAGTTCTCTAAAAAAATTTTCTTTGGGGGGTTCTCCCCCTCTATTCATTTTAAAAAATTTTTGAATTATTATTTCAATATATGCTTTTTGAATTTCTTAAAAGCTTTCTCATTATTTTTTTATTTGCCATTATAATAAGTGCGTTCTTTATAAGATTTAAAATATCTCCTATCATTGGTTTTCTACTTACAGGAGTTATAGTAGGACCTTCGCTCTTGGGACTAATTTCTGATTACCGTCTAATTGAAACCTTTGCAGAATTTGGGATCATATTTTTAATGTTTCTTATTGGAGTTGAATTTTCAATAAAAAAGTTAACATCCTATAGAAGGGAAATTTTATTTGCTGGCTTATTTCAAGTGGGATTAACCATTTTTATCGTCTCCATTATCACTTTACTTTTTCTCAAGAAATCCTTAAAAACTGGCATTTTCTTTGGCTCTCTCATTGCTATGAGTAGTACTGCTTTGGTATTAAAAATTTTGATGGACAAAGGAGAGCTTACCACCTCTTATGGTAGAGTCTGCTTTGGGATTTTAATTTTTCAAGATTTATGCGTAATACTTATAATGCTTCTTATTCCTATTTTAGGTGAAGAAAAGGGGTCTATAAAAAATATTCTCTTTATTTTTAGTAAATCCTTAGCTATACTCAGCTTTACTTTCATAGCTGCTCTTTATTTTTTCCCTTTGATTTTGCATCAAATCGTAAAAACCCGTAGCAGAGAATTGTTTCTTATGACTATTTTAGTATTGTCCTTAGGAACAGCTTTTTTCTCTTATAAATTAGGGCTTTCTTTAGCCTTAGGAGCTTTTTTAGCAGGAATTGTTATTTCTGAATCAGAATATGCACTTCAAACCTTAGCTGAAATAAAACCCTTAAAAGATTTGTTAATGGCTATCTTTTTTATTTCTGTAGGTCTTCTTTTGAAACCTTACTTTCTTTTTGCTAATTTAAAATTAACTATTTTAATTGTTCTTTTAATTTTTCTAACTAAATTTGTAGTAATTTTTTTCTCTACGCTTTTTATAAGTAAAAGTTTAAGGATTTCCCTATTAAGTAGTTTTATACTTTCTCAAATAGGTGAATTTTCTTTAGTTCTAGCTTTAGAAGGTAGAAAATATGGACTGCTTGAAGAAAATTGGTATCAACTTTTCATAGCTTCCTCTATGGTTACTTTATTTTTAACTCCTTTCTTAATTGACTGGTCTCATAAATTAACCGATCTTTTCCTTGAAAAAATATCCTACAAAAGCTATTTAAGACTTAAAAAAATAAGAGAGGAAAAAAGAGAAGAAGAAAAAACTTATTTAAAGGAGCACACCATTGTTGTAGGATATGGAGTGGGAGGACAAAATATTGTGTATGGTTTAAAAACTCTAAAAATTCCTTATGTAATTATTGATCTTAATCCAAATACAGTAAAAACCTATAAAAGCAAGGGAGAACCTATCTTTTTTGGAGATGCTACTAATGTTGAAGTTTTAAGAAAATTAGGAGTTAAAACAGCAAAAACTTTAGTTGTTGTTATTGGAGATAATATCTCTGCGAGGAAAATTGTCTTCCTTGCTCGTAGAGAAAATCCAGATCTTTATATTATAGTAAGAACAAGATTTGTAGCAGAAATTGAAGATTTAATAAAACTTGGAGCCAATGAAGTAATACCTGAAGAATTTGAAGCCTCCATAGAAATATTTGCTAAAGTTCTTCACCATTACAAAATTCCAAGAAATGTAATTTTTGAACTTTTAGAGGCTCTCAGAAAAAATTACTATAAAGCCTTTAGAACACTAGAAAAACCATTTTTAGAAAGTATTGAAAGTTTAGAATTTTTAAAAGATGTGGCTACCGAAACCTATTTAATTAAAAAAGAAAGTCCCCTAATCGGACTAACTATTAGAGCTCTTGATCTTAGATCTAAAACAGGAGCTACAATTATAGCTATAAAAAGAGAGGGAGAATTTATAGTTAATCCCTCTGCTAATCTTTCTCTTAAAGAAAAGGATATTTTAATACTTATAGGATCTGAACAACAACTAAGCAAAGCCTTAAATTTTCTTGAAGATCCAATTTCTTACTCTATAAAATCTACTTTTATTAAAAACTTGTGAGAGCAAACCCAAAAATTTTGGTTAAAAAATTTTTAATATGTTTTTAGAATCAGTCGATATGATATAGTAAAAATCGTGGAGAAGTTTATTTTGAGTAAATTTATTTTTTTAAAAAATTCAAAAATTAAAAGAGAGTATGAAAATTTATTTAATTCTTTAGAAAGTGTTAAAAATGCTCTAAAAGAAAATAAGCCTGAAAAAGTTCATAAATTTTTAAATCAGTTTGTGTTCCTTTTAGAAGATTATTTTAATAAAGAAGAAAATTTAATGAAAGAATTTAAGTATCCAGACTTAGAATTTCACAAAAGAGATCACCAATTAATTAGAAAAAAATTAGAATACTTCATTTTTAAAAGTGATATCCACAAGTTAGACTTGAGTTATGAGCTTATAGAATTATTAGAAAACTTACTAATAGATCATGTAAATACTTTTGACAAAACTTTTAATTTATATCTAAATATTAAAATTGATTCTCTTACTGAATTTTTGTCTAAGGAAGCTTTTTTTGATACCCTACAGGATTTTATAAATAAGGCAAAAGAAAAATTTATAGAAGATATCGCTCTCCTTCTTCTTGAAATAGAAGATTATTCTTTTCTTTCCTTAACCTTAGGAGCTGAGATTACTGATCTGCTTTTAAAAGACTTTTCTCTATTTTTAAAGGAGCATTTTCATACACCTAATATTGTTTTTGGAAAATATAAAGAAAATCAAATTTTAATAGTTTTAT
>CAZZLG010000012.1:0-27062 GCA_964654865.1 uncultured Thermodesulfatator sp.
GGGGGTTATAAAGTTACCTGATGGAGTGGAGATGGTTATGCCTGGGGATAATGTGGAGTTAGAGGTTGAGTTAATAAAGCCTGTTGCATTAGAGGAGGGTTTAAGGTTTGCCATAAGAGAGGGTGGAAGAACAGTTGGAGCAGGGGTTGTTACAAAAATTTTAGAATAAAGAGGTGTGAGGTTTAAAATATGATACCTACACAGAAGATAAGAATAAAGCTAAAAAGCTTTGACCATAGAATACTTGATAAATCTGTAACGAGTATTGTAAATACGGCTAAAGAAACCGGAGCTAAGGTAGTGGGTCCTATTCCACTGCCTACTAAAATAAGTAGATGGACCATACTTAGATCACCGCATATTGATAAAAATTCAAGAGAACAATTTGAGGTAAGGATTCATAAAAGACTTATTGAAATATTAGAACCTACACAACAAACTATAGATGCTTTGATGCAACTTGAGTTACCTGCAGGAGTAGAGGTAGAAATAAAGGTATAAAAGGGAGTGAAGAAAAATGAAACTTGAAGGACTAATAGGAAAAAAATTAGGAATGGCAAGAATATTTGATGAAGAAGGAAATGTTATACCAGTTACTGTTTTGCAAGTAGGTCCTTGTGCAGTAGTCCAGGTAAAAACAGTAGAAAAAGATGGCTATAACGCAGTACAATTAGGTTTTGAACCTAAAAAACTTACCAAATGTACCTTTCCTATGATAGGACATTTTTTAAAAGCAGGATTAGAAACAGGATTTTATATTTTGAGAGAATTTAAAATAGAAGATCCTTCACAATTTAAGCTAGGGCAATATATTTCTCTTTCTGATTTAGGTTTAGAAAAAGGTATTAAAGTAGATATTACAGGTACTTCAAAGGGAAGAGGGTTTACAGGGACTATTAAGAGATGGAATTTTTCAAGACAACCTATGAGTCATGGTGCAAAACAAGTTCATCGTAAAAAGGGTTCAAGTGGATCAACCACTTTTCCTGGAAGGGTTATAAAAGGAAAGAAGATGCCAGGACATTACGGAAATGAGACAGTTACAGTTAAGAATTTAACTGTGGTAGATATAATTCCAGAAAAGAACTTACTTTTAGTTAAAGGGGCTGTTCCAGGATGGAACAATGGATATGTGATGGTTTATTTTAAAGAGAAGGGGAGTTAAAAAATGGAGGCTATAAAAGCAAAACTAATTGATAGCTCAGCTAATGTGATTGGTGAAATAGAATTACCTTCTGATTTATATGGAGTCACCCCTAAGGTTGGATTACTGCATGAAGTTGTTCGCTGGCAGATGGCAAGATGGAGGTCAGGAACTGCTTCTACTAAAACAAGAGGAGAAGTAAGGGGAGGGGGAAGAAAACCTTGGCCTCAAAAACATACTGGAAGAGCAAGACAGGGTTCTATTAGAGCTCCTCAATGGGTTGGAGGAGGAGTAGTTCATGGTCCAAAACCGAGAAGTTATGAATTTAAATTAAATAAAAAAGTAAGAAAATTAGGCTTAAAAATGGCTCTTTCTTCAAGAGCTTTAGCAAATAGGATTTATGTGGCTGAAGATTTTCCTCTCAAAGATAAACCTAAAACAAAAGTTTTAAAAGGTTTTTTAGATAATTTAGGAATAAATGATGTCTTAATTGTAGTGCCAGAAAGAAATTTAATATTAGAAAAGAGTGTAGATAATTTGCCTAAGGTTAAGGTTCTTGCAGTTGAAGGATTAAATGTTTATGATATTTTAAACCACCAAAATATAATTTTGGCAAAAGATGTTTTAGGAAAAATAGAGGAACGTTTAAGGAGATAAAGGATGAGAGATCCAAGAACAATTATTTTAGCACCTATTATTACAGAAAAATCTATGTATTTAAAAGAAAAGTATAATCAGGTAAGTTTTTGGGTGGATCCCTCTGCTAATAAAATAGAGATAAAAAAGGCAGTGGAAGACCTGTTTAAAGTTAAAGTAGTAGATGTACAAACCATAAGAGTTAAAGGAAAACCTAAGGGAGGATTAAGAAATCCAGGAAAGACCTCAATAAGAAAAAAGGCTATAGTAAGACTTGCGGAAGGACAAACCATAGAATTTTTTGAAACTTTATAAATAAGGGGTGAGAAAAATGCCTATTAAAAAATTTAAACCTACCTCACCTGGTAGAAGATTTATGAATTGTTTAGTTGATCCAGAACTTTCTAAAAAGGAGCCTGAAAAAAGCTTGGTTGAGCCTTTAAAAAAGACAGGAGGTAGGAATAATTATGGAAGAACTACGGTAAGATTTAGAGGAGGAGGACATAAAAGACTTTACCGTATTATTGATTTTAAAAGAGATAAAGACAATATTCCAGCTAAGGTTATAGCTTTGGAATATGATCCTAATAGATCAGCTAATATTGCCCTTCTTCAGTATGCTGACGGAGAAAAGAGATACATTTTAGCTCCTCATGGGTTAAAAGTTGGCGATGTAGTTATGTCTGGAGAGAATGTGGAAATAAAAGTAGGCAATGCTTTACCTTTAAAAAATATTCCTGTTGGAACTATGGTTCACAATATAGAGGTAAGACCTAAAAAGGGGGGACAGCTTGCTCGTTCTGCGGGTGCTTTTGCTCAAATACTTGGTAAAGAAGGAGATCATGTAATATTGAGACTTCCTTCCGGTGAAATAAGAATTGTTCATGGAGACTGTAAAGCAACTATTGGGCAAGTAGGAAATTTGGATTGGGAAAACATAACTCTTGGTAAAGCAGGAAGGGCAAGATGGCTTGGAAGAAGACCTCATGTAAGGGGTGTAGCTATGAATCCTGTTGATCATCCTTTAGGAGGAGGAGAAGGTAGATCTCACGGCGGAAGACATCCCTGTTCTCCTTGGGGATGGTTATGCAAAGGGTTGAAAACTCGTAAGAAAAAACCATCTGATAAATTCATTTTAAAGAGAAGGAAGTAAGTGTCTGGGGGTGATTTGAATGCCAAGATCAAAGAAGAAAGGTCCCTTTGTAGATGAACATTTATTAAAAAAAGTTTTAAAAGCTAAAGAAACTGGAGATAAAAAGCCAATAAAAACTTGGAGTAGAAGATCAACTATAATTCCTGAAATGGTTGGACTTACTTTTGCAGTGCATAATGGACATAAATTTGTTCCTGTTTATGTAACAGAAAATATGGTAGGGCATAAATTAGGAGAGTTTGCGCCTACTAGAACTTATAAAGGGCATCCTGCAGATAAAGGAAGAGTTAAGGGAGTAAAGAAAAAATAAAGGAGAAAAAAAATGAAAGCCCGAGCAACAGCTAAATATGTTTTGATTTCTCCTTATAAAGCAAGGTTAGTGATTGATTTAATAAGGGGAAAAAAGATAGATGAAGCACTAAATATTTTACAATTTACACCTAAAAAGGCTGCAAGAATAATTAAAAAGGTGTTAGAAAGTGCAATTGCTAATGCTGAAAATAATTATGGAATGGATGTAGATAAACTTTATGTAACAGAGGCTTACGTAAATGAAGGTCCTCGTTTAAAAAGAATTTGGCCAAGAGCTTGGGGTAGGGCAAGTAGAATTTTAAGAAGAATGAGCCACATTACAGTGGTTGTTGAGGAAAAAGATTTAGAAAAAAAGAGAAAAAGGAGGTAAATCTTGGGGCAGAAAGTTAACCCTATAGGATTAAGAATTGGTATTACAAAAACTTGGGACTCTCGCTGGTTTGCTAAGCCTTCAGAATTTGCTAAATATGTGCATGAAGATTATTTGATAAGAAAATATTTAAAAGATAATTATTTTCATGCAGGAATTGCAAGAATTGAGATAGAGAGAGCTTCAAATAAAGTAAGAACAATAATACATTCTGCCCGCCCAGGTATTATAATAGGTAAGAAAGGAGCAGAAATAGAAAAAATTAAAAAAGAATTATTAGAGCTTACCAAAAATAAAGAAATAGAGGTTTTGGTTAATGAAGTAAGGAGACCGGAGCTTGAAGCTCAGCTTGTTGCTGAAAATATTGCTACTCAGATAGAAAGAAGAGTTTCTTTTAGAAGGGCTATGAAAAGAGCAGTTACTTTAGTTATGAGATTTGGAGCACAAGGAGTTAAGGTTCAGTGCTCAGGAAGATTGGGAGGCGTTGAAATTGCAAGAAGTGAATGGTACAGAGTGGGAAGAGTTCCTTTATCAACATTAAGAGCTGATATTGATTATGGTTTTGCAGAGGCTATTACAAAATACGGAAACATAGGTGTAAAAGTCTGGATATTTAAAGGTGAAGTATTACCTGAGAGAGGTGAACAAGAAAAAATTGTAATATAAAGTTAAAGAGGTGAGAAAATGTTACTTCAGCCCAAAAAAACAAAATATAGAAAACAACAAAAAGGTAGAGTTAGAGGGAAAGCTACTTGCGGACATACTTTAGAATTTGGAGAATATGGATTAAAAGTTTTAGAAGGAGGCTATTTAACAGCTCAGCAATTGGAAGCTGGAAGAGTTGCTATTGTAAGGACAGCTAAAAAGGGTGCAAAAATATGGATTAGAGTATTTCCTGATAAACCTATTACTAAAAAACCTGCAGAAACCCGCATGGGTAAAGGTAAAGGAGCGGTTGAAGGATGGGTAGCTATTGTAAAACCAGGTAAAATTATTTATGAAATTTCTGGAGTTCCAGAAGAAGTTGCAAAAGAGGCTTTAAGACTTGCTGCCAGTAAAATGCCTTTTAAATGTAAGATTATTAGTAGGGAGGAAATTTAATGAAAGCTCATGAATTAAGAGAACTTTCTATACCTGAATTAAAAGAAAAATTATCCCAACTAAGGGAAGAACTATTTAATTTAAGATTTCAAAAAACTATACACAAACTTGAAAATCCTATGAGAATTAGACAGGTTAAAAGAGATATTGCAAGAATTTTAACCATTTTAAGAGAAAAAGAACTTAATATTAGATAATTTTGGGAGAATTAATATGGGGAAAAGAAAGCAATTTATAGGAACTGTGGTAAGTGACAAAATGGATAAAACAGTTGTGGTGATGGTAGAAACACTGATAAAACATCCCTTATATGGGAAATATGTGAAAAGAAGAAAAAAATATATGGCTCATGATGAAAATAATGAGTGTAGAGTTGGGGATAAGGTTTTAATAGAAGAAACAAGACCACTTTCTCGTAGAAAAAGATGGAGGGTAAGACAAATATTAGAAAGGGGTAAAGTTGTTGAATTAGAAGAGGTTTTTGAGGAGGGTGGTGAGGTATGATTCAACAGCAAACATATTTAAATGTAGCTGATAATTCAGGTGCAAAAAGAATAATGTGTATTCGTGTATTAGGAGGACCTGGTAGAAAATACGGATCCGTAGGAGATATAATTGTTGCTTCTGTAAAAGAAGCGCTTCCTAATTCCAAAGTAAAAGAAGGAGACGTGGTAAGGGCTGTAATAGTTAGAACAAAAAAAGAAGTGACAAGACCTGATGGAACCCTTGTTAGATTTGATGAAAACGCAGCAGTTTTAATTAATCAGTATAAAGAACCTATTGGAACTCGTATTTTTGGACCTGTAGCAAGAGAGTTAAGAACAAAGGGTTTTATGAAAATTATATCCTTAGCCCCAGAGGTAGTATAAAAGTTAAAGGAGAAAGATTTATGATAAAAAAAGGAGTTAGCAAAAATTTACCTAAACCTCACGAAGCAAAAGTTCATATAAGAAAAAACGACATGGTTGTAGTAATAACTGGTAAAGATAAGGGAAAAATTGGAAAAGTGTTAAAAGTTTTCCCAAGAAAAGGAAGAGCAGTTGTTGAAGGAGTAAATATAGTAAAAAAGCACATGAAACCTACACCTTATAGCAGTGGAGGGATTATAGAAAAACCTGCTCCAATTCATGTTTCAAATTTGATGATATATTGCCCTAAATGTAAAAGGGGTGTAAAGGTAAGTAGGAAATTTCTTGAAGATGGAACTAAGGTGAGATGTTGTAAAAAGTGTGGAGAAATAATTGAAGTAAAGGAGTAAAAAATGAGTTGGTTAAAAGAATATTATCTTAATGAGGTGAGGGAAAGGCTAATGGAAAAGTTTAACTATAAAAATATTTATGAAGTTCCAAAAATTGAAAAAATATGTGTAAATATGGGATTGGGGGAAGCTACAGCTAATCCCAAAATTATTGATCAAGCTTTAGTTGAACTTGCTCAAATTACAGGACAAAAGCCTAAAATTTGTAAAGCAAGAAAATCTATAGCTGGGTTTAAATTAAGAAAAGGGGTTCCCATTGGAGTTGCAGTAACTTTAAGAAGAAATAGAATGTATGATTTTCTGGCAAGAATCATTCATGTTGCCTTACCCAGAGTGAAGGATTTTAAAGGTCTTTCAAGATCAGGATTTGATGGGAGAGGTAATTATACCTTTGGTATAGCAGATCATACTATCTTCCCAGAAGTAGATTCAAGTAAAGTGGAAAAAATAAAGGGTATGAGTGTTACTATTGTTACCACAGCTGAGACAGATGAAGAAGCATATGAACTTTTAAGAGAATTAGGTATGCCATTTAGGAGGTAATTTTAATGCCAAGAAAAGCCCAAATAGAAAAAGCAAAAAGGGAGCCAAAATTTAAGGTTAGAGAAAGAAATCGTTGTTCCATCTGCGGAAGACCAAGAGGATATATAAGGAGATTTGGTCTTTGTAGAATGTGTTTTAGAAAATTAGCCTCTGAAGGGAAACTTCCTGGAGTTAGAAAAGCAAGTTGGTAGGAGGGAATAAGGCATGATGACAGATCCAATTGGTGATATGTTGACAAGGCTCAAAAATGCCTTAATGGCAAGGCATAAAAGTGTTATTGTTTCTGCTTCTAAAATGAAATTAGAAATAGCAAGAATATTAAAAGAAGAAGGTTATATAGAAGATTTTAAATATATTAAAGAGGAAACACAACCTAAAATTGAGATAGTTCTTAAATATGATGAGAACAAGCGCCCAGTTATAGCAGGAGTTAAAAGAGTAAGTAAACCTGGGAGAAGAATATATAAAGGTTACAGAGATTTGCCTAAGGTATTAGATGGTTTTGGTATTGCTATAGTTTCTACCTCACAAGGAATTATGACGGATCACGAAGCAAGAAAGAGAAAAGTAGGTGGAGAAGTTATTTGTGAAATTTGGTAAAAGGGGTGTTTTAAAATGGGAGAAATATCTCGTATAGGAAGAAAACCTATTAAAATACCAAGTGGGGTTAAAATTCAAATTAAAGAAGAAGGAATTGTTGAAGTTGAAGGTCCTAAGGGTAAGCTTGTTAAAAAATTACCTCCTTTAGTAAAAGTTAATATTGAGGATAATAATTTAATTGTTCTTCAGGAGGAGGTAAGAAAAAAACTTAAAAAGAAAGCAAAAGCTTTTCAAGGATTGGCAAGGTCTTTAATAAATAATATGGTAATTGGAGTTACTGAAGGATTTAAAAAATCTTTAGATATCGTTGGGCTTGGTTATAAAGCAGAGCTTAAGGGAGATGAAATAATTTTTAGTTTAGGTTATTCCCATCCTATTAATTTTAAATTACCTGAAGGGGTCTTAGCTAAGATTGAAAAAGGGAGTGGAGATGTTCAGGTAAGAGTTATTATAGAAGGAATAGATAAGGAATTAGTTGGGCAGATTGCTGCAAATATTAGAAAGCTTAGACCACCAGAACCTTATAAAGGGAAAGGCATTAGATATACAGAAGAAGTAATTTATAGAAAAGCTGGTAAAACAGGAAAGGGTGCTAAATAAGTAAAGGGGTGAACTTTATGGCTAAGCTTGAAAAAGGTAAGAGAAAAGAAGAGGCAAGATTAAAAAGAAAAAAAAGAGTTAGAAAAAAAATTTTTGGAACCCCTGAAAGACCAAGATTGTGTGTTTATAAAAGCTGTAAGCATATTTATGCACAAATTATAGACGATACCATTGGAAATACCTTGGTTGCAGCATCGTCTCTTTCCCCAGAAATAAGAGAAAAATTAGAAGAGCTAAAGAAAAAAGGTGGAAAGACTGAGGTAGCAAAGGCAGTAGGAGAGTTAATAGCAAAAAAAGCTTTAGAAAAGGGAATTACTAAAGTTTGTCTTGATAGAGGTGGATTTAGATATCATGGTAGAATTAAAGCTCTTGCTGATGCTGCAAGAGCTTTAGGATTAGAGTTTTAAAAATTTAAAGGAGGTAAGCTTTGGCAAAAGTAGGAGAAGAATTTATAGAAAAAATAATAATGATAAATAGAGTAACAAAGGTTACAAAGGGTGGTAAAAAATTAAGATTTTCAGCTTTGGTAGTGGTAGGGGATGGGAAAGGGAAGGTTGGTTTTGGACTGGGCAAGGCTCCAGAAGTTCCAGATGCCATAAGAAAAGCCATAGAAAAAGCTAAAAAAAATCTCATTGAAGTTCCAATAGTTAAAGGCACCATTCCTCATTCTATAATGATTAAATTTGCCTCAACAAAGATATTACTAAAACCAGCCAAATCAGGAACTGGTGTTATTGCTGGTGGAACAGTACGCGCTATTATGGATGCAGCTGGTATAACTGATGTAGTTACTAAATGTATAGGGAGTAGTAATCCTCATAACCTTGTAAAAGCTACTTTTAAAGCTTTATCTCAGCTTCAAAGTTTAGAATATGTAAGTAAAAAAAGAGGGAAAGCTGTCGAAGAAATTTTAGCTCAGGTGAGGTTATGATGAAAAGATTAAAAATAACTTTGGTAAGAAGCAAATATGGAAGAAAACCTGATCAAAGAGAGGCTTTAAAAGGGTTGGGATTAAGAAGAATTGGTCAGAGTATTATAAGGGAGGAAAATCCCATGATAAGAGGCTTAATAAGAAAGGTAGAACACTTAGTAAAGGTGGAGGAGTTAAATGAGTGAGCTTATAACCCTTGAAAATTTAAAACCTTTCCCTAAATCAAAACATAAAGAAAAAAGGGTTGGAAGAGGGCATGGTTCTGGGCATGGTAAAACTTCCTGCAGAGGTCATAAGGGGCAAAAGGCTCGTAAATCGCCTGATATTGCTCCTTGGTTTGAAGGAGGACAAACTCCTCTCATAAGAAGAGCTCCTAAAAGAGGGTTTAAAAATCCTTTTAAAGTTGAATATAAAATAATAAATATAAAGGATTTAGTAAAAAAATTTCAGCCCAATGAGGTAGTTGATTATAATAGTTTAAAAGAAAGAGGTTTTTTAAAAGGTAAAAACAAACTTATTAAAATATTAGGAGAAGGAGAAATTAATATACCTTTAATTGTAAGAGTTAATGCTATTTCTCAAACTGCCAAAGAAAAAATTGAAAAAGCTGGTGGTAAAGTAGAAATAGTTAAGGTTTAAGGTCTGGAGAGAAAATAGAGTGAACACTCGTGAAAGTCTTTTAAGTTTAGCCAATATCCCTGAATTAAAAAGAAGGCTCTTTTATTTATTTCTTGGGCTTGCGATTTATCGTTTTGCTGTTCATGTTCCTACTCCTGGAATAAATGGAGAAGCATTTTTAAGTTTATTTAAACAAGCAAGTGGAACCCTTTTCGGGTTTTTAGATATCTTTTCAGGAGGAGCATTAAGAAGATTTTCAATTTGTGCTCTTGGAGTAATGCCTTATATTAGTGCATCTATTATTTTACAGTTAATGACCGTGATTTATCCTTCTATAAAGGAACTTTATAAAGAAGGTCCAGAAGGAAAAAGAAAGTTAGCTTATTATACTCGTTATTTAACAGTGGTTATTTGTTTAATCCAAGGTTTTGGTATTTCCTTAGGTTTGGAAAGAATGACGGCTCCTAATGGTATTCCTATAGTAAATGAACCAGGATGGCTTTTTAGAATAACTACTATGATTAGCCTTACTGCAGGAACTATGTTTCTTGTCTGGTTAGGTGAACAAATTACAGAACATGGTATAGGAAATGGAATTTCTTTAATAATATTTGCTGGTATTGTAGCTGGTATCTTTCCAGCTATTGCAAGAACCCTTAAATTCGTCCAAACAGGTGAATTTTCAGTATTTTCCCTATTTTTTATTCTTACTCTTATTGTGGGAATTTTAGCCTTTACTTGTTTTATGGAATTAGCTCAGAGAAGAATACCTATTCATTCTGCTAAAAGACAAGTAGGGCGTCAGATAATAGGCGGGCAAAGTACTTATCTTCCTTTAAAAATAAATACTGCAGGTGTTATTCCTCCTATATTTGCCTCTTCAATTTTAATGTTTCCTGCAACAATAGCTAATTTTATTCCTGTAGATTATTTTCAAAAGGTGGCAGCCTTTTTAAGACCAGGTGTTATATTTTATGAAGCTCTTTTTGCCCTTCTTATTATTTTCTTTTGCTATTTTTATACAGCAGTTATTTTTAATCCAAAGGATGTAGCTGACAATTTAAAAAAGTGGGGTGGATTTATTCCTGGGATAAGACCAGGAAGGGCAACTGAAGAATTTATTGATAAAATTTTAGCAAGGATCACTCTTATAGGTGCTTTTTATGTAGCTTTTATTTGCGTTTTACCAACTTTTTTAATTACTAAACTTAATCTTCCTTTCTATTTTGGTGGGACCTCTCTTTTAATTGTAGTTGGTGTTGCTATGGATGTAATGGGTCATATTGAAGCTCATTTACTTACCCGGCAGTATGAAACATTTATAAAACAAAGTAAAATAAAAATTAAATAAGGAGGTGGGCTATGAATATTATATTTTTAGGACCTCCAGGAGCAGGTAAAGGTACACAAGCAAAAATTTTGATAGAAAGGTATGTAATACCTCAAATTTCAACAGGAGATATGTTAAGAGAGCATGTAGCTAAAGGAACAGAACTTGGGGTCAAAGCTAAAGAGTATATGGAAAAGGGGCAACTTGTTCCAGATGAGATAATTCTTGGTATGGTAAAAGAAAGACTTAGTCAAGAGGATGCTCAGAGGGGATTTATTTTAGATGGATTTCCAAGAACAGTTGCTCAGGCTGAAGCTTTGGACAAAATATTAGAGGAGATGGGTAAAAAAATAGAATATGTTCTTGCCCTTATTGTGCCTGATGAAGAGTTGGTTACAAGACTTACAGGGAGAAGGACTTGTAAAAATTGTGGAATGATGTATCATATTAAATTTAAACCTCCTAAAGTAGAAGGTAAATGTGATGCCTGTGGAGGAGAACTTTATCAAAGACCAGATGATAACGAAGAAACAGTAAGAAATAGACTAAAAGTATATCACGATCAAACAGCCCCACTTATTGAATATTACAGAAAAAAAGGTGTTTTATTTGAAGTTGATGGAAGTAAAGGTATTGATGAGATTACTCAACAACTTATTAATATTTTAGAGAAAAAATAAAGTTGTATAAGAAATTTTTTGGCTATAGACCCATTTTAAAGAATAAATGGGAAATAGAGATATTAAGGAAAGCTAATATAATTGTAATGGAGATTTTGCTTAATTTTAAAGAGAAGGTAAGACCCGGAATAAGTACTTTTGAGTTTGAAGAATTGGCTTTAGAGCTCTGTGAAAAGAAAGGTGTTAAACCTGCATTTAAAGGATATAGAGGTTATCCTTATGCAGTTTGTGTTTCTGTAAATGAAGTTATTGTACACGGTATGCCTAAAAAAGAAAAGATACTTAAAGAAGGGGATATAGTGAGCTTTGATTTTGGTGCTATTTATGAAGGATATATAGGAGATGCAGCTTTAACTGTAGGAGTTGGAGAGCTATCAGAAAAAGCTAAGAAATTACTTAAAGTTACAGAGGAAGCCTTATATAAAGGTATTGAAAAAGCCCATTTTGGTAATAGAATAGGAGATATCTCGCACGCCATACAAAAACATGTAGAAAGTTATGGATTTAATGTTATTAGAGAGTTTGTGGGGCATGGTGTAGGGAGGCAATTACACGAACCTCCCGAAGTGCCCAATTTTGGGAAACCTGGTAAAGGTCCCAAGATAGAAATAGGAATGGTTTTAGCAATAGAGCCTATGGTTTCAGCAGGGAGCCCCGAGGTAGAAATATTAGAAGATGGATGGACTGCAGTAACTAAAGATAGAAGTTTAGCAGCACATTTTGAACATTCAGTAGCAATAACTCCAAAGGGGCCAGAAATTTTATCAAGGATTTAAAGTATGCCTAAGGAAGATGTAATACTTTTGGAAGGCAAAGTGGTAGAGGCTTTACCTAATGCTATGTTTAGGGTAGAGTTAGAAACTGGAAATAAGGTTTTAGCTCATATTTCTGGAAAAATGAGAATGCATTATATAAGAATATTACCTGGTGACACAGTAGTAGTTGAACTTTCTCCTTATGATTTAACAAGAGGTAGAATTGTGTATAGAGGGGCAAAAAAAGATTATGAGAAAGGAGGTTAGAAATTATGAAGGTTACTCCCTCAGTAAAGAAAAGATGTAGAAAGTGTAAAATAATAAAAAGAAAAGGAGTTGTAAGGGTTATTTGTGAAATACCAAAACACAAGCAAAGGCAAGGTTAAGGAGGATAGATTATGCCTAAAATTGCAGGAGTAGATGTTCCAGAAAATAAACCAGCGGAAATAGCTTTAACTTATATTTATGGAATAGGGAAAACCTTAGCACAAAAAGTTCTAACTAAGGCAGGAGTGGATTGGTTTAAAAAAATTAAAGATTTAACAGAGGAAGAGATAAATAAAATAAGACAAATAATTGAAAAAGAATATAAGGTAGAAGGTGATCTCAGGAAAGAGACAAGACAAAATATACAAAGACTTATTTCTATTGGGTGTTACAGAGGTTTGAGACACAGAATGGGGCTTCCTGTAAGGGGACAGAGAACAAGATCTAATGCGAGAACGTGGAAAGGTCCGAGACCTGGTTCTTTAAGAAGAAAGAAAAAATAAGGAGGAATAAAAGTGGCTCGTCCAAGGACAAAAAAGAAAAAGATTAAAAAAACTGTTACAGAAGGAATTATTCACATACACTCAACCTTTAATAACACTATAATTAACATAACTGACAAACAGGGGAATACAATTGCTTGGGCAAGTGGTGGTACAGAGGGATTTAAGGGTACAAGAAAAGGAACTCCTTTTGCTGCTCAATTAGCAGTTCAATCTGCTTTGAAAAAAGCTCAAGCTTACGGATTAAAAGAAGCTTGGGTATATGTCAAGGGTCCTGGTCCGGGTAGAGAAGCAGCTTTGAGGGCTTTACAAGGATCAGGAATTAAGATTACACTTATTAAAGATGTAACCCCTATTCCTCATGATGGGTGTCGTCCACCTAAAAGAAGAAGAGTATAAAAAATTTTCTTAGAGGAGGTTATCTAAGGTGGCAAGATATACAGGACCAAGATGTAGACTTTGCAGAAGAGAAGGGATTAAACTATTTTTAAAAGGAGAAAGATGTTACACTGATAAGTGTGCTTTTGAAAGAAGAAGCTATCCTCCTGGTCAACATGGACCTCAACAAGTTAGGGTTAAACTTTCTGATTACGGAATACGTTTGAGAGAAAAACAGAAAGTAAAAAGAATTTATGGAATCTCTGAAAAACAGATGAGAAAATATTATGAAATGGCAACTAAAATGTCAGGACAATCTGGTCATAATTTATTACAAATACTTGAAAGAAGGCTTGATAACGTGGTTTATAGATTGGGTTTTGCAATTTCTCGAGCCCAAGCAAGAGAATATGTAAACCATGGACTTTTTAAGGTTAACGGAGAAAATGTAGATATACCCTCTTATTTGGTAAAACCTGGGGATGTTATAGAACTTAAAGAAAAATATAGAAACAATCCCCAAATTCTTGAATCCTTAGAAACAGTAGCAAGAAGAGGAATTCCTTCATGGTTAGAATTGGATACCGAAAATTTTAAAGGGGTGGTAAAAAGCCTTCCTACAAGAGAAGATATTACTATGCCTATTCAAGAAAGCTATATTATTGAGTTCTATTCCAGATAATTAGTTTAGAAACCTTAAAAATTAAGAGAGGGTAAAAAACTTATGAAAAAAGAAGTAGAAATGATTAAACCAGAAGAAATTAAAGTTCATAAGGATAGTCAGTTTCCTTATTATGGAAAATTTATAATTGAGCCTTTAGAGAGAGGTTATGGAATAACCCTCGGGAATGCCTTAAGAAGAATTTTACTTTCTTCTATCCCTGGTTATGCTATTACACAAGTAAAAATAGAAGGAGTTCCTCATGAATTTATGAGTTTACCAGGCATCATAGAAGATATTCCTGAAATAATTCTCAATTTAAAGGGAGTAAGATTTAAACTAAATGGAGAGGGTCCATTTTATTTTAAACTTGAAAAAACAGGGGAGGGAGAGGTAAAAGCAAGTGATATAAAAATAAATAAGGAAGGAGAAATCGTAAATCCAGACCATCACATAGCTACTTTAACTAAGGACGGAAAACTATTTATGGAGCTAAAGGTTGAAAGGGGAAGAGGTTATGCTTCTGCAGAATATACAAAAAATAACGAGATAGGAGTTATTTTGGTAGATGCTATATTTTCTCCTATAATTAAGGTCAATTTTATTGTAGGACAGGCTCGTGTAGGTAAAAGCAGTGATTATGATAGTTTGGTGATGGAAATTTATACCGACGGAACAATAGATCCCAAAGACGCTCTCATTCAAGCTGCTAAAATTTTGATGGAACAGCTTATGATATTTTTAAAGGGAGAAAAAATATCTTTAGAACCCTATGTTTCAGAAGCTCCTACAATTAATAATTTACTAAATATGTCCATAGAAGAAATGGACCTTTCTGGTAGGGCTTACAATTGTTTAAAAAATGCTGGTATAAACTATGTGGGACAGCTTGTTCAAAAAACTGAAACAGAACTACTTAAATTGAGAAGTTTCGGTAAAAAGTCATTGGATGAAATTATAGAAAAACTTTCTAAATTAAATTTAAGACTTGGAATGACAGATATTAAATGGAAACCTTCTAAGGATTAATTTTAAAAAAGGAGACAAAAATGAGGCATAGAAAAGTTAGTAGAAAACTTGGTAGAGATACAGAACATCATGAAGCTATTCTTAGAAATATGGTAACTGATTTATTTAAACATGGAAGGGTTACAACTACATTAGCTAAAGCAAAAGAGTTGAGAAGATTAGCTGATAGAATGATAACACTTGCTAAAAGGGGAGATCTTGCTTCAAGAAGAAGAGCCTTAGCTTTTATTAAAGACAAAAATGTAGTAAAAAAATTATTTAATCAGTTAAGAGAGAAGTATCTTGATAGATCAGGTGGATATACCAGGATTATAAAAATAGGGCCAAGAAGGGGAGATTCTTCTATAATGGCTATTGTGGAGTTGGTGGAAGAAAAATTGGCAACTAAGGGTTCAAAACTTAAAAAAGAAAAAATAAAAAAGGTTTTAGAATTTATAGAAAAGAAAAAAAGAGAATATAGATCAGAGGTTTCTTCTGTCGAGGAGAAAAAAGAGTCTTAATAAACACAAAAATTTTTATGAATGTTTTTAAAATTTGATGAAACACTAAGGAATAAATTTTTTAGTCTTCTTGATTTTCCTCAGGAAGAAAAAGATTTAATAATTTCCTTTTTGAGAAAATTTAAGAATAGAGAAGATTTTTATTTAACCGGGGGTTCGGTAAGAGCTCTTTTCACTTCAGAAAAAATTACAGATCTTGATCTAACAGCTAAAGAAGATATAGTGTCTTTTGTTTTATTTGCTCAAAAATTTTTAAATTATCATTTTGTTCTTCTTTCTCCAGAATGGGGAATATATAGATTAGCTAAAGGGAAAAATACTATAGATTTTACAAGTTTTAGAGGAGAGACTATAGAGGAAGATTTAAAAAAAAGAGATTTCACCTTTAATGCTATGGGGCTTCATGTAAAAGCTCTTTTTGAAAATAAGTTTTTAATTTTAGATCCCTTTTCAGGATATAAAGATCTGAAAGAAGGGATTATAAGAGCTATTAGTGAGGAAAATATTATTGAGGATCCTTTAAGAATTTTAAGAGGTTATAGATTTTTTGCTTATGGGTTTGGGGAAATAGAGAAAAATACAAGAAAATCTTTTCGTATCCATAGAGAAAAAATAAACTGGTGTGCAAAGGAAAGAATTTTACAGGAGCTTTTATATATTTTAACCTCTTCTAAAACTTATGAAACTTTTAAATTGATGAATGAAGATGGTCTTTTAACAGAAATTTTCCCTTATCTGGAAAAAGCTAAAGGTATTCCCCAACCCACTTTTCATCATTTAGACGTAAAAGATCATCTTCTGGAAACACTTAGATGGACTGATAAAATATTAGGGAATCCAAAAAAATATTTAGGAATCGAAAAAACAAGCGAAATGGATAAAGAGGATTTTATCCTTTCTGTTAAACTGGCAGGGCTTTTTCATGATCTTGGTAAAGCTTATACCTTTGAGATTAAAGAAAGAATAACCTTTTACGGGCATGAAAAAGTTTCTGCAGAGCTATTTAAAAAAATGGCAGAAAATTTAAGATTCAAAAAGGATTTAATCAACAAAATTTGTAATCTTATAAAAAATCACATGAGACCCTTCCATTTACTAAATGAAAAAGAAAAAGGAGGTCTTACTTTGCGAGCTAAAAGAAATTTAATAAAAGATGTACCTTATCTTAAAGAACTTTTTGTAGTTTGTATGGCAGACTCTTATGCAAGCCAAGGGCCTGATAAAGAGTTAGATTATGAAGAACGTTTAAAAGTCTTTTTTCATGAACTCTTTGAATTAAAAGAACAGCTTGAAAAAGAGAGTCAAAAGAAAAGGCTTATTACAGGAGATGATCTGATAAAACTTGGATTTAAACCAGGCCCTTTGTTTAAAGAAATCTTGCAAGATGTGGAGATACAAATATTAGAAAAAAAACTTACTTCTAAAAAAGAACTTTTAGAATATATAAAAGAAAAATATGGTAAAGAAAAGCTTTGAAGCATCCTTTAGCTTGTAAATTTTTAAATTTAAGGTAAGGTAAAAATAAAAATTTTAGGGAGGTAAAGAAGAGGTTATGAAGGTAGAATTACAAGATCTAAGTGAAGTGGAAAAAATTTTAAAGATAGAGGTTTCTCAAGAAAAGGTAGATGAAATAATTCAAAAAGTTACCGATCAGATTAGAAAGAAAGCAAAAGTTAAAGGCTTTAGAGAAGGTAAAGTTCCTATTTATTTAGTTAAAAAATTTTATAGAGAAGAAATTGAAGAAAAAAGTATAGCAAAAATTATAGAGGATACTCTTGAGAAAGCTATTAAGGAAGCAAAAGTGGAGCCTCTTTTAAGACCTAAAGTGGAAGAACTGGGAGAATTAGAAGAGGGGAAACCTTTCAATTATTCAGTTTTAGTAGAGATAAGACCTGAGATTAATATAAAAAAAGAGGACTATATTGGTGTTGAGATTGAAAGAGAATCTGACGAAATAAATGAGGAGGAAGTAGATAGAATTTTAAATGAGTTTAAATATTCCTTTTCAGCATTAAAAAAAGCCGAAAAAGATGAAGTAATTGAAGATAGATCTATAGCAGTTATTAAATTTGAAGCCTATGATGGGGAGGATCTTATTCCTGGGCATCAAGCTGAGGCTTTATTTATAGATGTGGGAACTGGTGAATTTAATGAAAAGGTAGAGAAAGAATTAATAGGGAAAAAGGAGGGAGATAAATTTAGTGTAGAAGTGGAATATCCCGAAGATGGGCTTAATCCACTTTTAGCTGGTAAAAAAGTTAGATACCAAATAGAAGTAAAAGAAATTTATAAAAGAGAGTTAAAGGATTTGGATGATGAATTTGTAAAAAGTTTAAATATAGGTTTTGAAACAGTGGAGGCTTTAAGAGAAAGTGTAAAAAAAAGATTATTGGAAGACAAAAAAAGAAGAAATGAAGATAGATTTAGAGAAAGGCTTTTAGAAAAAATTTTAGAAAAAGTAGATTTTAAAGTACCTAATCGATATATTGAATTAAAGTTATACCAATTAATAGATAAAATAAGAGAAGGTTTAGAAAGGGATGGGTTTAGTTTTGATAAGCTTAATATTTCTATGGGAAAATTAAGAGAAAGGCTTTATCCTATTGCTGAAAAACAGGCAAAAGAAGAACTGTTATTAGAAAAGATCTCTGAGCTTGAAAATATTGAAATTCCTCAAGAGGAAATAGATAAAACTGTTGAGACTATTTCAAAAAATCTAAGGGTTTCCTTGGAGCAGGCTCGAGGAATTGTTTATTTTAATATACTTCCGAAAAAATTAGCAGAGAAGACCTTGCAATTTTTAGTAAATAATGCTAAATCTATAAAAAAGGAGAATTGAGGTTATGGCTTACTATATCCCTATAGTAATTGAACAGACAGGTAGAACTGAACGTGCCTTTGATATATATTCTCGTCTTTTAAAGGAGAGGATTGTTTTTATAGGAACTACTATTGATGAAAATGTGGCTAATATTGTTATAGCACAACTTTTATACTTAGAAGCTGAAGACCCTGATAAGGATATTATGCTTTATATCAATTCTCCAGGAGGATTAGTTACTGCAGGGCTTGCTATTTATGATACCATTCAGTATGTAAAACCAGATGTATGTACCATTTGTGTAGGGCAAGCTGCAAGTATGGCAGCTGTTCTTTTAGCAGCAGGAACTAAAGGGAAAAGATATGCCCTTCGCCATTCAAGAATAATGCTTCATCAGCCTATTGGTGCCTTCCAAGGACAAGCAACTGAAGTTGAAATTCAGGCAAAAGAAATTTTACGATTGAGAGAAATACTTAATGAAATTTTATCTAAACACACCGGGCAACCTAAGGAAAAAATTAAACAAGATACTGAAAGAGATTTTTATATGTCTGCAGAAGAAGCTTTAGAATATGGACTTATAGATAAAATTTTAACTACAAGGTAGGTGATAAATATGAAAGATTTTGGAAGAGAACCAAAATGTTCTTTTTGTGGAAGGTCTCAAAGCGAGGTCAAAAAACTTATAGCAGGATCATCTGCTTATATTTGTAACGAATGTGTAGAATTATGTAATGAAATTTTAGAAGAGGAATATGAAAGGATAAGTCTATCAGAAGAAAATTATATTAAACTTTCTAAACCTGTTGAAATAAAAGCCTATTTAGATCAATATGTAATAGGTCAGGAAAGAGCAAAAAAAATACTCTCTGTTGCAGTATATAATCATTACAAAAGAATAGAATATCAGAAATCAAATAAAAGACACTTAAAAGATGTAGAGCTTCAAAAAACTAATATTTTATTAATAGGACCAACTGGTTGTGGTAAAACTCTTATGGCTCAAACATTGGCAAAATTTTTAAAAGTCCCCTTTACCATTGCAGATGCAACCCCTCTTACTGAAGCAGGTTATGTAGGTGAAGATGTGGAAAATATTCTTCTTTATCTTCTTCAAGCTGCCAATTATGATTTAGAATTAGCTCAAAAGGGAATTGTTTACATTGATGAGATAGACAAAATTGCTAAAAAAGGAGAAGGTCCCTCCATTACAAGAGATGTTTCTGGAGAGGGTGTTCAGCAGGCACTTTTAAAAATTTTAGAAGGAACTATAGCTAATATCCCTCCTAAGGGGGGAAGAAAGCATCCTCAACAGGAATATATAAAAATGGACACCACTAACATTTTATTTATTTGTGGAGGAGCTTTTGTTGGTTTAGAAGAAATAATAAAAAGAAGGCTGGGGAAAGGTTCTATAGGTTTTGGTGCAGAAATAAAAAATGTTAAAGATTTAACCTTAGGAGAAGTTTTATCTAAGGTTCAACCAGAAGATTTGATAAAATATGGATTTATCCCTGAATTTGTAGGAAGACTTCCTGTGGTTGCAACCTTAGATGAACTTACTGTTGATGATCTGGTTAAGATACTTGTTGAGCCTAAAAATTCAATAATAAAACAGTATCAAAAACTTTTTGAAATAGAAGGGGTAGAACTTAAATTTACAGAAAAAGCTTTGAGAGTAGTTGCTGAAGAGGCAGTAAAAAGAAAAACCGGAGCCCGTGGTTTAAGATCAATAATTGAAGAAGTGATGGTAGATGTAATGTATGAGATCCCCTCCTTAACAGATGTTAAAGAATGTATAGTTACTGAGGAAGTAATCTTGAAAAAAGAAAGACCGATCTTAATTTTTAAGAAAAAAGCAAAGGAGGGGTAGATAAAATAATGCCTAACGAAAATTTAAAAGTTTTACCTTTATTGCCTTTAAGAGAGATTGTAGTTTTTCCGTATACTGCTGTTCCACTTTTTATTGGAAGAGTAAAAAGTATTCTTGCTATTGAGAAGGCTTATGAAACAGATAAATTAATTTTCCTTTCTGCTCAAAAAGATGCTAAATTAGATAATCCTACTGAAAATGATATATACAAAGTTGGAACTGTATGTAAAATTATTCAGCTTTTAAGACTTCCTGATGGAACTTTAAAGATTTTGGTAGAGGGTTTAAACAGAGGAAGAATAGTAAGGTTTTTGTCTGATTCTGAGTACTTTGTAGTGGAGGTAGAATTAAAAACCGAAATAATTGAAGCAGATATGGAAACATTAGCCCTTGTTAAACTTTGTAAGGAGTCTTTGGAGGAATACTCTCACTATAATAAAAAAATTAATCCGGAAATTATTAATAACCTTCTTAATATAGATAATCCCTCAGAATTTTCTGACAGACTTGCAGCTATTTTAAATCTAAAATTAGAACAAAAACAGAGATTACTTGAAACTATCAGTGTTAAAAAACGTTTAGAAATCCTTCTTAATCATCTTAGAGGTGAGATAGAGATAATTAAAACTGAATCTCGTATAAGAGAGAGAATTAAGAAGCAGATGGAAAAGACTCAAAGAGATTACTATCTTCATGAACAGATGAAGGCTATTCAAAAGGAATTGGGTGAAAGAGAGGATGGTAGAAGTGATCTTGCAGAGTTAGAAAAGAGAATAAAAAAGAAAAAACTTCCTAAGGAAGTTGCAAGTATTGTTAGAAGAGAATTTAAAAAGCTTTCTTTGATGTCTCCTATGTCTGCTGAAGCAACTGTAGTGAGAAATTATATTGATTGGCTTATTAGTCTTCCCTGGTATGAAAAAACACAAGATAATATAGATATAGAAAAAGTTGAAGAATTATTAAATAAAAACCATTATGGATTAGAAAAACCTAAACAGAGAATTATAGAGCATTTGGCTGTTCAAAAGCTTACTAAATCTATTAAAGGACCTATTCTTTGTTTTGTTGGTCCTCCTGGAGTAGGTAAAACCTCCTTAGCTAAATCTATAGCTGAGGCTATAGGAAGAAAGTTTGTTAGAATGTCTCTCGGAGGAATAAGAGATGAAGCAGAAATAAGAGGGCATAGAAGAACCTATGTAGGGGCTTTGCCTGGAAGGATCATTCAAGGAATGAGAAAAGCAGGAACTATTAATCCTGTTTTCTGTCTTGATGAAGTAGATAAAATAGGTATGGATTTTAGAGGGGATCCAGCAGCAGCACTGCTTGAGGTTCTTGATCCTGAACAAAATCACTCCTTCCAAGATCATTATTTAGAAGTGGGATATGACCTCTCTAAGGTTCTCTTTATTACTACTGCCAATGCACTCTATACTATTCCACCAGCTTTGCTTGATAGAATGGAAATTATAGAACTTCCCGGATATACGGAAGAAGAAAAATTAGAAATAGCTAAAAATTATCTATTACCAAGACAACTTCAAACTCATGGATTAACTCCAGAAATGGTTCCTTTTGATGATTCCGCTATTCTTGAAATTATCAGAAAATATACCAGAGAAGCAGGGGTTAGAAATTTAGAAAGAGAAATTGCAACCATTTGTAGAAAAATTGCTAAAGCTGTGGCTAAGAATCCGAAAGAATTTGCGTCTTTTAAGATTACAATTTCTAAATTAGAAGATTTTTTAGGTGTTCCTAAGTATAGATATGGAGTAGCTGAAGAACAACCTCAAGTTGGTATTGCTACAGGACTTGCATGGACAGAAACTGGAGGGGCATTACTTCAGATTGAAGCAGTTATTATGCCTGGTAAAGGAAATCTTCAGATTACAGGAAAGCTCGGAGAGGTTATGCAAGAGTCAGTTCAAGCTGCTATGAGTTATGTAAGATCAAGAGCTCTTCAATTAGGCTTACCGCTTGATTTTTACAGAAAGATAGATATTCATATCCATGTACCTGAAGGAGCTATACCTAAAGATGGTCCCAGTGCTGGAATAACTATAGCAACAGCTATTGTTTCAGCACTTTTGAAGATACCTGTTAAAAATACTGTGGCTATGACTGGAGAAATAACTCTAAGAGGAAGAATATTACCTATAGGTGGCTTGAAAGAAAAATTACTTGCAGCTGTAAGAGGTGGAATAAAAACTGTTCTTATACCTAAGGAAAACGAAAAGGAATTGAAAGAAATCAATCCTAATGTATTAAAAGATCTTGAAGTTATATTGGTAGAAAATATGGATGAGGTTTTAAAATTTGCTCTTCTTCTTGAAGATCCTTCAACTTTATTTAAAGAAGCTCCATCTCTTGATATTTGGAAACTAATGGAATTACAAGAAAAGTTAAAAGATAAGACAGTACCTTTAGAACATTAGTGTTTATTGATTCATTTTACTTAAGAATTCTTCATTCCCTTTGGTGTCTTTCATTTTTTCTAATAAAAATTCCATACATTCTACCGGGCTTAAAGGAGAAAGAACCTTTCTTAATAACCAAACCTTATGTAAAATATCAGTTGGAAGAAGCAGCTCCTCTTTTCTTGTTCCACTTAAATGAATATCAATAGCTGGCCAAACTCTTCTATCTGCTAAACGTCTATCTAAGACTATTTCCATATTTCCTGTTCCTTTGAATTCTTCAAATATTACCTCATCCATTCGGCTTCCTGTATCAATGAGACAAGTTGCAATTATAGTAAGACTCCCTCCTTCTTCTATGTTTCTTGCTGCTCCAAAAAATCTTTTAGGTTTATGAAGAGCATTAGCATCTATTCCACCTGAAAGGAGTTTACCACTTGAAGGAACTACCACGTTATAAGCCCTGGTTAAACGGGTTAAGCTATCAAGTAAAATTACTACATCATATTTACATTCAACCAATCTTTTTGCTTTTTCAATAACTATTTCTGCAACTTGGGTGTGTTTTTGAGGAGGTTCATCAAAAGTAGAGCTTATAATTTCTGCTCTTGGGACTGTTCTTTGCATCTCTGTTACTTCTTCAGGTCTTTCATCAACAAGAAGAATGATTAAATGTACCTCAGGATAATTTTTCACTATTCCATTAGCAATATTTTGTAATAAAACAGTTTTTCCGGTTCTTGGAGGAGCAACGATAAGACCTCTTTGTCCTTTACCAATAGGAACAAATAAATCTATGATACGGGTTGAATAGTTTTCTGGATCTGTTTCTAAACGAAACCATTTATTAGGATGAATAGGCGTGAGATGATCAAAAGGTGTTCTTGTTCTTACAACTTCTGGAGAATAATAATTTACTTTCTCAATTTTAGCTAAAGCAAAATATTTTTCTCCTTCCTTTGGTTGCCTTATATATCCTAATACAGTATCTCCGGTTTTAAGTCCAAATTTTCTTATTTGTGGAGGAGAAACATATATATCTTCAGAGCTTGGTAAGTAATTATAGTCATTAAATCTTAAAAATCCAAAGCCTTCAGCTAAAACCTCTAAAACACCCTCAACAATAACTTCTACCTCTCTTGCTAAGAGATTACTCACTATTTGATATATAACTTCAGATTTTTTGTGATAATTATAAATATTTTCAATTCCTAATTTCTCTCCTAAGATATAAAGTTCGGAGAGGGATTTTTTTCTTAATTCAGAAAGATATACTGGTGAGGTAATTGTTTCAGGTAATTCCTCAGGAATTGAAATTTCCAAATTTTCAGAAATAAGTTTCCCATTTACAGGCTGATCCATCTTTTTTTTCTCCTTTAAAAGAATTTATTAAAATTTATAAAAAATAGATAATGCATTTATTTAATAAGATCTTATGAGATCACAAGATTTTCCAGATTTAAAAACTCCCCGGGCAGGACTCGAACCTGCAACCATCCGGTTAACAGCCGGACGCTCTACCATTGAGCTACCGAGGAGCGACCCAAGTACAGATTATAAAAACGTCAATCGGATTCGTCAAGATAGTCCCGAAGCTTTTTGCTCCGGCTGGGGTGGCGGAGCTTGCGCAGGGCTTTGGCTTCAATCTGGCGGATGCGCTCCCGGGTGACTCCGAAAATCTGCCCGACCTCTTCAAGGGTATGAGGCTTCCCATCCTCAAGGCCAAAGCGAAGCTTCAGGACTTTTCGTTCCCGCTCGGTGAGGGTATTGAGGACATTCTCAAGCTGCTCCCGCAAAAGGGAATACGACGCTGCCTGCGGTGGTGCCATGATCCCCGTGTCCTCGATGAAATCGCCGAGGTGACTGTCCTCCTCTTCCCCAATGGGGGTTTCCAGGGACAGCGGTTCCTGGGCAGTTTTCAGAATTTCCCGCACCTTCTCCGGAGTGATGCCCATGCGCTCAGCAATTTCCTCGGGAGTGGGCTCGCGGCCGAGTTCCTGCGTCAGCTGGCGGCTCACCCGGACGAGTTTGTTGATGGTCTCCACCATGTGCACGGGAATGCGGATGGTCCGGGCCTGATCAGCGATGGCCCTTGTAATGGCCTGACGAATCCACCAGGTGGCATATGTTGAGAACTTGTACCCTTTGCGGTAGTCGAACTTCTCCACTGCCCGGATAAGCCCGAGATTCCCCTCCTGGATGAGGTCAAGGAAGAGCATACCCCGGCCAACGTAGCGCTTGGCGATGCTCACCACAAGTCGGAGATTCGCTTCGATGAGCTTCTTCTTTGCCTCCTGGTCTCCCTGTTCAATACGCTTGGCAAGCTCTACCTCTTCTTCGGGGGTGAGCAACGGTACCTGACCGATTTCCTTCAGGTACATCTTGACCGGGTCGTCTGCACCAATCCCTCGAACGTCCTCAATCTGCCAGTCTTCAGCCTCAAGAGCCGGAACTTCCTCCCGAAAAATTTCTTCGTCGGAAACCTCGATGCCGAGTTCCGAGAGCGTGTCGTACACGTCGTCGAGCTTGTCGACGTTGACCGCGTCATCCCCCAGGATATCGTTGAGCTCCTTGAAGGTTACGTACCCTTTCCGTTTACCACTCTCAACAAGCGAAGCAATCTCCTGAGAGGTCTTCTTTTTGCCGTTCCCGCTCAAGGCTCCTTCTCTCCTCTCTCACGTCGTGGTTCTCCGGAGTTTCTCCCGCTCCTGCACCAGGGCATGGTACCTTCTCCAGCCCTCCGGATCGTCAGAGCGCCTGAGCTCCTCCCGGAGGCTCCGAATTTTTTGCTCAAGCGACGAAAGCTTCACCTGGCGGATGAGGTCCTCCACAAGGTCCTCTCGAGAAGCACAGGCAAATTCCTCCCGGGAAGCGATCTCTCCGATGAGCGCCTGAATGCCCTCTTCTCCTTGGAAAACGTCCACAAGGTCCGAAAGGGTGAACGCCTCTTTTGAAGAAAGATGCATGATGGCCTGAAAAATTCGCTGGTGCTCCGGCTTCTGGAAGTGGTCCCGGTCGATGACCTCCACAATCCTCCCCCGCAGCGTCGCGTCGTCAAAACACGCCCGAAGCAACATCTTTTCAGCCTGTACCCATCCGGGTTCAGGAATCCCGCGGGGAAGCGCACCTCCAGGTACCCCAAAGTCTTCCCTCCCGAGCACCCGCTCCACGAGGACCTCATCAACACCAACCCGCTCAGCGAGGAATCTCACCCGCAAAGCCCGTTCCACCGGGTCTTTCGTCGCTTCAATAAACGGCGCCATACCCCGGATGACTCTGGCTTTTGACTCCAGAGAAGTATAACCACAGTTCTTCAGCAATAATTCCAGAGCATACTCAAAAAACGGCTGAGCTTTGCCGAGGAGTTCCAGAAACGCCTCTTTACCATTTTCCCGAAGGAAGCTATCAGGGTCATACGACAATGGCAAAGTCACAATGTCCACCGCAAGCCCCCGCTCATATAGCACCGCCATCCCCCGGGCCGTTGCCTGTTGTCCAGCCTGGTCAGCATCGTAACAGAGCACCACCCGCTCGGTATACCTCCGAAGGAGCCCGGCCTGTTCCCGGGTAAGCGCCGTTCCCATGGAGGCAACGCAATTCTTCACGCCGTACTCAAAAAGGGTGAGGCAATCCATGTACCCCTCAACGAGGATGGCAAAACGCTGCCTCACGATGGCGTCTCTGGTAGCAAAAAGTCCATAGAGGTGGCGACCCTTCGTGAAGAGAGGAGTATCGGCACTGTTGATGTACTTGGGTTCACCCTCTCCAAGAACCCTCCCCGCAAACCCGATGATTCTCCCCTGGGCATCATGGAGCGCAAAGGTAATCCTTCCCCGGAAGCGGTCAAGGAGTTCACCCCGTTTTGTGACCACACCCAGCCCCACACGGAGAATCTCCTGTCCCGAGAAACCTTCCCCAAGTAGCCGGGTAATAAGCTCTTTCCCCAGAGATGGAGAAAACCCGAGAGAGAAGACCTCCCGGACTCCCTCACCCAGCCCTCGCTTCTTCACGAGGTATTCCCTGGCCCGGCACGCCTCCTCACTTTTCCCCACCTCAAGACATTCCCGGTAATACCGATTGGCAGACTCAAGCAGCCGGAATAGTCGTTCCCGCTCCCGGAGAGACGATGACGCTCCCCGGAAAGCGGAAGGGAGTTCCACCCCGCAGCGTTCTGCCAGGAAAGCCACCGCCTCGGGAAAGGTCAGGCGCTCCATGCGCATGACAAAGGTGAAAATGTTCCCCCCTGCACCACAGCCAAAGCAGTAGAAAATGCCTTTCTCCGGAGAAACGGTAAAAGAGGGCGTGCGCTCTTCATGAAACGGACAGAGAGCCCGGAAGTTCCGGCCCGAGGGACGGAGCTCCACATATTGAGAGATGAGCTCCACGATATCCACACGGGCTTTAATTTCCTCCAGGTACTCCTCGGGGATGAACATACGCCCACCCTGTGTTGTCCCGGAGGGGCAACTGCCCCTCCGGGTGAAGGTTACCGCATGAAGAGGGGGGCAAAGACCAGTGCCACAATGGACATGAGCTTGATAAGGATGTTGAGGGAAGGTCCTGCAGTATCCTTGAAGGGGTCTCC
>CAZZLG010000013.1:0-3797 GCA_964654865.1 uncultured Thermodesulfatator sp.
CCTTCTTTTTGCATTTCTTTCATAGCTTCTCCAACACTCATATTAGCAGGTAATATAAGAGCTTTTTGAGCAAATTTTCCTGCAGAAAGTTCTTCCCATATTCTTTCTCCTTTTGTTTCCCATCCTTTAAAGAAGTAAAGCAGAGCCATAACCATAGGAACAATAGTAGACCAAATAATAATTGAAAGATACATATTATTAGTGAACTTATAAATAAGAGTAATCATAAAAGGAGTTAAACCTCCAAAAACCCCGTATCCCATATTATATGTAAAACCAACTGCTGTAGTTCTAATTTTTGCAGGGAATAACTCAAGTAGCATGGCTGACATAGCTCCACTATATCCTATACCATTCATAAATGTTCCAGCAGCTGTCAAAATAAAAAGCATAGTATAATCAGGTGGACTAACATAATTTTTCATAAGATAAAACGTTATAGGGAAAAGAAGAGCATTACCATAAATCCCAAAAAGAAGAATAGGTCTTCTTCCAATTTTATCAGAAATCCATCCGAAAAAGAGATAAGTCCAAAGAACAACATAAGTAGCATAAGCAAGAATTTTCCCAGAGTCTCCTGGAGTAATTCCAAAGTGTTCCATATAGTATTTAACATAAAGCTGGTTTGTATACCATATTGGTCCGTGTGCTCCAATTACTCCAATCCAAGCTAATAAAAATAGCCATAAATAATGTTTATTAGTAAAAAGCTCCTTAATTGGTGCGCTGGTAACCCTTCTTACTTGCTTTAAAGCAGTAAAAACCGGAGTTTCTTTATAAAGAATATGAATAATAAGGGCAACTACAAAAACTACAATACCTGCAATAAAAAAACACCATCTCCACCCATAAGCCTGGAAAGTTTCAATACCAAAATAATTCTGTAAAACTGAAGCAAGATTACCAGCTATAGCCATACCAAAAGCAGGGGTTGTAAAAAGAAATCCTGTAATTAAACCTCTTAGGTGATCAGGAGTATATTCCCCAAGATAGGTAATAGCAGCACCATAACCTCCTCCAAGAGCTAAACCTTGAATAATTCTCAAAACAAATATTCCGATAGAAGCAATAACGCCCCAAGTAGCATAGGAAGGAAGGGCTGCAATTCCGAGTGTTCCAACCATCATCATAGTAATAGCAGTCAGAAAAGCTATTTTACGCCCGAATTGATCTCCAATTTTACCAAACATAAGAGCTCCAAGAGGTCTAAAAAGAAAACCAATAGCAAGAGCAGCGTACGCACCGAGTAAACTCGCTATCGGATCGTGACTGGGAAAGTAATGGCTTGCTAAAATTTTGGCAAGAATAGCATAAGTATAAAAATCAAGCCACTCTAATAATGCTCCCGTCCAAGAAACTATAGCAACAGGTAAAACTTCCTTAAATCTTGCTTCTTCTTGTTTCATAAGACACCTCCTTTAAGTAAGTTGTCCAACATTTTTAGTTGAAACCAATTTTTATTTTACTTAAATATTTAGTGATTTTTTTCACATTATTAAAATATTGCATTTTATGTATATTTATTTTTAGAGGTTATCTATCTGATTAACATAATATTCTTTAGGATTAAATATTAAGGTAAATTTTTCACAAAATCTCTTTCCCCTGAAACCTAACAATCACATATAAGACTTAATTATTCTAAAGTATTTAAAAGGCTCATCTATATTTAACTCTTCTCTAAGCTGCTTTAAAATGGAAGTTTCTTTCTTAGAAGGAATTACAGTATAAAAAGAGCTTGAAAACTTCAGTTCTAAATTATTTGTAGATTTGAGCTGAAAAGGAACTCCTTTAAGAGGATATAGCAAATAATAAGGTTTTCTTTCAGGTGGAGAAGGCTTTTCTTTACCTCTTAATTTAACTTCTTTAAAAATAAGTCCTTCATAAATTTCTATTCCCTTTAAGATTTCTTCAGGTATTTTTTTTCTTAAACCTATTCCTAAGAATTCGCCTTTAGCTTCAATACCCACAGAAAGCGCAGAACCACATACAAACTTAGGTCTTGGATTAAACCCTTGAGTATAAGAAAGAGGTATATTTCTTCTTCTTAATACAAGTTCTATCAATCTTAATATCTCAAGCTGAGAAAGAAATTTAGAGATTCCTAATTTATCATAATAAACTTCGTACCAGAAAGTTTCATCAGAATTTTTAAGAGTATTAAAAATACTTACTAACTTTTCATCTCCCCCTTCTTTTTCACTTAAATAGTTTTTAATTTCTTCTTTACAAACTCCGCAATTACTACAAAAATTCCATCTACAATCTTCTGTATAAATTTCTTGATAAGCCTTTTCCCTTTCTTTTAAAAGATATTCCTTTTTTATACCTAAATCAATATGTTCCCAAGGAAGTTTTTCTTCTAAATCTCTTTTTCTCAGATATTTTTTTAATTCTAAACCAGCTTCGTATGCTGTAGTTTCCCATAAAGAAAAATTGAAATATTCTTTCCAAGAATCTAAACGCGCACCTTTTTTGAAAACTTTTTCAAGATAAGAATAAAGGCTTCTATCCCCTCTTGCTATAATGCCCTCAAGAAAACTTTGTTCAGGTTGATGATATTTAAAATTTCTCTTTAATTCACTTTTAAGATATTTTATCTTCTCAAAAGCTTCTTCTATAGTTATTTGCCTTTCCCACTGAAAGGGTGTGTGAGGTTTAGGAACAAAAATTGAGGTTGAAATAATTATATCAAGCCCTTTAAAAGTTCTTTTTAAATCCTTATAAAATTTTACTATTTCTTTTAAATCTTTTTCTTCTTCTGTAGGAAGCCCAATCATAAAATAAAGCTTTATTTTTTTAAATCCAAATTTAAAAGCAAGTTCTAAATCCCTGTATAATTCTTCTATATCAATTTTTTTATTAATTACTTTTCTTAATCTTTCTGAAGCAGCTTCAATAGCTAAGGTAATAGTTGAAGTCCTACCTCTTTTTAAAAAACTAAGTATTTTAGGAGTTAAACTTCCTACTCTAAGAGAAGGAAGAGAAAAAACATATTCTTTTTGAAAAGATGCATAAAATTCTTTTTCAAGAAGAACAATTAGTTTTTCAAGTAAGGAATAATCTCCTACAGAAAGACTCATTAAAGAAGCTTCTCTATAGCCTGTTAATTCAAAGGCTTTTTTAGCGGAGAAAACGATTTCCTCAGGAGTTTTTTCCCTTACTGGACGGTAATAAAATCCAGCCTCACAAAATCGACAAGACCTTGTGCAACCCCTTGAAATTTCAAGAGAAATTCTATCATGAGAAAGAGGTATAACTGGAATAGAACACAAAAATGGAATTGAGTTTTTAAAAAGATAAATTCTTCTTTTTACAGAATTTTTTAAAATGGGAACATAAACGCCTTCTATGTTTTTTAGGTCCTTCCAAAGGGCACTTCTATCAAGTTTTTCTTTTTTCCAGTGTTCTATTATTTTTAAAATCTCAAGAATAACTTCTTCCCCATCTCCTATTACAATGGCATCAAAGACAAAAGATATAGGTTCTGGATTTCCGCAACAGGGACCACCACCTAAAATAATGGGATCTGAGGCTTTTCTTTCTTCTGCTTTAAAAGGTATATAAGAAAGTTCAAGAATTTGAAATATTCCTGTTATTAAAAGTTCATAGACATAACTTAATCCAATAACATCAAATTCTTTTAAAGGTTTCCTATAATTATAACTAAGAAGAGGTATTTTTCTTTTTTTAAGTTCAATTTCCATATCTGGAGAAACAGCGTATACAAGATCACATAAATATTCAGATTTCTCGTTAATAATTCCAGCAAGTATATTAATCCCCAGATGAGACCT
>CAZZLG010000014.1:0-4600 GCA_964654865.1 uncultured Thermodesulfatator sp.
GTAAAAAATTTAAAAATAGAGTCACCAAAGTCTGCTTTTATTCAAGCCTTAATAGCAAGAGGAGGAAGGGATTTAAAGGAGTTTCTTATTTTACTCTCTCAAGGAGAAGGTTTAAAAGAGGCATTAAAGAGTATTCCCAATGTTTCAAAGATTTTATCCCCTAAAAATTCTTTAGAAACGGTTTTCCCTTGGGATAAAATTGATATAGGGGTTAAGAAGGATTATCTTTGGAGGGAGTGGCAGAGGGCTTTAAACTTAGAATTTACACCCTTTTGTAACACTAAAAAATGTAAACTTTGTGGAGCCTGCTAAGAACTTTGGTTTAAAATCTTATAAATAAGAAGAAGATAGTCTCTCAAATGACGTATAATTAAAAATCTGTGTTTTACTCTTTCTTTTGCGTGAAATCCCATTTCTTCTCTTAAATATTTATTAGCTAAAAGCTGTCTAATTCTCATTGCAGTACCTTCAATGCTTTCTACAAGGTATCCTGTAATACCATGAACAATTTGTCTTTTAATCCCTCCAACATTTGATCCAACAACAGGTTTTGATTTCCACATAGCTTCTGATACAACCAATCCAAATCCCTCTTTTAAAGATTTTTGAACAACTACAGTTGCCCCTCTTTGAAAAGCATTAACTTCCTTGTGACTTTCAGGAGGAAGATTAAGAACAAATATATCTCTTTCGTCACAAATAAAATCTAAAAGTTCTTTGTATACACTTTCTCCCTCTGGATCATCAGGTGCAAAGGAACCAACAAGAGCAAGCTGACAATCATATCTTTTTTTTACCAGTTTGAAAGCTTTTACTACTCCAAAGGGGTCTTTTAATCTGTCAAAACGAGAAACTTGCAAAATAAGAGGCTTTTCAGGATCTATTCCAAATTTAGCTACAGTATTTTTAACTTCCTCTTCCGGAAGGTCTATATTTTTTGGATGCAAAGGGTCTATAGAGGGACGGATTGTATAGGTGGGAATTTCAATTTTTTCATAAACAAATTCAGGCATGTGGAAAATACAGGCATCATAAGAATTTAAAAAGTTTTCAATAAAATTCCATGCTTGAGGATCAGGAGTTGAAGTATCTATATGACATCTCCAAATCCATTTTTGTGTTTTTAGTTTATTTACAATAAGTCCCATAGGTTGAGGATCATGAATAAAAATTACATCATAATTTTCTGTATTTATTTCTTTTAAATTTTCATAAGTAATTTTTAAATAATAAACAAATTCTTCACTACTAATCTTTTTTTCAAATGGTAAATGAAGTAAATTATGTAAATTTTTGGTGAAACTAAAAAATTTTTCATCTCCTTTAAAAACTTTCCAATCTGTTTTTATTCCAAGTTCATTCATAAAGGGGACCAATCTTTGTAAAATTTCAGCAACTCCACCTCCTTTGTAAGTAGAATTAACATGAAGTACCTTTAAACCATTTAATTTTTTACTTAAGATAAATAGTTCATCAATGGCTTCTTCTCTAACAAAAGGTATATATTTTTCTAACATTATTTGCCTTCTAAAATCCTTATTATTTCTTTTTTAATTTCATATAAAGTTATGGGATAAGGGTCTAATTTATTTATTTTTTCTGCTTTCTTAACTTCACCTATACTATATAACCAGGAAGAATAGTCATTTATAGTAGTTTTATTTTCTATTCTTGAAGTTATAAAATGATAGAAGATTGAATTAATACTTGATCTTTTAATTCCTTCTATAAATTCATCTAAAGTGTGAGCAAACTTCCCCAACTCTATAACTTCTCTATCAGCTGTAATGAAATAAAAGGGATGTTTTTCTTTTCTATCCCAACTTTCATCGTAATTTTCTTCAAGAACATTTATTAAGGTATTTCTTAATTCTTCAAGATCAAAATAATCTAAAGGATCAACAAGAGATAATTTTTCTGCTAATAAAAGATGACCATTTTTATAAAACCAATAAGATAGACTATTTGTATAAAAAGTTGGTAGATTATGATAATTAAAAATATTTATAAACATGTGATAAAAAATAGAAAATTTATCAACTACTTTTAAAGCATCTATAAATTCTTTAACAGAATAAACTTTAATTCCTGTATACTTTGGAATCCATAATTCAGATTTAAAAACAAAGTGGTTACTCATTTTTTATGAGGCTTTCTAAAAGGTTTCTTATTTCTATATATGACTTTACACTATATTTAGCAAAAGACCCTCCTACTCCTACCTTTATAGTTATTGTATTTTCTGGAAGATTTATAAATAGATCTTCATCAGTAGTATCGTCTCCTGCAGCAAGTATAAAATCATAAGGTTTTTCTTTTAAGAATATATTAGCTGCTACACCTTTATCAATTCCTGTAGGTCTTACTTCTACGACTTTATTTCCTAAAATAAGATTAACTTGCATATTTCCAGTTAGTACTAACAATTCATCAATTAATTCTACAACTCTTAAGTTTGCAAGTTCTGGGTCTGCATTTCTATAATGAAAAACTATAGAAAATTCTTTTTCCTCAATAAAAGATTGTGGTAAACGGTCTACATAAACCTCCATTATATTTTTAATAGTTTTTTTAAAATCAGAAGAGAAATTAGCAGAAGTTTCCCAATCTTTATTATACTTTTTAATAAATATTCCGTGTTCACAAATAAAATTTAATTTTAATCCATTAAACCACTTATCTAAATCTTCCTTTTTTCTACCAGAAATAATTACTATATCTGTATTAGGAATTTCGGAAAGAGATTTTAAAAGATTTTTAAGTTCTTTATCTGGATAAGCTAAATAAGGTTTTGATACTAAGGGTACTAAAGTTCCATCATAATCAAGAAAGAGTATTTTGTTAGATGATTTATGAAAAGATTCTTTTATTTCATTTATAAGAAATGGGGTTAAAAGTTTGGTGCTAAATTTTATTTTTTCTTCATTAAAAGATTCAAGCGTAGAAAGAAAATCATTTCCCCATTTTACTATATTGTATCTTTTTAATCTTTCTTGCATAAGAGAAATTCTTTCTTTTTGTTCCTCTTCAGAAATCTCCAAAGCTTTTTCAATAGCAGTTGTTAATTCGTCTACGGAGTTGGGATTTACAACAAGAGCTTCTCCTAATTCTCGGGCACTTCCTGCAAATTCAGAAAGTATTATGACTCCCTTATTATCTTTTCTTGAAGCTACAAATTCTTTAGCAATTAAATTCATACCGTCCTTTAAAGGGGTTACTAAAATTACATCTGCAGCTAAATAATGTGCTACAAGTTCTTCAAAATCAAGTAATCTATAATAGTATAACACAGGAATCCAATGAATTTTACCAAAAAATCCATTAATTTCACTTATCTTTTCTTCTAATTGTTTTTTCATTCTTTGATAATGTTCTACTCCTTCTCTTGAGGGGACAACTACCATAATTAAAACTACTTTTTCATGAAGATCTTGGCGTTTAAGTAGAAGTCTTTCAAAAGCTAAAAGCCTGTTATAAATTCCCTTAGTGTAATCAAGTCTATCTACGGAAAAAATAATTTTTTTCCCTTTAAATTGATCTTTTATTTTTTTTGTTAAACTTCTTATTTTTCTTTTTTCACAAGCATTATAAAATAATTCAAAATCTATTCCCATAGGGAAGGTTTCTACTTTTATTAATCTATCTTGATATAAGATAACTCCAGTTTTATGGTCAATTCCTAAAGTACGAGAAAGTGTTCTCAAAAAATTAGCAGTATATTCATAAGTGTGAAAACCTATTAAATCACACCCTAAAAGACCTTCAAGAAGTTCTTTTCTCCATGGAAGTTGCATAAAAAGTTCAGGTGGAGGGAAAGGAATATGAAGAAAAAAACCTATTGGAATAGAAGGAAAAAGATTTCTTAACATAGAAGGTAAAAGGAGTAAATGATAATCGTGAATCCATATTACTGAATCATCAGTAACATGTTTTGCTACCTCATTACAAAAAAGCTTGTTTACTTCTATATAAGTTTTCCAATAACTTTCATCATAGACAACATAACTTGGGAAACTATGAAAGAGTGGCCAAAGCACTTTATTACAAAATCCATTATAAAATTTATCATACAGCTTAGCAGAAATAAAAATAGGATAATTTTTTAATCTTTTTGCTTTTTCTTCTATAGTTTTAAAGGTAGATTTATTTAAATGTGAACCAGGACACCCAATCCAGATATAATTTTTAATTTTAGTTTTTTTTAAAAAGGTTGCTAAACCTGAAACTAATCCCCCAGGGCTTTTAACAATACTTAAATCAGGAGTGATAGTAAAAGGCAGTCTATTTGCTACTATAATTAGCTTTTTTGAAGAATTTTTCATCGTCTTCAACTGTTTATAACTATTTTTATTTTATTTTTTATTTTTTATTTTTTAAAATTAAAGCATAAATATGTTTAGGTCAAGGTTTATTATTTTAGGGAAAAATTTGTTAAAAACTTTAATAAGTTGATATTGGGAAATCTTATTGTAAAATTTGTTGTATTATGAGCGTATTAATAGGAATTAGTATTTTCCCTTTAGATAAAGGCGAAAGTGTTAGTGAATATGTAGCAAGGGCTGTAAAGGTAATAGAAAATTCGGGATTTCCTTATGTATTA
>CAZZLG010000015.1:0-11229 GCA_964654865.1 uncultured Thermodesulfatator sp.
ATGTCCCTAAAAAATAGCGTATTCTATCAATAAAAGATGGATTAAGTTCTTTTAGATAGGGATTTGAATAAGAACCTGCAAGATATTCAAAAGCAAACTTTAACTCCTTTGTCCTCCATTCCCAACTTTTTCTCCGCAACATTTAATTTTACCTCTTTAATTTTTATAATAAAACAGGATCTCCGCCAACTTCTCTAATTAGTCTTTGTATTTCATAAGGAGATAGATGCACAACAGGCTCTCCTTTCATTAATTCACTTATCTTTTCTTCAATTACTGTTCCGTGAAAATGGTCTGCTCCCCAAAGAAGAGCTACTTGAGCAAGTTTTACCCCTAAAAATACCCAATAAGCCTTAATATGCGGGAAATTATTCAAAATTATACGAGATATAGCCATAACCCTTAAAATCTTATGTGCTGAAGGTCCTGAAAGATAAGAAAGGCTATTCCCTTCAGGAATAAAAGCTAAAGGAACAAAACAATAAAACCCCTTTGTTTCTTCTTGTATTTCTCTTAATTTAATAAGATGCTCTATTATCTCTTCATCTGTTTCTATGTGCCCAAAAAGTAAAGTTGCATTGGTTGGTATTCCAAGGCTATGAGCAGTTTTTGCGATCTCAATCCATCTTTCAGAAGTTATTTTTTTAGGATAAAGCTTATTTCTTATTCTTTCTGAAAAAACTTCTGCCCCTCCTCCAGGAAGTGAATTAAGCCCTGCAAATTTTAACTCCTCTAATACTTCTTTAACAGATTTACCAGAAATTTTACTTAACCAATCTATCTCTACACAAGTATAAGCTCTTATGTGAATGTTAGGAAAAGCAGATCTTATCTTGCGAATTAAATCTATGTAGTATTCATAGGGAAGTTTAGGATTTAATCCACCTACAATGTGAACTTCTCTTAACTCTGGAGTTTCTCTTAAGGTTTTTAAAATTTCATCAATTTCTAAAGTATAGCCTCCCTCTTCTCCTAACCTTTTATGATACCCACAAAACTTGCAATCAATAGCACAAATATTGGTATAATTAATGTGTCTATTTATAGTGTAATAGTATTTTTTACCGTGTATCTTTTCCTTTACCTTTCTTGCAAGTTCTCCTAAAAAGAAAAGATCTCCTTCTCTGTAGAGTTTAAGAGCTGACTTAAAATCAATTGGCTCTAAATTTAAAACTCTTTCTGCAATTTTTTCTAAATCTTTATTTTTCTTGAAGGTTTCCTCCAAAATAAAACTTTTATCTTCTTCAAAATTAAGATCTTCTTCAAACCACATAATATTTTACTCTAAAAGATATCTATAATTTTTGCAAGGAGCCTTATATTCACAGTATTTACAAACATTATCATCAGCTGGGAGATAAAATTTGTCACTTATTATAATGTGATTCAAAATCCATTCAAGCAAATTCTTAAATCTATTCTTAAAATAATCATAAACTTTTACCCACTCACCTCTTGAAGAGAAATTAAAAACAAATTTTTCAGGTTTTTTAAAATCAGAAGGAGTTATAAATCCTGTATTTATAATCACAAATTCCTTATCATTTTCAGTTATAAATTTCTCTTTTTGTTGATAAAAAAGATAATAATAAAATCGAGGCTGAAAACCTGAAAGATCTGAACCAAAAATATCTACTACTTCATAAAGAGATAAATTGTCAAACTTATCAGGAGGTATAAAAGAAAACATTTTATCACCCTTTTTAGTATAGAGACGAATATCAGGGTTACTTTTAAAGTCAAGAATAAGATATTTAATAATTTCTTCTTCCCTTCTAATTAAAAAGTCAGTTCTTCCACTAAAAAGAACTTTTGAATTTTTAAAATCCCCATAAGAGGGATCAAATAAATTACATTCAGTAAGTAACATCAAGGGTCTTTCTACACCTAAAATTTTTGTCCCTTTAACTTTTCCAGTTCTTTCCATATTAATAAGATAGTTGAAATATCTTCTAATAGTTTCTACAGCAATTTTTTTAGAAATAAAGTGTGAAAGAGCATCCATCTTTCTCTCAAATTTGTAAGAAAGCCAAAGATTCTCAAGTTTCTCTAAAAATTCATCTTCTTTATAAACATTTTCCATTAATACTTCCTTTCCTTCTAATTCTTTAAAGATATTTTCAAAAAATTCGTGGATAAAATTACCAACGTCAAAAGACCTTAAACCTATCTTTTCTGCTTCTTTTAATTTTAAGAGATATTTAAAATAAAATTTCACTCCGCACTTAAGATAGGTTTCCAAAAAATACCTACTTATTTCTGTGGTTTTAATAAGATTTAAAAGACTTTCTTTATCTTTTTGAGTTTTTGAAATTCCTTCTTTTTCAGGAAGAATTTCAAAATAAAGGGGAATTAATTTTTCATTAGCCTTTTTTTCTTCTTTTTCAAGTTCCCATTTAAGTTTTTGAATAAATCTTGAAGGTTCTCTAAATTCTTGGGTTTTACTTTTTTCTACAAAAATATAAAAAAGGTGAACTTCTTCTGCACTTTTAATAAGCCTTTCAAAATAATAAACCCATAATTCATTTCTAAAAATAGGAATGCCAAGGTAAATTTTTATCTCATCTGTAAGAAGAGGATTAAAAGAGGGGACTGGAGGTAAAAAACCTTCGTTTACATCTAAAATAATAACCTTTTTAAAAGAAAGAAGCCTTGTTTCTAAAAATCCCATAATCTGGAGTCCTTTTAGTGGATCTCCTATAAAAGGAATTTTCTCCTCTCTAAGAAGGTATTCTAAAATATCTAAAAGGAAATTCCCTGAAAAATTTTTATCTTTAAAATAAGTCTCTTCTTCAAATATAGGGAAAACTTTTGTCTCAAGAACATATATATAATTTCTTAAAAGAATTGAATGCCAAGAATTTTCTTCTTTTAGTCTTTCAAAAAGAGGTTCAAAAAAGTTTAAAATATTTTTTAGATTTTGAGAAAGTTCAAAAGGAGTTTTTATCTTTTCCCAATTTTCAAAAAAAAGTTTATGAATTTTTTCTAAGTAATTTCTATATTTAGGAACCAAATCTTCAATTTCATCAAGAGTTATTTTAAGATAGCCTTTTTTTCTTAATTCATTTTCTATTTCATTTACAATTTTTTGAAAAGAAATACCACCCTCAAATTCAAGTGCTAAAAAGTAAGGATGTTTGATGATTTTTAAATAAACTTGGGTAGGATAAAATTTTTCTTCTCTTTCTTTCTGTGCTTTGATAAGATTTTTTAAAAACTGATTTAGAGGAATTTTAGTAATAGGATATTGAAGGGTTATATTTACTTCTGTAGAACTTTCCTTTCCTTCTAAGGCATAAATAAGAGGTAGTAAATTAAAAGGATTGGGAACAACTATAGCTACTTCATCAGGATTTTCAATGCTCTCAGGAATAAGCTCTAAAGCTGACTTAACCTCTAAATGAGGGTCTGTTGTTTCATAAAAGTAAATTTGAGGCCCTTTAAACACCCTCTTCTCATAATAATCAGGAGATATCCATTTGTAATCAAGTTCAAGAGCTTTAAGAGTATCCTTTATTACTGAAGAAATAGGTTCATAAGCTTCAAAAATAAAATAACTTTTTAACTTTTCTTTAAAAAATTTAAAAATCTCTATTTCTACCTTTCTTAAAGCTGCAAAACCAATAAACCAAATCTCATCTATCTCATTAAAAATATTGTTAAAAGCTTTTTCTTCCCTAAGGGTATCTTTTACTTTTTTTAATCTGTAAGAAGAATAGGAAAATCCCTTTTTTTCTATAAGAAAAGAGAACTCCAAATAGGTAGTTTTTAATTCTTCAAAAAGTTTTTTGGCTAATTCTGGAAGACTCTCTGGAGGATAAAGCAAATTTTCTGGGACCTTCCCTTCTTTTTCAAATTCCTCAAAAACCTCCAAAAACTTTAATCCCCAGTTAAAATATTTTTCAAAATTGTCTTCCCTTTTTTCAGAAAAAAAATTCAACCTTTTCTCCAAAACCTCAAGAAAAACAAAAACTCTAAGAAGAGGAGGAATTTGAGGAAAGGGTGAGCTAATTAAATCTGTGTAAAGAATTTCTATAAATTCCTCAAAAGAGAAAATTCTTGGAAAAAAGCCAGCTTCAACCTTTTTTAATTTAAGTTTTTCCTTAAGATAATTTTTAAAATAAAGCCCTGATCTTTTATTAGGAAAAATACACCAAACTTTTAGGGTTTTTATATTCTCTAAAGAATGTTTGTCTAAAAAGAAGTTAGTTAAGGTTTTTAAAAAGTGAGAGCTGGGTGGGATGAGAAGAGCTTGGTTCATTTGGTTTGCTTATCTTACAATATTTTAACTCAATTTTAAAGGGTTCAAAAGAAACTAAGTATGCTTTAATATTATCATTGGGAAATACTTTTTTCAACAAAGAAAAATACCTTTCTAATTGGCTTTCCTCAAACTCACTGTGAAGTTTAAATTCAAGAATAATCCATTCATCACGTTTCTTTATTATTAAATCCGGTCTTAAATCCTGAATTTGATCCTCTTTTGTGAAAAATCCTTCAGGTTCTCTATATATTGCTAAAACTTCATCTCCTTTGAAAAAGTCACTAAATTTTTTGAATTCCTCACTTTTTAGTATCTTTTCTATAATATTAAATGCCCTTTCTGAAAGAAGCTTTCTTTGTGGAAGGGGCTCTTGATAAGAGGCTAAAGCTTTTTTTATATAAATTTCTATCTTGCTTTTAAGTTCTTCTGAATCTAAAGGTAAAGAAAAAATATCTTCTTTATGAATTAAAAAAAGCTCCCAAATATTATGTAAAATTTCTCCTAAAATTATAGAGTCACTTTTTTCTTTTAAAAGTCTTAAAGAAACTTTGCTTTGATTAAGTTTTAATGCCATAATAATCTTAATTTAAAATGAATTTTAACTCTTGTCAAAAATTGATAAAAGGTATATTTTTTCTTTTTTAAGAATAAAAATCCAAAAATATTCGGAGGAAAAAACTATGGAAATAGAAATTAATTTAGCTGAACCTGAAAAAAGAAAAGCTCCTCAACTTGAAGAACTCACTTTTGGGAAAATTTTTACTCCTCACATGTTTATAATGAAATACGAAAAAGATAAAGGTTGGCACTCACCAAAAATCCAACCCCTTTCTAATATAGAATTGCATCCTGCAGCTATAGTTTTACATTATTCTCAAACAGTTTTTGAGGGATTAAAAGCCTATTATGGGATTGATGGTAAAATAAGGCTTTTTCGTGTATGGGATCACATTGCAAGACTTAATCGCTCTGCTGAAAGACTTTGTATTCCTCAGGTTGATCCTGAATTTGCTTTTAAAGCAATTAAAACTCTTATTTTAATTGATAAAGATTGGATACCAAAGAAAAAGGGAGCAGCTCTTTATATAAGACCTCTTATTTTTGCTACTCAACCTAATCTTGGTCTAAAAGTAAGCTCTGATTATCTTTTTATTATAATTCTATCTCCTGTTGGAGCTTATTATAAAGAGGGATTTAACCCAGTTAAAATTTATGTAACTACTGAATATATAAGAGCTTGCCCTGGAGGAACAGGAGAAGTTAAAACAGGTGGAAATTATGCAGCCAGTCTCAAAGCTCAAGAATTGGCACAAAAAAAGGGATATACCCAAGTTCTTTGGCTTGATGCTAAAGAAAAAAAATATGTAGAAGAAGTGGGGAGTATGAATATCTTTTTTCATTTTGAAAATGAGCTTACAACTCCTATTCTTACGGGTTCTATTTTACCAGGGGTTACAAGAGACTCAGTTTTAAAATTAGCTCCTAAACTTGGTATTCCAACAAAAGAAAGAAGAATATCTATAGATGAAGTAATAGAAAGTATTAAAAATAAAACTTTAAAAGAATGCTTTGGAACAGGAACAGCAGCAGTCATAAGCCCGGTAGGAGAAATTTATTATAAGGACAAACCTTACATCATAAATGAAGGCAAAACCGGAGAACTTACAAGAAAGCTGTTTGAATATATTACAGGAATTCAATACGGAGAAAAGGAAGACTCCTTTAACTGGACTGTTATTGTAGAAGATTAAAAATCTACAACTCTTCTTGCTTTAGCAAGTTCTCTTTGCACAGCAACTGCTTTATCTAACTCTAAATCTGCTGCTTCTTCCAGTCCCTTTTCTCTTAAAACCTGACTTCTTGCCATATAAGCAGCTGGATAAGTAGGTTCAAGATCAATAGCTTTAGTAAATAATTCTAAAGCTTTGTCTAAGTCCTTTTTTCTATAGTAAATCTGTCCTAAACGAAAATAAAGTCTTGCATTTTCTGGCTCTATACTAATTGCTTTTTCTAAATCATTTTGAGCAAGTTCTAATTCATTTTTTTGTACATAAATAACTGCCCTTGCCTCTAAAGCTTTAATATGATTGGGATCAATTTCAAGAACTTTATTAAAAATCTCCAAAGCGGAATCAAATTGTTTTAAAGTAAGTATTCTCGCTCCCTCTAAAAATAGTTCTTCAATATCCATATTTTTAAAAACCTCCTAATTTAATTTTATTTATATTTTAATTTTATTCTCCATCAGAAATTTATGCAAGTAGTCAAAAATTTCTTTTTTCTTGTCTAAAATTAAAGTACCTATTAAAATTAAAATGTTATGAATTTTAAAAGTGTTTTTCTTTCCTTTAAAATAGCAATTATAACTTTCTTTAAAAAACTCCAAAAAGATGACCTTCTACTTTGTGCACAAGGGTTGACTTTTAATACACTTCTTACTTTAGTTCCTCTTTTAGGTTTAGTAATCTCTATAAGTAAAATCTTTATACCTCAGCAAAAATTTGTGGAGCAAATTTTTGTAAACATTGCCCAATATCTCACTCCAGAAGCTACCAAAAAGGTTATGGATACAATTTTAGAATTAGTTAAAAAACTTGAAACCTTCCCACTGGGAAAATTTAGTCTTATAGCTTATTTTATTATGGGATTGGGACTTCTTTTTCAAATTGAAGAAATTCTAAATAAAATCTTTGAAAGTTCAAAAAGAAGAAATTTTATGCAAAGAATAATCTTTTTCTGGGTATGTATAACTTTAATCCCCTTTCTCCTTTTTATGCCTGTATATTTTTACTTCTATTTTGGGAAGTTTTTCAACTTTTTTATATTATTAATTCTCGCACTTATTTTCTTTTTAATGTATATATATTTTCCAGCTAAGGATGTGCGCAAAAAAGAGGCGTTAATGGGTGCGCTTTTCTCAACCATTTTGTGGACTCTATCCTCTTATCTTTACTCTTTTTATGTCAAATATGCAGTAGGATATTCTAAAATTTATGGTTCCCTATCCGCTATCCCCTTATTTTTAATATGGCTATTTGTAAACTGGTTAGTATTTCTTTTAGGTGCTGAATTGGTAGTTTTTTTAGAACAAAAATGTTGGAAAAGAATCACTATCGATCCTTCTTATCCCTATCTAAGATTATATATTTTGTATCTTCTTGGGGAAAATTTTATAAAAGGTAAACCCTGTAATATTTTTGAATTTTCAGAATATTTAAATGTATCACCTATTCTTTTAGAAAGTATTTTACAAGACTTAGAAAAAGAAGGTTTTATAGCAGTCAGAGATGATGAAGTCTTTTTCGTTAAACCTTTACAAAATATAAATATTGCTAAAATAGTGGGACTTAATAAGTTTCAAGAAATGTTTAAGCTTCCTGAAGGAGAAAAATTTACTCAAAAAATATCAACTTTAACTAAAAATTTTTCAGAAATTACTTTAGAGGACTTAATAAAAAGTTAATTTTCGTAAATTACTTCCCCCATATCTCTTATGTTATAGCCTCCCAAAGATAAAACTGCGTTTCTAAATTCTTTATCATTTTTTATAATATCAAGAAGTGCTTGAATAATTTCTAAATCTAAAAATTCTTTTGCAATTAAAAGGTCATATCTTTCTTCAGTTACAGGAATAAAATCAAGATCAAGTGCTTTTGCTGAAGCCATAATTCCCAATCCAACATCAGCTCTTCCACTTGCTACAGCTTGTGCAACACCCATATGTGTATATTCTTCATTTTCATAACCTTTAATTTCAGAAGGATTTATCCCCAATTCTCTTAGATGTTTATCTAAAAGAAGCCTTGTTCCAGAACCTGCTTGTCTATTAATAAAAATAACATCTTCTCTTTTTAAGTCTTCAAAATTTTTTATATTTTTAGGATTCCCCTTTCTCACAATTAACCCCTGAATCCTATATACTAAATTTATCAAAATTACTTTTTTCTCAGGTAAAATTTTTTTAACAAAAGGAATATTATATTCTCCCTCCTTTTCATCTAAAAGATGAGTTCCTGCTATATGAGCTTCTCCCTTTTTTATAGCAATTAATCCTCCCATAGACCCAACATGAGCTGAAGAAAGACTTATATGGGGATATTTTTTCCTTAAATAGTTATAAATTACATCAAGGGTGTTATCATGACTTCCAATACAAACAATGGTGTTATCAATTTCCTCTTTTGTTTTCCATAAGACCACATCTACAAGTTTCCCTTGAGAATAACCTTCAGAATCAGAAGGAACAACTATATAACCATCGGCTCTAACAACAGACATAAGAAGACCTGCTCCTCTACTAACTGGAGAAACAATATAATTATCTCCTACTTTTCCTACTTTTACTCTTATAAATTCGTCAACCCCTATGGTAGAAAAAATCTGTCTTGAAAGGATAGCTTGAATTTTTTCTTCTTTCCTTAGTTTTACTCCTAAAAAAAGTTCTATAAGGGGTTTTACAAATAAATTATAACAAATAAAGGCTGAAACTGGATAACCAGGAATTCCTAAAATAGGTTTATTTTTTATAAAACCTGCTATGAAAGGTTTACCAGGTTTAATAGCAACTCCATTTATTATAACCTCTCCGAGTTTGCTTATAATTTTATAAGTAAAATCCTCTTTTCCATAACCTGCACCAGCATTTAAAAGAATTAGATCACATTCTTCACAAGCTTTAAAAATTCTTTCTTCTATAGATTTTTCCTCATCCTTAGCTATGGGATATATTTTAGGTTCCCCTCCATCAGTTTTTATAAGATTCCCTAAAACTGAAGAATTATATTCAATTAAAGTAGGTGGTTTTAAAAAGCCTTCTTCAATCTTTTCAGGTTCTATTAATTCTGAACCTGTAGGAATTATTCCAATTAAAGGTTTTTTCCTTACTTTTACCCTCAAAATACCACTTGCAAGCATAGCACCTATATCTACTTCTCTAATAAAGTGATTCTCAGGTATTATAAGCTCTGTAGCAACAATATCTTCTCCAACTGGTCTTACATCATGATAAGGAGGATAGGCTTTATAAATTTCAATATATCCTTCTTTAACATTTACTTCTTCAATAGGAATAACTGCATCAAATCCCTCTGGGAGAGGATCTCCTGTTTCAATCCAAATTGCCTCTTCTCCTATTTTTAATCTAACTGGATCTTTTTCTGTTGCAGAAAAAGTGCTTTTTGATTTAACTGCATAACCATCCATAGCAGATGAATGAAAATAAGGAGAAGAAAGTTTAGCAAAAACAGGCTCAGCTGTAACCCTATTAAGAGCCTCCTTAACTGAAATCATTTCTTCAGATAAAGGACAACTTACCTTTTCTTTAAAAGAATCTAAAAGGATCTTTAGTGCAGATCCTAAAGAGACAACTTCATGAAAGACCTTTTTCCCCACTTTTTAAACAACTCTTTGAATTCCTATAATATTTGGAGACCTTCTTATATAACCTCTTTCTTGAGCAACTACATCAAGAGGTAAACTAATTATATCTATTAAATAGGGATCTTTAAATTTTTGATAAACTTCATCTTTAAAACTTTTAATATAAGTTTTACAATCCTTACATAATTCAACCCTTATCTCATCTTCATCAACTAAAAGATCAATTTTCTCACAAATTTTTTGCATACAATAACTACATCCAATTCTAAATATTTCCTCCTCATACCCACATACAGTACAAACCATATGTCTTCTATTTTCACTATCTATCATGGTTAAAGATACTGGTTCTCCACAAACTACACACCTTCCTACTTCTTCAAATTTTTTCTTTTTCTTTAGAGATTCTCTATACTTTATAAAAAAGGGTTTAGAAAGAATAAAAAGCGCTCTTTTAATTTCTTCTTTTGAAGTCTCCTCCTCACTTATAGGAAGTTCCAAAATACTTTTAGGTTCAGAAAAAGGATCTTTAGCACTATTTAATATAGAAGTTTTTAAAAATGAGCTAAATTCATAAGGAATTTCAAATATTGAAGAAAATTCATCAATAATTTCATCTAATAAACTATCTTTAGCTTTGTCTTTTATAATTTTTTCACATTTTTCATTAAAGTCTAAAACTTTTTCATACAATTCAAGAGGACTTTTCAAATAGGGTCTTTCTTCCTTAAGTTCACTAATTATTCTTTTTATTTCCATAATTTAACCTCTAAAGTTTAAAAGAAGTTTATTATAAATTTTAAAAAAGAAAAGGGGGAGACCCCCCTTTCTTTAGAAATTAAGAAAAATGAAATCCTTAGCTAAGAAACTCTCTAATTATAGAATTATTAATAGGAATACCTTTAGCAACAAGAATCCTTAGCATCTCACCAAGAGCAACCACTTTCTCAGGTGCTTTTGGATTTTCTGCAAGCTGGTAATAACTTGGTACCTCATTAATAGCAAATATCTGACCCAAGCCTCCTAATTCTTTTTCCCCATAAATAATCTTATATCCCTCAGCTTTTGCTTTAGCTATAAGCTCATCTCTATCTCCATACTTAATTGTTCCTGTTGGACAAGTCTTAGCACATGCAGGAATAAGCCCAGCTTTAACCCTATCTATACACATATGACATTTCCCAATCTTTCCCTGTTTATCATATCTTGGAATATCAAAAGGACAAGCTGATCTACATGCCTGACACCCTATACAAACATTTTTATCAAAAAATACAATCCCTGTTTCTGAATCTTTTTGCATAGCTCCAACAGGACAAACTGAAACACAAGCAGGTTCTCCACAATGCATACAAGATTGACGAACAAAGACCCACCTTACTTCTCCATTAGCGGGTTTTTCTATAAATCTTATCCTATTATAAGTATATCCTGTAAGATCTGGGGGATTTTCATGGGTTCCGTTATTCTTTGTTTTTTCTGCTGGTAATTCATTCCAAGATTTACATGCTACTTGACATCCTCTACATCCTATACACAAATCCGGTGTTATAAGAAGTGCTTTTCTTCCCATTTTAAACCTCCTT
>CAZZLG010000016.1:0-4060 GCA_964654865.1 uncultured Thermodesulfatator sp.
CTCCTTTAAATCCCTTCCTCCTCTTGCTATTAAAGCTTGAATAAAAGCAGACTTTGGTGATTCTATTTTTAAATTTTTTACATAGTAAAGCTCCCTTTTAATAAATCTTTCCCTTTCTCTAAGCTCCCTTAAATCTAAAAAATTAGCCCATTGAAAAGGTGTATGAGGTTTAGGAACAAAAAAAGAAAAGGTAAAAGAAAAATTTAGCTTATATTTTTTTTCTAACAATTTTTTTATAAACTCTACAGTTTCTTTTAAATCCTCTAAATTTTCCAAAGGTAAACCAAGCATAAAATAAAACTTAACCTTTTTTAATCCTTTTTCCTGAAATCTACTTAATGCCCAAAAAATTTCTTCTTCTGTCAAATTTTTGTTTATAACTTTTTTTAATTTAAAGGACGCTGTTTCAGGAGCTATAGCAACACTTTTTGTTTCTTTTAAAAGCTCTAAAAATTCATTACTTAATGCATCTATTCTTAAAGACGAAAAAGTAAGGGTGCAACCTTTTTCTAAAAGCTTATTACCAAGCATAAGAATTTCTTTTTTATCTGCAAATTCAAGCCCTATTAAACCAACTTTTGAGTTGTCAGAAATCTTTTCTACTACTTCATTTAAATGGTTTTCTGAATAACTTCTTGGAGGTCTATAGAGAAACCCTGCAGCACAAAACCTACAAGCCTTCCCACATCCCTTAGAAACCTCTATTAAATAAGTATCAGAAAATTCAGCTTTTTTACTAATAATTTTCGAATAAATAACTTTTTTTGGCTTTTTACTTTTAGCTACTTTCATTTCTTTTTTACCCCTAAAAGGAACATAAACAAATGGAAAAGTATCTAATTTTTCAAGAAATTCTTCTTTATCTTGAAAATAATCTAAAATTACAGGAATTATTTTTTCTTCTATTTCTTCCCATTCTCCTAATAAAAAAGCATCAACAAAAGGTGAAAGAGGTTCAGGATTTAGCCAGGTAGCAAATCCTCCTGCTAAAACAATCTCTTTTCTTTTAAGGGATTCTAAATCTATTTCTCCTAATCTCAATATTTTTAAAACATTTATGTAATCAATCTCAAAGGGAATAGAAAAGATTATAAGATCAAAATCTTTTAAAGGTCTATTACTTTCTATAGATCTAAGGGTAGTTTCTTTTTCAGGTAAAAATACTCTTTCACAAACTATTTCTTCATACTTATTTAACCTTTCATAGATATATAAAAACCCTAAATTTGACATGCCTACCTGATAGTAATTGGGAAATATAAGAGCAATAGAAAACTTGTTTTTCCATCTCTTTTTAATATAATTTTTTTCAAATTTTAAGTAATCCATAAGCTCTTATACTTGCAAGGTTGTCTTTTTGATTATAAAATAATTTTAAATTTTAAACAAATTTAAAGTTTTACTTATGGAAAAGAAGTTTTTAATAATTGCTGGTCCTTGTGTATTAGAAGATTTTGATACAGCCCTTTATATTGCTCAGGTTTTAAAAAAATTAATTCAAAAATATGACTTTGATTATGTCTTTAAAGCTTCTTTTGATAAAGCCAATAGAACCTCTCTTTTTTCATATAGAGGTCCTGGATTAGAAAAGGGTCTTTCTTGGTTAGAAGAAATTAAGAAAAAAGTTGAAGTAAAGATTACAACCGATGTTCATGAGACATGGCAGGTAAAACCTGTTTCTGAAGTAGTAGATATTATTCAAATACCTGCTTTTCTTTGCAGACAAACAGATCTTATTGTTGCTGCTTCTCAAACAGAGAAACCTATTAATATCAAAAAAGGGCAATTTATGTCTCCGTGGGATATGAGACATGTTTTACAAAAAGCTCAAGCTTTTAATCCTAAAGAGGTTCTTCTTACTGAGAGAGGATATTCTTTTGGATATAGAAATCTGGTAGTAGATTTTAGATCTATCCCAATTATGAAAAGTTTTGGAGCAAGGGTTATTTTTGATGCCACTCATAGTGTTCAATTACCTGGAGCAGGAGAAGGAAAATCTGGAGGGGAAAGAGAATTTATTCCCTGTCTTATAAGAGCTGGAGTTGCAGTAGGAGCCGATGGTATATTCATGGAAGTTCATCCAGAACCTGATAAAGCACTCTGTGATGGACCAAATTCTCTACCTTTGTCAGAAGTTGAAAAAATTTTACAACAAATAAAAGATCTAAGAAGCGTGGTAGAAAAACATGGAATATCCTGAAGAGATCTTAAAAAAAGCAAGTAAAATAAAGTTTCTTCTTCTTGATGTAGATGGAGTTCTTACAGATGGAAAAATAATTATGGATAGCCAAAAGAATGAAATTAAAAATTTTAATGTGCTTGATGGAATGGGAATTAAGCTTTTACAAAAAATTGGTGTTGAAATAGGAATTATCTCAAGTAGATTTTCCTTAGTGATAGAACATAGAGCAAAAGAACTGGGTATTGAAATTTTAATTCAAGGAGAACTTAAAAAACTTAATGCTTACGAAAAACTTTTAAAAGAAAAAAATCTCAAAGATGAAGAAGTTGCTTATGTAGGAGACGATTGGGTAGATTTGCCTATTTTAAAAAGGGTTGGACTTGCCATAGGAGTTCCTAATGCCTGGTATCCTGTAAATGAATACGTAGATTATGTAACTAACCACCCCGGAGGAAAAGGAGCAGTAAGAGAAGTTTGTGACCTTATTCTAAAAGCAAAAGGGAAATGGGAAACTTTATTAAACTCCTATTTAGTATAATTATTTTTATTTTCCTATCCTTTTATTGTGCCTTTCCCTTTCAAATTGTTTCTCATGAACTGGAATATGCTCTTTATAAAAAAAATCAACTTATTTGGAGTTTTAAAACAAAAGAGTTTTTTCAAAAAGAAACAGGAGATTTTGAAGGCAAAGATATTTATCTTATAAACAAAGAAAAGGGACTAAAAATTTGGGCAAATAAAGGATTTTACCAAAAGTGGGAAGATAAATTCATACTTCAAGACAATGTCCATCTTGTTACCTCTGAATACGGAGAAGTTTACACTCAGAAGCTAATATTTTATCCCAAAAAGAATCTTATTTTCACAGATGAAGAAGTTATATTAATAAAAAAAGGATTAACTGTAAAAGGAAAAGGACTTATATATGAAATTGAAACAGGAAACTTTAAGGTTGAAGGAAAAGCAAAGGTTAAGTGGAAAATTTAATAATGGGTATTAATAAAGAAAAAATTCTTCTTTCAGCTTATGAAAAGGCAAAAGGGCATAGAAAAAGAGTAAAAGAAAGATTCTTGAAAGAAGGACCAGAAACTTTTACTGATGAAGATCTTTTAGAACTTCTTCTTATGTTAAATCTCCCTTTTAAAGATACGAGAAAATTGGCAAGAGAACTCTTAAATCATTATAAAACCCTTGATAATGTGCTTGATGCCCCTTTAGAAGAATTAGCAAAATTTAAAGGACTTAAAGAAAAAGGAACTTTACCTTTAAAAGTAGTAAAAGAAGTTGCCAGAAGATATTTAAAAGCTAAAGCTTTAAAAACTGAATATCTTAGATCACCCGAAGAAGTTTATAATTATTTAAAATATGAAATGCAAAACCTTTCAAGAGAAACTTTAAAAACTATTTTTTTAGATGCAAAATCAAAAGTTCTTGGTATAGAAACTCTTTTTGAGGGAACTATAACAGAAAGCGCGGTTTATCCAAGAGAAATTTTCGGAAAAGCCCTTGAAAAAAAGGCTGTTTTTTTAATACTTGTCCATAATCATCCATCAGGAGATGTAACCCCCTCTAAGGAAGACATTAAACTAACCAAAAATCTAATTTTAGCTGGTCTTCTTTTACAATGTAAAATTGTTGACCACCTCATTATAGGAAAAAATGGATATTTCAGTATGGCAGAAAAAGGGATTATAGAAAATTTGGAAAAAGAAATATTGGGTATTTTGAAATGAAAATTAGAATAGCAAAAAAAGCTGGATTTTGTATGGGTGTTAGAAGAGCCGTAAATCTCGTTTTAGAAGCCTTAAATAAAAAAAAATACCCCATCTATACTTATGGACCACTTATTCATAATCCACAAACCTTAGAACTTTTAAA
>CAZZLG010000017.1:0-28198 GCA_964654865.1 uncultured Thermodesulfatator sp.
GAAACATACTCATAGTTAAATTCATCTGAAAGTTGCTCAAGAAGTCTTAGCCAGCCTCCTAATTCTCCAGAAGAAACTTCTTTACTCGTTAAAGGTATTTTTTCTCCTTTTGTGCTAATCCAATAAACATCAGTTCCAGAAACTTCAAGTTTCCATGTTCTCCCAAGTTCAACTAAATTAAATCCCTTTCCAAGCACTATATTATATGCTCCTTCTTTCGTTTCAAAATATTGAATGGAAACAAGTTGAGATAGCTCACCCACAAGTTTATCTCTCTGATCTCTTAAATCATTAGCTGACTTTCCGCCAGTCTCCATAGCTGAAATCTGGAGATTCAATTCAGCAATTTGAGAACTCAAAGCATTTATTTTATCCACAATAGTTTTTAACTTAAGTCCGATCTGAGTCTCTAAATCTTGCATACCTTTAAATTTAGCTCTTAAAGCTTCAACTATCAGTTTTCCTGTTTCTATTATTTGAGTTCTTGCAGAAAGATTTTCAGGATAATTAGAAAGATTTTGCCAAGCTGTCCAAAAATTTTGCAATATATTAATTAGTCCGCTTTCCTCTGTAACTTCATTAAAAAGACTCTCCAAAATAGTTAATCCTGTTTCTTCAGCAGAAAAAAGTCCATAATCTGTTCTTTTCAAATTTATATTTTTTTCTAAAAAGGCATCAAAATAATGCTGAATCATTTCTATTTTAACACCACTTCCAATAGGACCTGCAGGAGATGGACTGGAAGGATAAGTAGTCTCTATAGGTTTTTGTCTGCAGTAAGCTTCATTACTTACATTGGCTACATTATGGCTAATTACCTGAGTGGCGGTTTGAAAAGTAAGTAAAGCATTTTTTGCTATGTTTAAAGCTGCTGTTAATCCTGCCATAATTTATGCTGATTTTGAAATAAGATAAGGATCCATTTTTATAACTTTTTTCCCATAAGTTTCTCTTTCATAAAGGATTTGGGTTAAAAATTTATAAGCCTCTTCAACAAAATTGAGTCCTGCTTCAATAATTTTTTTATTTCTCTCATTGATGTATATTATTTCTTTTAGAATTTCTTCTTCTTCAGGAGTAAATTCTTTATCCTTTAGATAATTTGCCAGTCTGGCTTTATAAGATGCCCATCTCAAAATTTCTTCTACTGCACCGTTAATAAGTGCATCTTTTTCCTTTTCTAAAACCTCTTTTAAATCAAGAAGTTCCTTCCTCACCATAAAATTTTTTCCTCCTCTTTTATTTATTATCGGCGTTATTGATTTTATATTTAAAATAGGAACTCTTTATTAGGCTTTTATATAAATAATCACCTAAACTACCTGGTCTTCCTGAAATAGAACGGGCTATCTCTTGATAAAGGTAATCTTGAAAAATTTTTCTTTCTAATGTTTCAGGAAAAAAGTTACTTTTTATTATAGTATTATCAAGCCCTTTTAAAATTTCATACCATAATAGGGATTCAAACTCAGAACAAGCTTTTTTCAAAGCTATCTTTGGATCTCTTTTACTTATATTAATAAGTTCACTTAAATTTTGATAATAAATTCCGTAATTTTTCATCTTTCTTTTCCTTTAAATAATTATTAATTCAGCCTGCAAAGCACCTGCAGCTTTTATTGCTTGCAAAATGGAAATAAGTTCTGTAGCTGTTGCACCAACTGCATTTAATGCTCTCACAAGCTCTCCTAAGGTAGCACTCTCTTCCAAAATAACTATTTTAGCTTTTTTTTCTTTAGCCTCTATTTCCGTTCTTGGAACTACAACTGTTTCTCCAGGAGAAAATGGATAAGGTTGGTATACTTCTGGATATTCTCTAATTTCTATGCTTATATTCCCATGAGCAATAGCTACCTTAGAAATTCTGACATTTTCGCCTATTACTACTGTACCTGTTCTCTCATCAATAACTACTTTAGCCGGAGTATCTGTTGAAATTTCTAAATTTTCAAGCTCAGCTAAAAGTTTTATTTCCTTTTCTTTATAAGAAGGGGGAATTACAAGTTCAATATTGCGATTGTCTTTTGGTTGAGCATAATTACCTTTTAAGTAAATGTTAATGGCTTCTGCTATTTTATAAGCCGTTGAAAAATCAGGTTCCTTTAAAGAGAGAGTTATCCTTGGCTGTAAATCCATTTCTCCCTTTTTTATTATTTTTTCTATTTCTTCAGGTGTTCCCTTAGGTAAAAGATTAAATTTTAAACCTTCTTCTACTGGTCTTTCTACTATTGCTCCATTAGGAATTTTTCCTGCTGTAGGATGTGCTACTTGTATACGAGCACCTACTCCCTCTGCTGCAAATCCTCCAAGAGAGATAGGACCCTGAGCAAGAGCATAAACTTTTCCATCAGGTCCTAAAAGAGGGGTTAAGAGAAGGGTTCCACCTTGTAAACTTTTAGCATCTCCAAGAGAAGAAACCTCTACATCTATCCTTTGCCCAGGCATAGCAAAAGGAGGAAGATATGCTGTAACAAGAACTGCTGCTACATTTTTAAGAATAATCTGTTCCTTGGGGACTTTTATTCCAAATCTTTCGAGCATATTAACTACTGATTGCACTGTAAATTTACTCAACACTCCATCTCCTGTTCCTTTAAGCCCTACAACAAGTCCATATCCTATTAAATAATTTCCTCTCACTCCCTCTATATCAACTATATCTTTAAGCCTTGCACTAAAACCTGAAGTAACTATAAAAAAACTAAAAATTAAAGAAAAAATCTTTATTTTTAAGTTTCTCATCTTTCAACCCCTCTTAAAAGGGCCAAAAAATATGTAAAAGCCTGGTAATAATTCCTGGACCACTTGCAACTTCACTGGTAGGTCCTTTGCCACTATATTCTATATAAGCATCAGAAATCTGAGTTGAGAGAATAGAATTGTCATAACCTATATCTTCTGGTCTTATTATTCCTGTAAGAGTAATATATTCTAAATCGTTATTTTTCTTAATAGCTCTTGTTCCTTGAATAACAAGATTTCCATTTGGCAAAACTTTAATTACTCTGGCAGTCATGGTGGCTAAAATTTTACTTTCTCTGGAAGTTCCACCTTGCCCTGTTGTTGAAGTGCTTAAACTACCATCAAAAAGTTCAGAAGGAGTAGCATCTTTAAATACCCCCTCAATTCTATTTTCAAACCCCATTAACTTATTTATTCCTGCTTTTGCAGAACTTTTCTTAGCAGTTTGCTGTTTTACAGAACTTGAAGTACTATAAGTTTCCACAATCTTTATAGTAACAATATCTCCTACATTTCTTGCCCTTATATCAGAAAAGCTAATACTGATCTTCTCATCTTTATATAAAGAGCCTTTACTTAAAGCTTGTGGAATTTCATAAGGCATATCTACACTTGGAGGAGGTGGAGGTGGAGGAGGAGTTTTGGGATTATATTCAAAACATCCGTAAATATAAAACAAAGAAATTAAAATAAACAACAATTTAAAATATTTTTTAATCATCAAAGTGACACCTCCACTTCTTCAGGAGAAATTACTTTACCCCATAAAATCTTTTTACTACTTATATTTTTAACCTTTATACTTGCTCCCTCCCTTCCCTCTTGAAGAGCTAAACCTCTTGCTTTTACAACAAAGTTTTTACCCCTTACAATTATGTAAACTATTTGATTTCTTTTAATAATTACAGGTCTTTCAAGGTGAGAATATCTAAGAATAGTTCCTGCTTTTAAACTCATCCTTACCTCTTTACCTAAAACTGAGTTTTTGTCTAAAATTACATCCTGAAGAAGTCTTGAAAGCGGCTTTAATTCTACCTCTATATCCTCTTCACTTAATATGCTTTTATTAAGAACAGGTCTTTTGAGAATAATTACAGGAACCTTAGCTTCAACATAACCCCAAATTTTTACCCTCTCTAAGGTTCCATCCTTTTTAAATTCTAAAATAAGAAGATTAGATCCTATTTTAGGTGTAGTGATAAAAATAGCTTTATAAGGCGTATTTTTTTGAATAATTACCAACTCTGGCTCTATTCTTATCCTTTCCACATATACATCTCCTTTAATCCAAGAAAGTTTGTTTTTAATTTCCTTTAAAAATATCTCTTTAAAGTCTTCAGGAGTATAGACTGCTTCTGAAAAGGTTAAATTTATTTTTAAAAAAAGTATTAAAAAAGAAAAAATTGCAATTATTATAAATTTTTTCATTCTTTACCTCTTAAGATTATTTGCCATCTCTAAAAGATGATCTGCAGTAAGAACAGCTTTAGAATTAGCTTCGTATGCTCTTTGAGTTATAATCATCTTCACCATTTCTTCTACCACATCCACATTTGACATTTCTAAATATCCTTGAGCTATGGTTCCAAAACCATTTTGTCCAGGAACTCCTTCTATTTCATCTCCTGCTGCATCAGAAGCTTTAAATAGATTTCTTCCTACTGCATAAAGTCCTGCAGGGTTTGGAAAATCATATAAAAGTATTTGGCTTTGTGCTAAAACATTTCCATTTGGGTCAAGGGCTGTAATTATTCCATCCTGAGTAACTTCAATTTTAACTGTCCCTATGGGAACAGTAAATTCAGGATAAAGTCTTGCTCCATCTGGAGTAACTATATATCCATCTCTATCAAGTTTAAAATTTCCTGCACGAGTATAATATTCTTCTCCTCCCAAGGTTACTTTAAAAAAACCTCTTCCTTCTATGGCTAAATCTAATTCTTGATTGGTAAGCTGATATTCTCCCTGAGTAAAAAGCTTAGCTACAGCTACTGGTCTTACTCCAAGCCCAACTTGCATTCCCACAGGTGTTAAAGTTCCCTCTGCTGTCAAAGCACCAGGAAGTTTTAGATTTTGATAAAATAAATCTTCAAAATCAACTCTGCTTTTTTTGAATCCCGGAGTATTAACATTAGACAAATTATTGGCAATAACATCCAACTGAAGCTGTTGACCTTGCATACCTGTTGCTGCACTCCAAAGCGCTCTAATCATAACTCCTCCTTATCTTTGTGTAATAGTTATTAATCTTTCTGTTTCCTCATCTAAACTTCTAATTGATCTTTGGACTGCTTCAAAGGTTCTTTGGATCTCTATAAGATTTACCATTTCCCTTATGGGATTTACATTAGATTTTTCAATATATCCTTGTTTTATTTCATAATTCTCAGCTCTTATTTCTTGGGCACCTTCTGAAACATAAAGATTTTGTCCAAGTTTTTTTATCTTTCTATAATCATCAAAAGTAACCACATCTAATCTTCCTATTTCAGTCATATCTATGGATAAAATACCCTCTGGAGAAACTTGAAGTTTTGAATTTTCCATAGTAATATAACCTTCTCTTGTCATTCCAGGATCAACTACTACCGGGGTTCCATTTGCAAGAACAGGATAACCTTCTGGTGTTACAAGCCTTCTTTCTCTATCCAAAGTAAAATTACCTGCTCTGGTATAGGCTATTCCACTTGGTGTTTGAACTTTAAAAAATCCCTCACCTACAATGGCAAAATGTAAAGGATCTCCTGTATATTCTAAAGTCCCTTGCTCCTTTCTAATAACAAATTGACCTTCCTTATAAATTTTTTTATACTTGGGACCTATTTTTTTCATTAAAACTTCAAGGAAAGCTATGCTATCAGCCTTATAACCAGGTGTGTCCACATTTGCCAAATTATTCGCAGTAACTGTTAATCTTCTATCCATAAGTTGAGCTGCTTCAAGTGCTTCTAATAATCCTAAATGAGGATTTATCCTAATCCCATCCATAGCAAATATAAACTCCTTGAGAGCTATTTACTTTTATCAAAATTTGTGCCTAAAATTGAAAATAACTTAGCTTTTGTATTAAAGAGGCTTTAAAAGAGACTTTTTAAAAATTTAAGAATTTATTTCCTATTCTAAAAAAGTAAAGTGAAAATTTTTCCCCTGTCAAATTTTTGACTAATTGTCAAATAAAAACTGATTATTAAAATTCTCCACCAATCTGGAAATTGAAATTGCTTGAGTCTTCATCTGGTTTCTTATCTATATTATACCCCCATTCTATCCTAAGTGGACCGAAGGGAGAAAGCCATCTTAATCCAAAGCCTATGCTTTTTCTAAGATCTGAACTTTGAAAACCTGTTTTTAAATCCCATACATTACCCATGTCAAGGAAAATAACTCCGTTTAAGTTAATATTTTTTATAAGTGGGAAAATAGCCTCTGTTTGAAGATAAAACATTCTTGTTCCACCTATTTTATCCCCTGTTTCAGGATCTTTAGGAGATATATCTCCATATTTAAATCCTCTAACTGAATTTATACCTCCAAGAAAATATCTTTCAAAAACAGGGACCTTTTTTGCTCCTCCCTCTGTTATATAACCATAGCCTAAATTTATATGACCTGTAAGTTTAAAAATAGGAAAGTAAACCTGATGTTGTCCTTCAAATTTTAAAAAGTTACTGTCTCCTCCCAAATATCCCCCGGCATATTCAGTTTCAATTTTGTGATACCATCCCTTTGTTGGTAAAAAATATCTATTGCGAGAGTCATAGATTAACCCTAACTGTAAGGCACTGGTAACATGTATATCCTTTGATTCAAGAATTATTCGAGCTACATTTTCAGAAAGATCTTCAAGTTGTGTATCGTCGTATCTATATCCTATATAAGCAGAAAGTTCAGAAGTAAAACTATATCCAAATCTTATGGAACCTCCTACACTATCTTTGGTAAAATCGTCATACTGTAATTCGTAATTATATAAAGACCATCCCATAGAATAACGGGAATCTCTAAAATAGGGGTCAAAAAAGTGTAAAATATATCTTGTAGTTCTTGCTCCTAATCTTGCAGAAAGGGTAACTCTTTGTCCTTTACCCAGAAAATTTCTTTCTGTAATATCTCCCATTATAACAAATTTATCATAGGAGCTGTAACCTCCTCCTATAGCAAAAGAACCTGTAAGCATCTCTTTTACCTTCACTTTTAAATTTAATTCCTCTTCTTTTGCTCCCTTTTCTTTATCAATCTTCACTTCTTCAAAATATCCAAGTCTTCTCAATCTTCTCTCACTTTCTTCAATACGAGACGCACTATAAGGCCATCCTTCTGCTATTTTAAACTCTCTTCTAATAACTTTGTCCCTTGTTTTGGTGTTTCCTTCAATATCTATTCTCCCTATGTAAACAACAGAGCCTTTATCAATATCAAAAGTTATATTTACTAATTTATTTTGGGGATCCTTATCTACTTTTGTATTTACTTTGGTATAAGCATATCCATAGTCAGAAAAAAGATAAATAAGGATTGACTCATCTTCTTTTAAAGTTTTAAGACTAAAAATTTTCCCAGGAGAAGTTTGGATTTTCTTATAAATCTTTTCTTCAGGAAAAAGATCCTGGTTTATTTTTACTTTCCCTACTTTATACTGAGGTCCCTCTTCAATAGGAATTTTTATAATTACACCATCTGGTTCTTCTTCTACTATAGGATCGCCTACCCTTACATCTATATAACCTTTGTTTTTGTATGCTGTTTCTATCCTCCCAAGGTCTCTATAAAGAAAAGCTATATTATAAACCCCTGGTTCTGCAAATGGTTCAGGACGAATAAAAGCCCTTATGTATTGAGTTATCTTCTTTGCAGGCGAAAAAACAGTTTTTTCTGAAATAGAAAGATAGCTCTTTAAATCTTTGTCAGAAAAGGCTTTATTCCCTATGAATTGGATCTGTTTTATATATTTCTTTTCCCCTTCTTTAATATTAAAGATTAATTTTATCTGAGCTGGGGGTGCCTTTTCAGTCTCTACAGAAACTTGGGTGCCTAAATAGCCTGATTGCTCATAGTACATTTTTATAGTTTCTAAAGCTTTATCAAGTTCCTTAGGAGTGACTATCTGCCCCTCTTTAACTTCAACAATTTTTGAGAGATCTTCAGTTTTAATTTTTTTGTTCCCCTTAAAGACTATCTCTTTAACCGATGGATTTTCTTTAACCTCAAAGGTGACAATTATACCTTTGGTGCCTTCATCAATCTTTAATTCCACATTTTCAAAATATCCCATCTTATAAATACTTTTTAAATCTTCATTTAATTTTTTTAAATCGAAAATGTCCCCTTCTTTGGTTTTGATATTAGGTAAAATAACATCTTCTGCTATTCTTAAATTCCCAGCAATTTGAATTTTTTCAATTATTTTTCTTTTTTCCAAAATACTTTTTATTAACTTAAAAGTTTCATTCACAAGATCCCCTATATTATCCTTTTTTCCTGTAACATAAAAGTAATAGGGTTGTCTTTTTTCAAATTGATAAAGCTTCCACTCTATACTAAGGGTATCTTTTATAGTTATTACCTTAAGTTCTGCAATTCCACTGTAAACTCCTGCTTTTAAAAAGTTGAAAGCCTCTTCATGAGAAAATTTCTTTATTTCAATTTTACCCCCCTCTTGAGATAACATCTTTTGCAAATCGTCAAAATAGGTTTTTAGAATTTCTTCTGGCAAATAGTCTCCATAAGTTTTAGTTGAATAAATGAGAAATTGGGAATTTTCTGCTAAAAGGGACTTAGAAAAAATAAGAAATAGGAGAAAGAAAAAAAATCCAATTCTTTTCAAGAGGTATTCTCCTACTTTTAAATATTTTCTAATTTTACCAAAAAACCATTTTTTAACAAAAATATTTTATCCATTTTTTTTGCAAGTTCCCAGTTATGGGTAACCATAATTACTGTAACATTTAATTCTTCATTTACTCTCAAAAAAAGCTCAATAACTTCTTTTGCACTTTCCTGATCCAAATTGCCTGTTGGCTCATCTGCTAAAAGTAAAGTGGGATTTAAAAAAAGCGCTCTTGCGATGGCTACTTTTTGTCTTTCCCCTCCAGAAAGTCTAAAGGGTTTATAATGTTTTTTCTCAGAAAGATTAAGTCTTTCAAGAATTTCATAGGCTCTTTTTAAAGAGTCTTCTTTTTTCCATTGAGATATTAACCCTGGTAAAGTAATATTTTCTAAAACTGTAAATTCTGGGATAAGATAGTGGAGTTGAAAAATAAATCCTATGTTTTCTTTTCTCAATTTTAATAATGTTTCTTCATCACTATAATCTAATTTTTTTCCAAAAAAATATATTTCACCAGATGTTGGATAATCAAGGGTTCCTATTATATTTAATAAAGTTGTTTTTCCAACTCCAGAAGGTCCAACAATAGCAATTTTATCTTTTTTATAAACCTTAAGATTTATTCCCTTTAATACCTCAAGCTCTCCTTGGGGATAAAAATATTTCTTTTTAATTTCTTTAAGTTCTACTATAACCTTATTTTCATTCATAAAAGCTATCCATGTCTTAAAATTTCTGCAGGAATAATTTCAGAAGCCTTTTTAGCAGGAAAGATGCAGGCTAAAATACTTATAAAAATTGCAACTAAGCTTATTATAAAAATATCTATAATTTTTAATTTTACAGGCATATATTCAACCGGATAAACTTCACCAGGAAGTTTTATAATAGGATAATGTGAAAGTAATATACAAAGAGAGCTACCCAATATTAAACCTGCAATTACCCCTATTAAGGAAAGGATTAACCCGCAGAGAAAGAAGATTTTTAAAATACTTTTAGATGAGACACCAAGAGCTCTCAAAATAGCAATATCCATCTTTTTTTCAGAAACAAGCATGGTCATAGCTGCAACTATGGTAAAAAGAGAAACTGTAATCATTAGAGTTAATACCACAAAAAGTCCTATTTTTTCCATTTTTAAGGCTGCAAAAAGATTTTTGTTCCACTCCTGCCAATCAAATATGGTGATACCAAAACCAAGATGAGAAAGAATACTTTTCTTAAATTCGTTGGATTTAAAAGGGTCTTTTAGTTTTATTTCTAAAGAATAATTATTGGGCTTAAATTTTTGAGAAAACAATTTAAAAGAAGTAAAAACAAGATTTAGATCATAATCATAAACACCTGTCTTAAAAGTTCCTGCTATTATAAAGGTAGTTATTTTAGGAAAAAATCCAAAAGGTGTATAAAAACCTTCTACACTTATAAATCTTATTTTTTCTCCCACACTAAGACCAAGCCTTTCTCTTAGTTTTTCACCTACTATTATTGGTAAAATCCCTTCTTCATTATTTAAATAAGTATTTTCGATTTGAAATTTTTTGAACCCCTTTTCTCTTTTCAAGCTTTCTAAATCTCCAGCTTTTAAAATAATTCCTACAGGACTTCTTGAAAAAATTATTAACCCTTGCAAAGTTGATGCTTCTTGAATGCTTACAATTTCTTTAGAAGGTATTTCTCTTTTAATAATTTCTAAAAGTCTTTCTCTTACTTCAGGATTTTTAAAAGTTATACTTAAATGAGGATTTAGACTTAAAATTTTTTCAGAGAGTGCTTCTTTAAAGCCTGTTATTACAGAATTAACAACTGTTAAGGCACCTACGCTTAAGGCAACTCCAATAATAGAGATTATAGAAATAATACCAGTTAGTCTTTCCCTTTTTGGAGAAAAAACATATTTTAAAGCTATCCAAAATTCCCAGTTTAGTCTAAAAAATTTCATATTTATAAGTCTTCTTTTTTTCTCAAATGAGGAAATAGGATAATTTCTCTGATAGAGGCACTATCTGTAAAAATCATAACTACTCTATCTATCCCTATACCTTCTCCTGCACAGGGGGGCATACCATATTCCAAAGCTCTTAAAAAATCTTCATCTATTTCTGGAGGTATTTCCTCATCTACTTCTCTTAATTTTAACTGTTCTTCAAAGCGTTTCCTCTGATCTCTTGGATCATTTAATTCAGAAAAGGCATTGGCAATTTCTTTTCCACCCATATAAAATTCAAATCTATCTGCAAACCCTGGATTTTCATCATTTCTTCTTGCAAGTGGAGAAACCTCTATAGGATATTTTATCACAAAAGTAGGTTGAATAAGCTTAGGTTCCACAAGTTCTTCAAAAAGTTTAGTCCACCACTTTCCAATACGTGGGTCCTTTAAATTGAGTTCAATTCCTTTTTCTTTAGCAAAATTAAAAAGTTTCTCTCTGTTATTTAAAATCTCCTCAGGTATCCCTCCCAGCTCGGTTAAAGCTTTTAAAAACTCTATTCTTTTCCAAGGAGGAGTAAGATCAATTTCTTTACCCTGATAAGTTATAACTGGAGTTCCTTTTATTTCCAATGCAAGACCATAAAACACTTCTTCTGTTCTTTTCATAAGATCTTCATATGTGGCGTAAGCCTCATAAAATTCAAGCATAGTAAATTCTGGGTTGTGTTTGCTTGAAACTCCTTCATTTCTAAAATTTCTGTTTAATTCAAAAACTTTCTCAAATCCCCCTACAAGAAGTCTTTTTAAATAAAGCTCAGGAGCGATCCTCAAATAAAGATTCATATCTAAAGCATTATGATAGGTCACAAAGGGTTTTGCAATTGCACCTCCTACAATAGGATGCATCATGGGAGTTTCAACTTCTAAAAAACCTTCAGAAATAAAATAATCTCTTATATATTGAATAATTTGTGTTCTTGTTCTAAAAATTTCTCTTGTTCTTTGATTCGTTATTAGGTCTAAGTATCTCATTCTATATCTCAGCTCTGTATCCCTTAACCCGTGATACTTTTCAGGAAGTGGTCTTAAAGCTTTGGTAAGAAGTTTTAAAAACTTTACTAAAATAGTTATTTCACCTGTTTTAGTTTTGATAAGTTTCCCTTTAACTCCTATAATATCTCCAATATCTACAAACTTTTTAAAAAAATTAAAATCCTCTTCAGACAACTCAGATTTAGTTACGAGAATTTGAATTTTATCTGTCTCATCTTGAATGTGAGAAAAAATAATTTTACCCATTTCTCTTTTGGTCATAACCCTACCAGCTAAAGAAAATTCAATTTCTCTTTTTTCAAGTTCTTCTAAAGGCATATCTTTATAGATTTCTTTTAAATATTTAGCTCTATCCTTGGGACGAAAATCATTAGGATAACTTTTTATCCCCATTTTTTCTATACTTTCAAGCTTCTCATATCTTACCTTTATAATCTGATGCTCCTCTATCATTAATTCTCCCCCTTACAGAAAAAATTTCTTTCCTATTTTATTACGAAAATACCTTTTTCCAACTCTTAATCTTCTCTTGCTCTTGGATGAGCTTGAAGATAAATTTTGAGAAGATACTCATAATTAACTTTTGTATAAACTTCTGTAGTAGTAAGAGATGAATGCCCAAGCATTTCTTGAATACTTCTTAGATCTACCCCTGCATTTAAAAGATGGGTAGCAAAGGCATGCCTTAAAATATGAGGATGTAAATAGGTTAATCCCCTTTTTTCCCCTTTTTTCTTAATAATATATCTTATTCCCCTTTCAGTTAATCTTTCTCCCTTAAAATTTAAAAAAATATAGGGACTTTCCTTTTTTAAATTTAAAAGTAAAGATTCCCTAATTTTTAAATATTCTTTCAAGGCTTTTAAAGCCTTTTTACCAAAAGGAACAATCCTTTCTTTTTTCCCTTTCCCTAAGACTCTTATAATCTGTAATCCAAAATTAATTTGATCTATAGTAAGACTTGCTATTTCACTGACTCTTAAACCACATCCATAAGCAACTTCTAAAATTGCCCTATCTCTAATATTTAAAAATTTATTATCACCCTCCAGACTATCTATAAAACTATTAATTTCCTCTTCTGTAGGAACAAAAGGTAATTTTTTTGAGATCTTAGGGTTTGATAAGTAGCTAAATAAACTTTTTTTTATTTTTTTCTGTTTTAACAAATACTTTAAAAAGCTCCGAATACTACTTAGTTTTCTTGCTATGGTGGTTGCTTCTCTTTTTTCTCTTTTTAGAAAAAGTAAGTATAGCCTAATGTGAAAAGGTCCTAAGGATTCTAAGGAACTAATTTTTTGGCTCTTTAAAAATTCTAAAAAATTTTCTAAATCTTTTCTATAGCTCCTTATAGTGTTAGGTGAATAGTTTTTTTCAAAAACAAGATAATCTAAGAAGTCTTTTAGATATTTTTCAATCACTGCAAAAGTTCTTTTATTTTCAAAAACAGATCATTTATACTAAAGGGTTTTAATATTACCCTATTGCTTGGAAGCTCTGCTAATCCAAATATATCACCAGTCAGAAAAATTACATCTATATTGAGAAATTTTTGTTTTAAAATCTGATATAATTCCCCTCCTTTAATATCAGGAAGGTGAAGATCGCTTATTAACAGATCTGCTTTCTCAATTTTTTCAAGGTTTTCTTTAACCTCTTTACCAGAAGAAAAAGCATAAACTTTATATCCTTCTCTTTCAAGAATCTCTTTCAAATTTTTTCTTATTTCTTCTTCATCTTCTACTAATACTATATATGTTTCTTCAGGTCTTTTTCTTTCCTTTTCTACCTTTTTAACTTCTACTAAAGGAACATATAATTTGAAAACAGTTCCTTTATCTACTTCACTCTCAACTTCTATTTTTCCTCCAATATTATTTATATGGCTTCTTACCAAAAACAAACCCAAACCACTGCTTTTTTCTTTAGTAGTAAAGTAGGGCTGAAAAATTTTATCAATATATTCTTCAGGAATCCCACACCCCGTATCCTTAATAAAAATAAGAAGATATTTCCCCCCATCTTCTATCTTTGTTCTAAAAATAAGAGAAATAGTTCCCTCTCCTTCTATGGCATCCTTTGCATTGCTTATAAAATTAAGAAATATATATCTCCAAAAGGATTCATCTCCAGGGACCCAAGCTGAAGAAAGGTAATTAAAATCAAGTTGGATAAAAATGTGAGATCCAGCTATAAGCTGGAAAAGTTCTAAATTGTTTTTCATAAAACCTATAATTTCTGTTCTTTTCTTTTCTATTTCTCTAAATTCTTTAGTATAATCTAAAAGCAGTTTATTAAGATCTATCCAAGACGATAAGGTCTTTTCTGTTAAATTAAGATATTTACTTATTTTTTGGGGATTGTTTATATTTTCTTTTATATCTTTAAGATACTCTCCCACCTGCTGTAATATATTGTTAAAATCGTGAACCATACTTCTTAAGAAACTTCCAAAACTCTGAGTTTTATGGATACTATCTAATCTCTGCCTGAGATCCAAAAATTCTGTAACATCAATACCTGCTATAATTAAAATTTTTTCTTTGTCTATATCATTTATGGCAAAGCATTTACCTAAATAAGTTTTGCTTTTCCCTTCTCTATTTACAAGGTTTATCAAAATTTCTTCTTCTTTTTCCTCTGCCAACACTTCATTAAATGTCTTTTCTATGTTAAACCTTTCCTCTGGAGAGATTATAAGTTCTGTAAAAGTTTTATCAAACAATTTCTGTTTTGTATAACCAAGATTTTTTTCAGAAAAACTATTTAAATACTTTATTTTTCCTTTTTTAATAAATATGATTAAAAATGGAAGAGTTTCCAACAATCTGAAATAAGAATTTTTATAATAAGATTCTTCATCCACATCTCTAATAAGAATCATAATTTTATCTTCAGAAAAATAGCTGTATTCAATCAAATATAGTTTTTTACCAAGAGAAAAACTTAATTTAACTTCTGGTTTTTCAGGAGTTAAGTATTCTTTTACACAACTTACGCAAGGATCTGAATATTGATAAAACAAAGAATAACAAGTAATAGGAGAACTTAAATCTAAATTGAAAATTTCTTTAACTTTCTTGTTAGCATAAATTATATAGTAATTTTTATCAACAATTAGCACACCTGTATCTAATCTGTTTAATATTTCATCAAATCTTATTTCCATAAAGTTAAAACCTCCGCGTTATATATATCTATCGAACAAATGAGTAAAAAGTTTAAAAAAATTGAAGATTTTAAGGTTTTGATGGTTTAAATTTAAAGCCCAAAAGAAATGTATTAAGGAAAAGTAGAAGTGTAATATAAAGAGATAAAGTTGCATGTACTCCGATTTTGTTTGCTAAAAAACCTGCTATAAAACTTCCCACAGGATGTATCCCTAAAAAAGCTAAAGTGAAAAGACTTATTATTCTTCCCCTTAAGTGATCAGGAGTATTTTCTTGAAGATAACTATTTGCTACAGGAAAAAAATTGGTAAAAGAAAATCCTATTATAAAACAAAAAATTAAAGTAAAGTACCAATTTTTAATAAGATTTAAGCCTAAAAGACCTAAACTTAAAATTATAGTAGTTTTAAAAAGATGCTTTATTTGGTCACTAATTGGTTTTCTAAAAATTACTGAAGAAGCTCCAAATATAGCACCAAGCCCCAGAACTGAAGATAAAAAAGCAAATTCTTTCCCACCTTTACCATAGATTTTATGAACAATGATAGGAAGAAGTATCATTGCAGCAGCACCAAAAACTGTAAAATTAGCTACAGAAAAAATTACATTTAATATTTTCTTTTCTTTTTTCAAGAAATTATAAACTTCTTTATAAGACCTTTTTATTTCTTCTCTTCCTATTTTCTTAATTTCTACTTGTTTCTGCGTTTTTATAAAAAAGGTTAGAAAGATAAAAAAGGGAATAAAACTTAAAGCATTTATATAGAAACATTGATACAAAGTACCATAGGAAATAATTACTCCAGCAAAAAAGGGTCCCAACATACGTGCTGTATGAAAAGATAAAGCCTGAAAGGAAAGGGCTTTAGTTAAAAATCTCATAGGAACTATTTCTGAGATAAAGACTTGTCTTAATGGAGTATCTATAGCTGAAAAGCATCCAGATAAAAAAGCAAGAAAAGTAACCTGCCAAAAAGTTATTAATTTAAATTGGGTCAAAATTCCTAATATTAAAGGTGGAAAAATAGAAAAAAAAGCAATTATGCTTAGCATTTTTCTTCTGTCAAAAAGGTCTATTAGAACACCAGAGATGAAAGTTAAAATAATGGTTGGAAATGAACTGAGAAAATTAAAAATTCCCAAATAAAGCGCGGACCAGGTTAATTCATAAACTAACCAGATTTGAGCTGTACTCTGAACCCAAGAACCTGTAAAGGAAATAAAATGCCCAATAATAAAAAACTTAAAATTTTTGATTTTTAAAGGATTATCTTCTAAAGATAGACTTAGCTTTAAATTTTTCATGCCTTTATAATAATGTTTACCAAAAGTTTTAACAACACTTTTAAACACCAATTTTTTTAAAAATTTTTTAAAATTTTAAAATTTACCTCTTTACAAAATTTTTTTTAGGTGTAGGTTGGAGTTATAAGAAAAACTTTAGGAGGTTTAAGTAACATGTTTAGAGGTAAAGTTAAGTGGTTTGATGAGAAGAAGGGGTATGGTTTCATTTCTAAGGACGATGGTGGAGATGTTTTTGTACATTACTCTGCCATCGAAATGCCGGGTTTCAAAACTCTTAGGGAAGGACAGACTGTAGAATTTGAAGTTGTTCAAGGTCCTAAGGGAGAACAAGCTTCTAAGGTTAGAATTTTAGATGCAGGCAGTCCTAGGAGATCTCAAAGAAAAGCTCCCAGAAAAGAACAGAACTAAATTCTTCAATTAAGCTAAATCGGGGGTCTTTCCCCCCTTTTTTTCATATTTTTTTCTTTTTGATATGAGAAGTTCTTTTTTCTTAATAAAATTAGATCCTCAAAAAATAGCCTATTTAAAATTCATCTTTGAAGGATACGATCACTTAGTTATATTAAGCGTTCTTGATTCTAAAAAGGGATTAGTAAAAATTCATTTCTTTGAAAGCGAAAGCTCTCTCATAAAAGAAATATTAGAAGATCTGAAAGAAATACTTCCTCTTGAATTAATAAATATTTCCTGATAAAGTATATTTCATGAAAATACCGAGAGTTATGTCAACTCAACATCCAGATAATGTATCTATTCCTTTTTTTGCTGAGCATGCAGATATGTCAGGGGAAGACGAAATTCAAGAAGCCTATTATGCCTTTTCTCATCTTGGTTGCGATGAGCAAATGTGGGATAGCGAAGGAAAAGAAGTAGATGATTTTGTAGTAAAGAAACTTCTTTCTAAATATCCTACTTTTTTCAAAAATAAAAAACTGGGAAAAGATGTCTTTATAACCCTAAGAATCCCTAATCCTACAGTGGAAAAGGAAGAAGCTAAAATTCTTGTTGAAGCATTGGAAAGTATTCCCCGCTCCATGGATGCAGCTAAGGCTTTTTATGAAAATCCCTATCCTCCTATTTTTGAAGTAATTCTTCCTATGACAACTTCAGCTCAAGAACTAAACAGGGTTTATTACTTTTATAAAAATTTTATCTCTGGGAAACAATATCAAAAGATTTATGAAGATGATATTACTGTTGCTGAATGGGTAGGAGAATTTTTACCAGAAAGAATAAATATAATTCCCCTTTTTGAAGATGTGAAAACCCTTTTTAATGTAGATAAAATTTTATTTGAATATCTAAAAGATAAAGATTTCAATTATTTAAGGGTCTTTTTAGCAAGATCTGATCCTGCTATGAACTATGGAATGGTAAGTGCTGTGTTAGCTATTAAAGTGGCTCTTAAAAAATTGGAAAAAATTTCCAGAGAAAAAGAAATTGAAATTTATCCTATTTTAGGTGCAGGAACCCCTCCTTTTAGAGGGAATCTTTCTCCTTATAATGTTGACAAAGTTCTTAACGAATACTCACCTGTTGAAACTTTTACAGTGCAGTCTGCTTTTAAATACGATTTTCCTATAGAAGATGTCATTGCAGGTATTAAAAGGTTAAAAAATTTTATTCGTCATCCTTTAGAGGATATTGATGAGAATTTTTGTAAAAAAATTATAGAAAAATTTTCTAAAGAGTATCATACCCTTATTTCTGCCTTTGCTTCTGCTATAAATGAACTCGCCAAATATGTGCCAAAAAGAAGAATGAGAAAACTCCACATCGGTCTTTTTGGATATTCAAGAAGTGTCGGAGGAGTTACCCTTCCAAGAGTTATAAGTTTTTGTGCTGCCTGTTATTCTATTGGTCTTCCTCCTGAACTTTTGGGTCTTAATTGCTTAGATAAAGAAGAATTAAGAGACCTTAAAAAAATATATAAAAACTTAGAATATGATCTTTCAACTGCTTTACAATATTTTAATCCTAAGTGTTTAGAACTATTAAATGAAGAAGAAAAAAATAAAATTATTAAATCTTTAGAGATTTTGAATTATCTTGATATAAAATATACAGTTCACATGGAACATAAAGAGGTTACTACTAATATTTTAAAAAATCTAAAAAAAGGGATAACTTCAAACTTAAGTGAACTTCTTATTGAAGGGGCTCATTTAAGAAAATTTTTAGGTTAAACTTTTTAATCTTTAAAAAAATCGGGAAATTTTAGCTTTTTTTGAAAAGCAAGGTTAGCAAGTTGTCTTAACAAATGGTCTGCAAGTACAATTCTTACCATAGCTTCTATTACCGGAACAATCCTTGGGATTGCAGAAATATCGTGTCTTCCTCCTATGGAGATTTCTACTTCTTCTTTTTTTTCATTTATAGTTTTTTGAATTTTTTTTATACTTGGGATAGGTTTTACAGCAACTCTAATAACTATATCTTGCCCTGAAGAAATTCCTCCAAGAGTACCTCCTGCATCGTTTTTTAGAAACCCATAAGGACTAATAGGATCATTATTTTCTGAACCTTTCATAGAAGCAACTTTAAAACCTGCTCCCATCTCTATACCTTTTACTGCTCCTATGCTACAAATAGCTTTAGCAAGATCAGCACTCAATTTATCAAAAACAGGCTCCCCTAATCCAGCAGGAATACCTCTTGCTAAAACCTCAACCACTCCTCCCAATGAATCTCCTTCTTTTTTAAGGCTTTCTATTTTTTCGCACATTTTTTTATAAGCAGACATATCTGGACAAAATAGATGATTTTTATAAATAACTTCTAAGTTTTTTTCTTTAGCTTCAATTCCTCCAAGGGAAATAGTATAAGCTATGACTTCAATTCCGTATTCTTCTAATACTCTTTTTGCTACAGCTCCTGCTGCAACCCTTGCTACTGTCTCTCTTCCACTGCTTCTACCTCCTCCTCTGTAATCTCTGTAACCTCCATATTTTATAAAATAAGTAAAATCAGCATGCCCAGGTCTAAAGACATCTTTAATTTTTTCATAAGCTGAAGAATCAACATCCACATTATAGATTAAAAGAGCTATAGGAGTTCCTATAGTATAACCTTCAAAAACTCCAGAAAGAATTTCAACCTTATCTCTTTCTTTTCTGGGACTTTGACCCGGAACTTTGCCAGGTCTTCTTTTTTCAAGCTCCCTTTGAATATACTCTTCTGTAAGAGATAATCCAGGTGGACATCCGTCAATTACTGCACCAAGAGCCCTACCATGAGATTCCCCAAAGGTAGTAACCCTAAATAATCTTCCTATAGTATTTCCACTCATTTTCTTTCTCCTTGTTAATTTTATATTTTATTTTAAACCTAATTTCAGATTAGACAAAACTTTTTAAAATGCTATATTTTTGGTATGATCATAGCTATTATTCCTACAGCTGGGAAAGGAGAAAGATTAAATTTTAAAAAACCAAAGCAATTTTTAGAAATAAAAGGAAAACCTCTTTTTATTTATACCCTTCAAAAATTTGAAAAACATCCTCAGATAGATGGAATTGTGCTCAGTGTTTCTTCTGAATATATAAAGGAAACCGAAAAGCTTATATCTTCTTATAATCTGAAAAAGGTCCTAAAAATTACAGAAGGTGGTAAAACAAGGCAAGAATCTGTTTTTAAGGGTATTAAAGTTTCTCCTCCTGAAACCGAAATTTTTCTTATCCATGATGCTGTAAGACCTTTCGTCTCTTTAGCACTAATAAGTGAAGTAATTGAAAATACTAAAATATTTGGAGCTTGTGTTCCTGCAATCCCTGTAAGAGACACTTTAAACAGAGTATCCCTTAGAGAAATCAAAGAAAATGTTGATAGAAGTAATCTTTTCTGTATTCAAACTCCTCAAGGCATAAAAGCTGAAATTTTAAGACAACTTCTTGAAAAAGCCCAAAAAGAAAACCTTATCTTTTCTGATGAAAGCACCCTTCTTTTACATTATGGATATAGAGTTAGAATTGTGGAAGGTTCCTTTATAAATTATAAAATTACCTATCCAGAAGATCTTTTTCTTGCAGAAAAATTAATTGATTGTAAAATAGAAGACCTACTATAAATTATACAATAATCTCTAAAAATCTACAGGATTATGGAAATTAAATGGCTAAGTAATGTTCCTCAAGAACCTCAAAGTTTTTTTAATTTCTTAAAAAAACAATATAATTTGTCTTCAGAAGAAGCTTTTAAACTTATTTATATAACCCTAAAATTGAAAGCCTTAAGCGATAGTCCCATTTATAAATTTCTGGAAAGAACTATTACAGGAATAAAATTTGACGAGATTGAAAAAAGAGAATATCTTCTAACCCTTTCTATACATACTTTAAGAACACTTATAAGAGAACACTTAGACTTAAAGCTGGTTAAAAACTTATATCTTTTTCTTTCTAAGAAACTCCCTAAGGAATTTATAAAAGATGTTTCTCCCAAACACTCTATAATTGCTTCTCAAGACATAATACATGAACTCCTTTCTCAAGAAGAAAAAATAAAACTTCCCTCTTTTTTAAAAGCGAAGCACCTAATTTTATCTTTTTATTTAAAAGGAAGCTGTGAGGAATTAATTACTCTTTTATCTTTATTCCCAAATAGTTATGTGTTAAAGAAAGGAAATCTTTATCAAGTTTTTACTTCTCTTTCTATCTCTGAAGCTTTAGTCTTTCTTTTAAAACTGAAAGAGGAAGTTTTAAAAGACACTGCAGAAAAAATTTTAGAAACTATAAAAAATTTTTTCCCAGAATGTTTTGGAGAAATTTAAAAACTTGGAGGATTTATGGGATTAACCCTTACTCATAAGATCCTTGAAAATCATTTGATATCTGGAAAATTTATCCCTGGGGAAGAAATTGCTATAAAAATAGATCAAACGTTAACCCAAGATGCTACAGGAACTATGGCTTATCTTGAATTTGAGGCTATAGGAATTAATAGAGTTAAAACTGAACTTTCAGTTTCCTATGTAGATCATAATATCTTACAAACAGATTTTAAAAATGCAGATGACCATAGATTTCTTTTAAGTATTGCTAAAAGATATGGAATATGGTTTTCTAAACCAGGAAATGGCATATGTCATCAAGTCCATTTAGAAAGATTTGCCAAACCTGGAAAAACGCTTCTTGGATCTGATAGCCATACTCCTACTGCTGGTGGATGTGGAATGATTGCTATAGGTGCAGGCGGGCTTGATGTTGCTATGGCTATGGCAGGAAAACCCTTTTATCTAAAAATGCCTAAGATTGTAGGAGTTTATTTATATGGAAAACTTCAGCCTTGGGTTTCTGCAAGAGATGTAGCTCTTTATTTACTTTCAAAGCTTACAGTAAAAGGTGGAAGAAATAAAATTTTAGAATATTTTGGTCCAGGAATAAAAACTCTTACTGTTCCTGAAAGAGCAACTATATGCAATCTTGGAACTGAAACTGGAGCAACAACAAGCATTTTTCCCTCTGATGAATTAACTTTTTCTTGGCTAAGAGCTCAAAATAGAGAAGAAGATTATTTAGAACTTAAACCTGATGAAGATGTTCAATATGATGAAATTATTGAAATTGATCTTTCAAAAATTGAACCTTTCTGTGCATGTCCTTCGTCTCCTGATAAGGTTAAAAAAGTAGCTGAAGAAGCTGGAAAACCGGTAGCTCAAGTAATTATAGGTTCTTGTGCCAATTCATCCCTAAAAGATCTTTTAATTGTTTCAAAAATTCTTGAAAATCACAAAGTTCATCCAGATGTTTCTTTTGAAATTAATCCCGGTTCTATTCAGGTTTTAGAAAATTTGGTAGCCCTTTCTGCATTTAAAAATATTTTAAAAGCTGGAGCTCGTATTCATCAATGTGGATGTCTTGGATGTATAGGAATGGGACAAGCTCCTCCTACTAATTCTATTTCTTTGAGAACCTTTACCAGAAATTTCCCAGGAAGATCAGGAACCTCGCCTGATTTTATATATCTTGTTTCTCCAGAAACAGCAACTGCATCAGCTATAAAAGGAGTAATAACTGATCCAAGAGAATTAGGAGATTATCCTGAAATTATACTGCCAGAAAAATTTATTGTAAATGATTCTATGCTTATCCCTCCTTTACCAGAAGAGGAAGCTCAAAAAGTGGAAATTATAAGGGGACCTAATATTGTCCCTCTTCCACCCTTTGATGAACTTCCTGAAGATTTAGAAGGAATTTTTCTCTTAAAAGTGGGAGACAATATTACTACTGATCACATAATGCCTGCAGGTGCTCAAATTTTGCCTTTAAGAAGTAATCTTCCTGCTATAAGTGAATATGTGTATAAAAACTTAGATCCTGAATTTTCTAAAAAAGCTTTAGAGATAAAAAACAAAGGCTTAAACTTAGGAATTGTAGGTGGAGAAAATTACGGACAAGGTTCCTCAAGAGAACATGCAGCTCTTGCTCCAAGATACTTAGGAGTAAGAATAAAACTTGCTAAAAGTTTTGCAAGAATTCATAGAAGTAATCTCATAAATTTTGGAATCCTTCCTCTTGTTTTTGAAAAAAAAGAAGATTATAACCAAATTGAGAAAGAAGATCCTTTTTTCATAAAAAATATTAGAAAGGCTCTTTTAGAAGGAGAAAAAAAGATAAAAATAATTATAAAAGGGAAAGGAGAAATATCTGCAATTTTAGATTTAAGCGAAAGAGAAAGAAACTCTATACTTGCAGGGTCTCTTTTAAATTTAGCAAAAGGATAAAATAAGAAAGTTCCTAAAATGAGAATAATTGTATTTTTTATATTTTTAATCTTTTTAATTAAACCGTTTAAAATTTATGCAAATGAACCTTTTCTTGCTCCTTACATAGAAAACTTAAAAATAAAAGTTAAAGAAGATTTAAAAAATAAAGTCCCTGAAGATTACATAGAAAATATTTTTTCTTCTCCTCAATTAACTTATCTTCCCAATATAATGATAAAAAGTTTAACTTGGAAAGAAGAAAAGCTTCCCTATTATCAATTTTTAGAAAAAGAAAGAATTGAGAGAGCTAAAGCTTTTTTAGAAGAAAATAAAAACCTTTTAGAAGATATAGAATTTGTATTTGGTGTAGAAAAAGAAATAATAGTTGCTATTTTTCTTGTAGAAACAGACCTTGGTAGAAAAACAGGAAATTTTCCTGTAATAAATGTATTTTACAGTTTAGCCTTATCTGGAGAAAAGGAGCTTTTTGAAAAATTTATTAATAATTCAGAAATTTCTCTTGATGATGGAAATACAAAAAAAAGATGGGAAAAAAGAAGTAATTGGGGATATAAAGAACTTCTCTATTTTATAGAAATAGCTTATCTAAATAATTGGGATCTCTTCTCTATAAAAGGTTCTATTTTTGGGGCTTTTGGTTTCCCTCAATTTGTTCCTAAAAGCTATTTGATTTATGGTTATGATTGGGATAAGGATGAAAAAATTGATTTATATAGTATTCCTGATTCCTTAGCAAGTATAGCTAATTATCTTAAAAAAGAAGGATACAAAAAAGAAGAAAGTTTAGAGTATAAAAAGAGAATAATAATGAAGTATAATATAAGTGAACCTTATGCAAATACAGTTTTAGCCATAGCAGAAAACCTTAAAAATTAAATAATAATGCCTCTTTCTAAGGAAGAAATTTCCCATAGAATTAGAAGCTTAAGAGAAAAGTTAAAAGAAAAAAATCTCCAACTTGCCCTTATTTTATCCCCTATAAACATATTTTATTTTACCGGTACCTTTGCAAGAGGCGTTTTATTAGTAGGACTTTCTGAATTAAAATTCTTAGTAAATAGACCTTTTGAAAGAGCTAAGAAAGAAAGTTTGATTGACTGTGAGTACCTTAAAAGTTTAAAAGAATTACCAACTTATATAAAATCTTTTGGGTTTCAAAAAACTATAGGAATTGAGAGAAACTTTTTAAATTTAGAAGAATATTTTCGTTATAAAGAAATTTTATCAGATTGGGAATTAGAGGGAATAGATTTTCTTTTAATGGAAACAAGAATGGTTAAAACTTCTTACGAAATAGACTGTATTAAAAAGGCAGGGAAAATTCTTGATAAGGCTCTTAAAAAAGCTTTTAATCAGATTAAGCCTGGGATGAGAGAAATTGAAGCAAGTGCTCTTATTGAAAAAGAACTTCGAATTTTAGGTCATCCTGGAATAACAAGATCTTTATATGGGTTTGAATTAACATATGGTCATTTGATTTCAGGAAAGGAATCTTTAATTCCTATTTATACAATAACTGGACAAGGAGGAAAAGGTATACCTGGTTTTCAAGGAGGTGCAAGCTTCAAAAAGATTAAAAGTTCAGATCCAATTCTGATTGATTTTTCAGGGTATTTTGAAGGTTACTACATTGATCAAACAAGAATGGCAAGCTTTAAACCTTTAAAAGATGCTGAACCCTTTTATAAAACTTCTTTGAAAATCTTGAATACCTTAGAAAAGGAAATCAAACCAGGTATCAAGTGTGGCGAGGTTTATGAAAGAGCTCAATTTATAGTTAAAAATGAAAAATTGGAAGAGTTTTTTATGGCTCACGGAGGAAAGGTTAAATTTGTAGGACATGGCGTAGGGCTTCAAATTGATGAACCACCGGCTTTAACTTTAGGACAAAAAATTCTTTTAAAAGAAAACATGGTTATTGCTTTAGAACCAAAATTTCATGTTCCTACTTTGGGAGTAATTGGGATTGAAGAAACTTTTATGGTAACTAAAAGAGGTCTTAAAAAATTAAATTGCACTCTTAGAGATTGGATTTTTTTAAATAATAATGTTTAAAAATAGAAAAATAACTTTTTAGGAATAGACTTTTCTCAAAGGAGTAGTAAAAAATATAAAAAAGAGTAAAATTAACAACAACGAAAAAAAATTGTATTGGTAAAAATAGAAGATTTCTTTGCAGGGTTAGACTTTGTTGAGGGCTAACAATTAAAGTGAATAAAGAAACAAAGGAGAAGTAACCACTATGAAAACATTAAAAATCAAATGGCAGAGGCTTGTAATTAATGGACAAACATGTTCAAGATGTAGGTCAACAGAGGAAGAACTTGAAAAGGCTATTTCTATCCTTAAGCAATATCTTACTCCCTTAGGGATAGAAGTAGTTATAGAAAAGGATGAGCTTTCTGTTGAAGAATTTGAAAAAAATCCCTTGCAATCTAATCAAATTTGGATTAATGATGTACTATTAGAAGATTGGATTAACGGAAAAGTAGGTCAAAGTTTATGCTGTGATGTGTGTGGTAATCCAGATTGTAGAACTATTGAAGTAGGAATGGAGGTTTACGAGGTAATTCCTGCTGAATTAGTAGTTAAAGCTGGATTTCTTGCGGCTTTACAATTAATAAAATAAATGAGATCCCCAAGAAATATTAGAAAACTTCATACTAAATTTATTTTTATTACTGGAGGGGTTTTATCATCCTTAGGTAAAGGATTGGCAGCTGCATCTATAGGTGCCCTACTTGAAGCTCGTGGATTAAGAGTTACCATTCAAAAACTTGATCCTTACATAAATGTAGATCCAGGAACCATGAATCCTTTCCAGCATGGAGAAGTATATGTGACAGAGGATGGAACAGAAACAGATCTTGACTTGGGACATTACGAAAGATTTACTTCAGCACAAATGGGTTTTAAAAATAATTATACTTCTGGGAAAATTTATTACTCAGTCATTAAAAAAGAAAGGAAAGGAGTATATTTAGGAGGAACTGTCCAAATTATCCCCCATGTGACAGACGAAATAAAGGCTTGTATTATTGATCTTGCAAGTCCCCAGATTGATGTAGCTATAATAGAAATAGGAGGAACTGTAGGAGATATTGAAAGTCTTCCTTTTTTAGAAGCTATAAGACAGCTTGGATATGAATTAGGGAAAGAAAATGCTTTATATATTCATCTTACCTATGTTCCTTATATCAAAACTGCTGGAGAACTTAAAACCAAACCCACACAACACAGTGTAAAAGAGCTGAGAGCTATCGGAATACAACCTGATATAATTCTTTGCAGAACCGATAGATTTTTACCTCCTGATATAAAGAAAAAAATTGCGCTCTTTTGTAATGTGGAAGAAGATGCTGTAATTACAGCAAAGGATGTAGACTGTATCTATGAAATACCTCTTATTTTCCATAAAGAAGGGCTTGATGGCAAAATTATAGAATACTTAAATATGTGGACAAGAGAACCAGATTTACACATATGGGAAGAAATTGTAAAGACTTATAAAAACCCTGAAGATGAAGTTACTATTGGAGTTGTGGGGAAATATGTAAGTTTAAAGGATTCCTATAAGTCTTTAAATGAAGCCCTTGTTCATGGAGGACTGGCAAATAAATTAAAGGTCAATTTGAAATTTATAAATGCAGATGAATTAACACCGGAAAATATAGAGACCTATTTAGGAGATGTGGATGGAATCCTTGTTCCTGGAGGTTTTGGTATAAGAGGTATTGAAGGAAAAATTCTTGCCATAAATTACGCCAGAACCAAAAAGATACCCTTTTTTGGAATTTGCTTGGGAATGCAACTTGCTGTAATTGAATTTGCAAGAAATGTTCTTGGATGGAAAACTGCTCATTCTACAGAATTTGATAAAAATACACCTTATCCAGTTATTTATTTAATGAAAGAATGGTATGATTATAGAACTGGTCGTATAGAAAAGAGAGAAGAAGGATGTGATCTTGGAGGAACTATGCGTTTAGGTGCTTATCCATGTGTTCTTAAACCAGGATCCAAAGTGTGGGAAGCCTATCAAAAAGAAGAAGTGTTTGAAAGACATCGGCATCGTTATGAGTTTAATAATGCTTATAGAGATGCTTTAGAAAATGCTGGATTAAAAGTTGTGGGAAGTTCTCCCAATGGAGAATTAGTAGAAATAGTAGAATTGGAAGATCATCCTTGGTTTATAGGAGTTCAATTTCATCCTGAATTTAAATCTAAACCCACTAATCCTCATCCCCTCTTTAAATCCTTTATTAAATTTTCTTATCAAAACAAGCTCAATCGTGGAGCAAAAAAAATTTGATAGATCTTCATACTCATTCAACTGCTTCAGACGGAACCTTTTCTCCTGAGGAATTAGTTTACCTTGCTAAAAAGGAAAAATTACAAGCCCTTGCCCTTACTGATCATGATACCATAGATGGCTTAAAACCTGCTTATAAAACTGCTAAAGAAGTAGATCTTTCATTTTTATGTGGGGTAGAAATAAGTATTAAGTTTGAAGGACCTGGACATTTTCATCTTTTAGGATATTTTTTAGAACCTGAAATACCTAAAATAAATGAAACTCTCCTAAAACTTAAAAAAGCTCGAGAAGAAAGAAATAAAAAAATGATTGAAAAGTTAAATAACCTCGGTATAAAGATAACCTTAGAGGAGTTAAAAGAAATTGCCCAAGGAGAAATAGGAAGACCTCATATGGCAAATCTTTTAGTTAAGAAAGGTGTTGTTAAGTCCTTTGAAGAGGCTTTTCAAAAATATTTAAAAAAGGATGCACCTGCTTATGTGCCTAAAGCCCTTCTTTCACCTGAAGAAGCTATAAAATTAATTCTTGAAGCAAAAGGAATTCCTGTCCTTGCCCATCCTGTAACTTTAAAATTAAATCTTTTAGATCTAAAGAACTATCTTAAAAAACTAAGAGATTTTGGATTAATAGGAGTAGAAGTCTTTTATCCCGAACATACAATTGATTTTACTAAGTTTTTAATAGAGTGTGCTAAGGAGTTAGGATTATTATTAACTGGAGGAAGTGATTTTCATGGGGAAAATAAACCCGACATAAAATTAGGAAAAGGGCTGAATAATCTAAATGTACCTTTTGAATGTTATAAGAATTTAGAAAAAGTACTAAAAAGTCTTTAATTTTAAAAATTGTGGATTAAATTATTAAATAAAATTATAAATTAAATAATTAAATTATCCAAATATGGACAAAAAAATTTTAGTAGAAAAAATTCTAAAATTAAAGGAAGAAAGAAAGGCAATCATTCTTGCCCATAATTATCAACCTCCTGAAATTCAAGATATAGCAGATTTGAGAGGAGACTCTTTAGAATTGAGTTTAAAGGCAAGTAAAACTGATGCAGAAGTGATAGTTTTTTGTGGTGTATTTTTTATGGCAGAAACAGCAAAAATTGTTTCTCCTAAGAAAAA
>CAZZLG010000018.1:0-9324 GCA_964654865.1 uncultured Thermodesulfatator sp.
TGTAAAGCAGCTCCACCTTTACTTGGTTATAAGGGATTACCTTTTGAAGTATTACATGCTACAGAGTTTTATTATGAACTCTTAAAAACAGGGAAATTAAAAGTTAAAAAGAAAATTAAAGATCCTGTAACGTTACAGGATCCATGTAATATAGTAAGAAAAAAGGGTGTAGGTGATAAACTTAGATATTTAATTAATGAAATGTGCGAAGATTTTAGAGAAATGTATCCAAACAGAGAACACAATTTCTGTTGTAATGCAGGAGGAGGTGTAATTGCTGCTGGTTCTCCTTGGAAAAAAGCAAGAGTTGAAAATAATAAAATTAAAGCAGAACAAATAAAAGAAACAGGAGCAAAAATAGTAATCGCTCCTTGTCATAATTGTCATGTAGGTATCCATGATATAGTAAAGGCTTATAACATAAATGCAGAAGTTAAATTCATGTGGGACATTTTACTTGAAACTACCGAAATAGCTTAATCTAAAAATTTACTTTCAATTTTATATTCTTTTAATCTTTCAACATTGACGAAATTAGATAATGGTATTATTTTAAAAAGGTCTTCTATGGAAATATTTTATGGAGGTGAAAGAATATGCCTATTTATGAATTTCAATGTGAAGATTGTGGAGAAATTTTTGAGGAATTAATCTTAGGAAATAGAGAGGATGAAATTGTCTGTAAAAAATGTAAAAGTTCAAGGGTAAAAAAATTAATGTCTCAGGTAGCATTTAAATCAGGAGGTAAATTTGTAAGTTCCTTAGGTTCAGCTTGTTCCACTTGTAAAGGCGGAACTTGCAGTAGCTGTCACTAAATTTTTAAAATGGTTATTAAAGTAGGAACCCGAGGAAGTAAATTAGCTTTAGCTCAAACTGATTGGGTAATTTCACAATTAAAGCCTTTTTATCCTCAAATTAATTTTGAAAAAGTAATTATAAAAACCACAGGAGATAAAATTTTAGACTCCCCTTTAAGTAAAATTGGTGGGAAAGGACTTTTTGTAAAAGAAATAGAAGAGGCTCTTCTAAGAGGAGAAATAGATTTTGCTGTTCATAGCATGAAGGATGTTCCTTCTTTGATACCTGAAGAGTTAGAGATAGCTTGTATTCCTCAAAGGGAGTCTCCTTTTGATGTATGGATCTCAAATTTTGAAAATATTTCAGAACTTCCTCCTTATTCTAAAATTGGAACCAGTAGTTTAAGAAGACTCTCTCAATTAAAAAAACTTAGAAAAGATTTAGAAATTTTACCTTTAAGAGGAAATGTGGATACCCGTTTAAGAAAGTGGAAAGAAGGTCAATTTGATGGAATCATTTTGGCTGAGGCTGGATTAAAAAGATTGGAAATAGAAATCAATTATAAAAGATTAACTATAGAGGAGATGGTTCCAGCTGTTGGTCAAGGAGCTCTTGGAATAGAGGCAAGAAAAGATGATAAAAAGCTCAAAGAAATGCTAAGTAAAATTCACTCTGAAACTACATCAATTTGTATAAAGGTAGAAAGGACATTTTTAAAGACCTTAGAAGGTGGTTGTCAAGTACCTATGGGAGCTTATTGCTGGATTGAAAATTCTAAACTCTTTGTGGTTGGGTTTATAAGTGATTTAGAGGGAGAAAGATTTTATAAACTAAAAGAAGAGGGGAGTGTTTCTGAAGCAGAAAAACTCGGAGAAAAACTTGCTAAAAACCTTTTAAAAGCTGGTGGAGAAGAAATTTTAAAGGAGATTTATAAGAGAGAATAAAATGAAAAAAGGGAAGGTTTATTTAGTAGGAGCTGGACCAGGAGATCCAGGACTCTTTACTTTAAAAGGTAAAAAGGTTTTAGAAGAGGCAGATGTAGTAATTTATGATTATCTTGCTAATCCAAGGTTATTAGAGTTTTGTAGGGAAGATGCAGAAAAGATTTATGTTGGAAAAAAGGCAGGAGCTCATACTTTGCCACAAGAAGAAATTAATAAACTTATTGTTGAAAAAGCTAAAGAAGGGAAAATAGTAGCAAGACTTAAAGGAGGAGATCCTTTTCTTTTTGGTAGAGGAGGAGAAGAAATAGAAGTATTAGTTAAGGAAAATATTCCTTTTGAAGTAGTTCCAGGGATAACTTCAGCTATTGCAGTTCCTGCTTATGCTGGAATTCCTGTAACACATAGAGACTATACTTCCACTTTGGCAATCATTACAGGGCACGAGGCTGAAAATAAAGAAGAAAGTAAAATAGATTTTTCAGCTCTTTCTAAAATAGGGACATTAATCTTTTTAATGGGAGTAAAAAATTTGCCCCATATTGCTAAAAGGCTTATAGAAGAAGGTAAAAATTCAAATACTCCTGTTGCAGTAATCCAATGGGGTACAATTCCTAAACAAAAAACTGCCACAGGTACATTAGAGAATATTGCAGAAAAAGTAAAAGAAAAAGGTATTACAGCTCCAGCTATAATTATTATAGGAGAAGTGGTTAAGCTTAGAGAAAAATTTAATTGGTTTGAAACTAAACCTCTTTTTGGTAAAAAAATAATAATTACTCGCACAAGAGAACAGGCAAGTAAACTGGTTGAAAAATTAGAAGAACTTGGAGCAATCTGTTATGAAATACCTACTATAAAGATAGAACCACTTTTAAATGAGAAAGTTTTTCAAATTATAGAGGAATTATCAAAGTATAATTGGATAGTTTTCACTTCAGAAAATGGGGTAAAAATATTTTTAAAAACTTTATGGGAAAAGGGGAAAGATCTGAGGACTTTAGGAGGTTTAAAAATAGCAGTTATAGGAAAGGCAACTAAAAATGTTTTAGAAAATTATGGAATTTTTCCAGATTTAATACCAGAAAAAGATTATACTCAAGAGGGCTTGGTTTCTACTTTTTCGAAGTTAGATCTTAAAAATAAATACATTCTTATAGCAAGAGCAAAAGAGGCAAGAGAGGTTCTTACTGAAAAACTTAAAGAATTTGGAGCTAAAGTGGAAGTGCTTCCAATTTATGAGACCCAAATTTGCGGAGAATCTAAAGAAAAACTGAAAGAAATTCTAAAAGAAGGAATTGATTTGATAACCTTTACGAGCTCTTCCACAGTAAAAAATTTTTTTAAACTTATTGAAGATACAGAAAAAGAGAAACTTAAAGATATTATCTTTGTCTCTATTGGTCCTATTACTTCTTCTACTTTAAGAGAATTTGGTTTTGAGCCTCATATTGAAGCTGAGGAATATACTATAGAAGGACTTGTTAGAGCAATTGAAAACTATTTTTCAAAAAGTAGGGGAGGTAGTTAAAAGTGAAAGAGGAAGTTAAAAGAGCTCTTGAGATTATAAAAAGAGGAATAGTTGACCTTATAAATGAAGAAGAATTAATAAAAAAATTAGAAAAATCTTATAAAGAAAAAAGACCTCTTAAAATAAAAGCAGGTTTTGATCCTACCGCCCCTGATCTTCATTTAGGACATACAGTACTTTTAAGAAAGCTTAAACAATTTCAAGATCTTGGACATGAGATTTATTTTTTAATTGGAGATTTTACTGGTATGATAGGAGATCCTACCGGAAGATCTGAAACAAGGATAGCCTTAACTAAAGAACAAGTGTTAGAAAACGCAAAAACATACGAACAACAGGTTTTTAAGATTTTAGATCCTAATAAAACAAAAGTAGTTTTTAATAGTCAGTGGTTTTCTAAAATGTCTGTAGAAGATGTGATAAAACTTTGTGCTAAATATACAGTAGCCAGAATTTTAGAAAGAGATGATTTTAAGAAACGTTTAGAATCTGGTATACCTATAAGTATTCATGAATTAATTTATCCTCTTTTTCAGGCATATGATTCTGTTGCTTTGGAAGCTGATGTAGAGCTTGGAGGAACTGATCAGTTATTTAATTTATTAATAGGAAGAGATATTCAAAAAGAATATGGTCAAGAACCACAAATAGTAATTACCCTTCCTCTTTTAGAAGGTATTGATGGGGTTCAAAAGATGAGTAAAAGTTTTGGAAATTATATAGGAATAATGGAGCCACCCTTTGAAATGTATGGAAAAATAATGTCTATCCCTGACCAAATTATGTGGAAATACTATTTGTTATTAACTGATTTTTCTGAAGAAAAGATTAATGAAATGAAAGATAAAGTGGAGAAAGGAAAATACCATCCTAAGGAAGTAAAGAAAAAACTTGCAAGATATGTAGTTTCTCAATTTCATTCCCAAGAATTAGCTTTAAAAGCAGAGGAGGAGTTTGAAAGGGTGTTTGGTAAAAAGGAGATGCCTACAGAGGCAATTACAATAAAAGTTAAATCTGGGAAAATTTGGCTTCCTGGGTTTTTAAGAGACCAAGGATTAGTAAAAAGTAGTTCTGAAGCAAAAAGATTGATCTCTCAAAAAGCTATAGATTTAAATAAAACAACTCTTACTCAAGAAGAGATAGAACTTTTTCCAGGTGAATATTTTTTAAAAATAGGAAAGAAAAAATTTATTAAATTAGAAGTAAATTAAAGTTTTGTAGCTTGAAAATAGGGAAAAAGTTCTTTATATAGTTTTTTTAGATGTTGAGATATAACTCTAACCTCATCTAAAACTGCTAAAAAATTTGTATCTCCTTCCCAGCGGGGCACTAATTGAAGATGAATATGATCTGGATAACCAGCACCTGCTACTTTTCCAATATTAAAACCTATGTTAAATCCATCAGGTTTTAACACTTTTTTAAGGATTTTTACAGCTTCTTGAGACATTTTCATTATATTTAAAAGTTCTTCCTCAGTTAAAGCTTCTAAATCTGCTACATGTCTTCTTGGAGCAATTAATAAATGACCTGTATTATAAGGAAATTTATTCATTATTACCAAAACTTTTTCATCTTTATAAAGAATAAGTCTTTCTTCATCAGGAAGTGGATTATTTGGAGGGCAAAAAATACAATTAGACTCTTTTTTACCAGATACATATTCCCCTCTCCAAGGAGCCCATAAAATTTTTCTTTCCATACCCCCCTCTTTATAAGTTGTAAGTTAAGGTTAAAATAGTAACATTAAAAATACCATAAAATTTAATATTTAAAAGAATAAGAAAATCTTTTTTATTTATCTTATGGCAATTGATTTTTAATGTTGATAAAGGACAATGTTTAATTTTTTAAATTATGTAAACCCTTACTTTTATCTAATTCAAGCAAGAAATTTTTTATATAATAAAAAATTTCTTAAAAGCTTTGAAATCTCTGTTCCTATTATTTCAATAGGAAACTTATCCCTTGGTGGAAGCGGAAAAACTTCTCTTATTAGATATTTGTGCGAAAGCCTATCTTTCCAATTTGACATAGCAGTTCTCTCAAGAGGATATAAAAGAAGTAGTAAAGGACCAGTTATGGTTATGGAAAGAGGAAAACTTAAAGTAGACTGGGAAAAGGCAGGAGATGAGCCTTATTTGCTTGGTAAAATTTTTGAAAAAAAGAATATTAAAGTAAGTATTTTAGTTGATGAAGATAGAAAAAGGGGAAGTGAAATAGCTTTTAAAGAATTGGGAGCTAATTTAATTTTATTAGATGATGGTTTTCAACACCGAAAACTAAAAAGGGATTTAGATCTTGTGCTTTTAAAAAAAGAAGACTTAGAAGATAGAGTTTTCCCTTTTGGGAGACTAAGAGAACCTATAAATTCTTTAGAAAGGGCAGATGCTATAATTTTAACTTATCAAGAATATAAGCCTTTTGATTTTTCTTATAAAAAAAAGCCTGTTTTTAAACTTTATAGAAAAAATTGGAAAATTTTAAATAAAAACTTGGAGAAAGTAGACAACTTTAAAGAAAAAGATTTTATAGCCTTTTGCGGATTAGCCAACAATGAACAATTCTTTGATACTTTGGAAAAACTTGGTTTAAAAATAAAAAAAAGATTATCTTTTCCGGATCATTATCATTACAAAAGTTTTAAACTTAACCCTAAGGAAAATTACATTACTACTTTAAAGGATGGGGTAAAGCTTGGGGTTCAAGAAAATCTCTATTTTTTAGATTTTGAAATAGAAGTTAAAGGATTAGTTGAATTTATTTTAAAATTTTTTAAATTAAATTAAGTGAGGGATTTACATGAAAATTAAAAAATATTTATTTATTTTAGTTTTTATTATTAGCTTGAATTTTTTTTCTTTTTCAGCTTTAAACTCCTCATCTATTATAAATTTTGATTTTTATACCTATCAAGGAGAAAAGTATAGCTTGCAAAAATTTAAAGGGAAATATGTGCTTTTAAATCTTTTTACAAGTTATTGTCCTATGTGTTTAGTAGAACTTAATACCTTAAATAAACTTAATCAAACCTGTAAATCTAATGAATATAAAATAGTTTCTTTATTAGTTGACAAAGAAGGGATGATTTTACTTCCTAAAATTGTAAATTCCCGCAATCTTACTTATGTTGTGGGAATAGCACCCTCAGATATTTATAAAATTTTTCCTGATTTTTCTATTACTCCTACAACTTACATATTAAATCAAAATGGTAATTTGGTAGAAAGGGTAGTGGGATATAAAAACTTAAAGGACTGGACAAAAATTTTAAATAAATATGTGAATTGCGATTAAATATTTCAATATTTTTTTGATCCGCTAAAACAAAAATTTTAAATCAAAAAGAGGAAGCCTTTAGAAATATTAATTAATAGTCTTTTTATGCAAAAATAAAACTTTTAAAGCTAATTTTTAATAATTACATATAGTAATACACCACTCACCATCATTTATTAAAATAACTTTTTCTACTCTCAATCCCTTTTCTTTTACAACCTCTGGAACATCTTTTGTAGCAGAAGGACAATCTACTAATAAATCCATACAGCTCTGTGAAGGGAGTTTTTCAATAAGCTTTTCTATAGCGTATTTAGGGTAAGGACACATCCAACCTCTCATATCTACTTGATAATAAGACTCATCTATTTTAACTACTTTAATTTCCTTCATAATTTTTTCCCTCCAGCCAAGTTATAATAAGATAAAAAATGAACAAAAAACCAAAAATTACCAAAAAAGCTCCTGCCCATCCTAATTTTTCAGGCAAGAAAACAGGACTTCCATAAAGCCATCCTTGTCCAACTTTATGTTTATATATTCCAGTCCAAGCTCCAGAGGTAAGCATTCCTGTTAAAATTGCTATCCATGAACGAGTATATCCTTCCCCACTTCTAACTAATATACCTACTCCACATCCTCCAGCTAAAACCATTCCTATTCCAAAAATCAAACCTCCTAAAACATTGTGCCAGCCAGCTGGGAAAACCATATGATAAGGTTGATAACCTTTACTTTTCAAAATTGCAAAACCTATAGCACTTATTCCAATACTTATTAAAACCCATTTCATAATTTTTCCATCTTTAGAGATAGTAATTTCTCTAAATGCAGCTACAAAACATATACGGGAACGCTGAAAGATTATTCCAAAAAAGGCTCCGAATAAAAATAATCCAGCATGTACTGGCATACCATAGTAATAATAAATTAAGGATATTAAAAGCAAAGAAATTATAAATATAAATCCTAAAAAAGTACTTATAGAATGCTTTTTAGATAATACAGGTTCAGCTTTTTGAGCTTTATTAAAATCTATAATTTCTACAGCTTTGCTTACCTGCGTTTTTAGAATTTTACCACCTATATAAGCTCCTATGAAAAGTCCTATACCAGCTAAAGGTCCGCTTAAAGAAAAAGCCATAGTAGCTACCCAAAATCCTCCTACATTACATGGAGGCATTAAAACTGTACCTAATCCCATTAAAAAACCACCTGTCGCTCCCATTAAATAGCCTGAAAACTTCTCTTTTCTTAGTTTAAATTCTCTGTTAATAAGAGCTATACTTAAGGCTCCTAAAATGATTCCTAAATCTAATAAACTATGTTGGTCTAAATAAGGAGTTTTTACAGGATAAGGAGGAAAGGGGCTCTCTATTTGCCATCCAAGCAGATTATAAATCCAGCTTCCCCACATAGCCATTTGAGGGAAGACACCTAATGCTCTTGCAAACATAAACATATATAAATTGGTTATAGTTAAAGCTAACATTCCTACCCATAGAGGCCAAGGTTCAAATAAAGTTATTTTTAATAATTCCCTTAAAATCTTCATAAAAACCTCCTATTTAATAGGAATTTTATGTTTAAATAGGATTTTTTTAATAAAAGTATTAAAAAATGTCAAATAGAAAGATTTAATAAATTCACAATCAACTTATTTATTTAGTTTACCTAAAGAATTTTTCTAAAAAAAGAATGGAGAAGAACCTCTACAAAGAGGAAGTTTTTTAGAGAAGAAACTCTTTAATTATGGAGTTATTAACAGGATAGTTAGGATTTCTCTCTATATTTATTAACTTTCCTCCTTTATAATAAACAATAATCCCATATTCAACAAAACAATAAGGACAAACGGTTGTAATCTCTTAGCACTTTAAATCTTTAATTCTTTTGCATAAGCCTTAAAAGGCTCTAAATTAGTTCCAAGAGAGCTTAAAACCAAAGTTAATATTAGAAAAGAGGTCAAATAGATAATTTCAAATAGATTAAAAACAATTTATTGAAAATATTAATTAAAATAAGTTTTAAATAAAAAAATTTGGTAGTATAATATTTTGTAATGATAGATTTTAGAAAGTTAGAAGTATTTTTAAAAGTTTACGAGATAAAAAGTTTTTCTAAAGCTTCAAAAATACTTTATCTTACTCAACCTACTATAACTCTTCATATAAAATATTTAGAAGAAACTCTTGGTATTAAACTACTTGATCGTAGTACCCGTAAAGTAATCCCAAGTAAAGCTGGAAAAGTAGTTTATGAATATGGTAAAGAGATAATAAAGCTTTTAAAAGAAATGGAAAAAGAGCTTGAATTATATAGAGATGAAAAAAAAGGTATGGTTGAAATAGGGGGAAGCACCATCCCAGGGCAATATATACTCCCTAAGATCATAAAAGGTTTTAAAGAAAAATATCCTGAAATTTCTATTTTTTTAAAAGTTGGTGATAGTAAAGAAATAGTTGAAAAAGTTATAAAGGGGGAATTTGATCTCGGTATGGTAGGAGCAGTTTTTAAAAATAAAGATTTGGTATTTAAGCGCTGTTATGAAGATGAAATAATTTTAATAGCACCTTCTGATTTTTTAGAGGATGAAATAGATTTAGAAAAACTTTATAAAATACCTTTGATAAAAAGAGAAGAAGGTTCAGGTACTTGGAAAAATGCCATAGAAAATTTGCAAAAAAAGGGATTAGACATTATGAGATTAAATATTATTGGAGAAATGGGTTCCACTGAAGCTATTAAAGAAGCTGTAAAAAGTGGACTTGGATG
>CAZZLG010000019.1:0-2025 GCA_964654865.1 uncultured Thermodesulfatator sp.
GGATTGTAAGTAAGGCTAAAAAGCTAAAAAAGATTTCTTACGAAGAAATGTTAGAGATGGCAAGCAGTGGTGCTAAAGTTTTAGAAATGAGATCTGTTGAACTTGCAATGATTTATAAGGTGCCACTTGTTGTAAGATCAAGTTTTACCAATACAGAAGGGACCTTAATAACTGAGGAGGATGAAGAAATGGAAAAAGTGGTTGTTTCAGGAATTACTTATAGTAGAAATGAGGCACGAATAAGTATTTACGGAGTTCCAGATAGACCCGGAATTGCTGCTGAAATTTTTAGACCTATTGCAGAAAAGGGAATTATCGTAGATATGATTATACAAACTTCTCATCCAGATGGAAGGGCTGATATTACTTTTACTGTGCCAAGAACAGACTATAAACAGGCTTTAGAAATAATTGAAAATGTTGCAAAGGAACTTAATGCTGAAAGGGTTGGAGGAGATGATAAGATAGCAAAAGTTTCTATAATTGGTGCGGGAATGAGAACTCATTATGGAGTTGCAACGAAAATGTTTGAAACCCTTGCAAAACATGGTATAAATATTATGATGATTTCTACCTCAGAGATAAAAATTTCTTGTGTAATAGACGAGAAATATACTGAATTAGCTGTAAGAGCTTTACATGAGGCTTTTAATTTGGGAGAGGAGCTTTTTGTTAAAGAGGAAAAAATTGGATAATGACTAAAAGAAAAATAGAAATTTATGACACTACCTTAAGAGACGGAGCTCAAGCAGAAGAAATCAATTTTTCCTTAGAAGATAAAATTAGAATTGCCCTTAAATTAGACGAATTTAGGATAGACTACATAGAAGGAGGTTGGCCTGGCTCAAATCCAAAGGATTTACAATTTTTTAGAGAAATTAAAAATTACAATTTAAAGCACGCAAAAATTGTTGCTTTTGGAAGTACTCACCATCCTAAAAAATCTCCTGAAACAGATGAAAATTTAAAACAACTTTTACTTGCTAAAACGCCTGTTATTACTATCTTTGGAAAATCTTGGACAGTTCATGTAAAAGAAGCTTTAAAAATTGATTTAGAAACAAATTTAGAAATTATTTCAAATTCTATAAAATTTTTAAAAGCAAACGTTAAAAAAGTATTTTATGATGCAGAACATTTTTTTGATGGATTTAAAGATGATCCAGATTATGCTATAGAAACTATAAAAAGAGCGAAATCTGCTGGCGCAGATTGTATCATTCTTTGTGATACCAATGGAGGAACTCTTCCCTTTGAAATTATAGAAATAATAAAAGAAGTTAAAAAGAGATTAGGGAAAGGGGTTCATTTTGGAATCCATGCCCATAATGATTCTGAATGTGCAGTAGTGAATAGTTTAGAAGCTGTTAGATTAGGTGCTGTCCAGGTTCAAGGAACTATAAATGGTATTGGTGAAAGGTGTGGAAATGCTAATCTTTGTTCTATTATTCCAAATCTTGTTTTAAAAATGGGATATCATTGCAGTTGTGCAGAAAATTTACATAAATTAACTGAGGTTTCTAAATATGTTTTTGAGATAGCAAATCTTCCTCATCCCTCTCGCCTTCCCTTTGTAGGAAGATCTGCTTTTGCTCATAAAGGTGGAGTTCACGTTTCTGCAGTTCTTAAATCACCAAGAACTTACGAACACATTGATCCTTTAGCAGTAGGTAACGTAAGAAGAGTTTTGGTTTCAGAACTTTCAGGAAAAAGTAACATCATTTATAAAGCAAGAGAATTTGGAATTGATCTTAAAATGGATAGTCCTCTTTTAAATAAAATAGTTGAAGAGATTAAAAACTTAGAGGCTGAAGGGTACGAATTTGAAGCTGCTGAGGCATCTTTAGAGCTTCTTATTTATAGATTAATGGGAGAACCAAAACAGTATTTTGAACTTTTAAGCTATAAAGTTTTTGATCTAAAAATAGATCAACACTTCCCAAAAGCAGAGGCAACAGTTTTAGTAAGGGTGCCTCCAGGAGTAGGAGAAGTTGAACATACTGCTGCTTTAGGAAATGGACCTGT
>CAZZLG010000020.1:0-33572 GCA_964654865.1 uncultured Thermodesulfatator sp.
ATTACTGAAATAGCCTCTTTAAGAAGTGGTAAAAGATCTGTCAAATCCTTAGGGGATTTATTTGAGAATTTAATTTTTTTAAGCACATAACGTCCTATACTTACTCCGTCTCTTACACTATAAAGTTCTCCATATTCGTGAGCCATTTGTAAAAACCTAACTATATACTCAAGAAGTCCTTCATCAGCCCAGGGCAAATTAGTTTTTAAGATAGCCTTTTCTTCATCATAAGAAGGAAAATCTATAAAAATTTGAGGTTGTAGTCTTGAATGAATATATTCGGGCAATTCAAAAGTTGAAGCATCTTCATTCATAGTTACGCAAAGTCTGAAATCTGGATGAGCTTTTATTTTTATTCCTGCTATAATAGATTCTACATATCTTCTGGCATCAAGAAGAGGAGCAAGAGAAGCCCAAGATTTTTCACTCATTCTATTAGCTTCATCAATAATGGCTACTCCGCCTTTTATCATAGCAGTAACAATAGGGCTTGCTACATATTTTATTTTTTTATCTTCTGAAATAACAGGAATTATTATGAGATCTTCTGGTCTTGTATCAACAGTTGCCTGGAAAATATAAACTTCTTTATTTAGCTTTTTTGCAGCTGCATAAGCAAGGGTTGTTTTACCAACTCCAGGTTTCCCAATAAGACGAGGGGTTAAAGGAAGGTCTTTTTCATCTAAAACAAGCCAACAAGCAAGTATTTGTTCAATAATCTCATTCCTCGGATAAAGAGGGATATTTAATTCATCAGGATGAGAAAGGTATATGGTTACACCATCAATTACAACACTTTCCATATAATTTTAAATATATTCCGCTTTTTAAAAATTGCTACATCAAATTTTATAAAGAATAAAAAAGGTTATTGACAAATGTGATTTAAAGGAATATTAATTTTAGGATTATGAGAAAAAGAGAAACCTGGGCAACTCAAATTGGTCTTATTTTAGCAGCTGCAGGCAATGCTATTGGTCTTGGGAATATTTTAAGATTTCCCTCTAAGGTTGCACTTTATGGAGGGGGAGCTTTTATGCTTCCCTATTTTATTTCTCTTTTTTTGTTAGGATTTCCTCTTATGATTTTAGAATGGGTTATAGGGAGATATGCAGGCTCAAAAGGACACGGGTCTATGGTAGGTATAATGGGGGTGTTTTTTAATCAAAGCTCTTTACCAAGAATAATAGGAAGTTTAGGTGTAGCTATCCCCTTTCTCATTGTTTGTTATTATATATACATAGAATCTTGGACTCTTGGTTTTGCATTTTTATCTCTTTTTAAAAAACTTCCTCAATCTATTGAATATACTGATCCTAATCTTGCATTAATACCCTTTTTGAAGTTTTATAAAGAATATACTCAACCCTCCTTTTTAGCTATCTTTTTTCTTTTAATAACTTTAGTATTAAATTGGTATATTTTAAAAAGAGGTATTGTTAATGGAATTGAACTTACAGCTAAAATTGGAATACCTTTACTCTTTTTAATGGGTATTTTTTTGTCTATAGTTTCTCTTTCTATAAATAATTGGAAAGGAGTGGAAGGGCTTTATTTTATATTTAAACCTAACTTTTCAAGATTGACTGATCCTCAGGTGTGGGTAGAAGCTTCTGGTCAGGTATTTTTTACACTCTCCTTAGCTATGGGAGCAATAGCTACTTATGCAAGTTATGTAAAAAAGAATGAAGATGTAGTAAAAATGGGGCTTTATACAGCAGGGTTGAATGAATTAGTGGAAATAGGAATAGGTGCTTCTATTGCTATTCCTGCAGCTTTTGCCATTTTTGGAGCAGCCTCTATTCCTCAACTTGCACAAGAAGGAACATTTAGGCTCGGTTTTATGAGTATGCCAGCTATTTTAGCAAGTTTACCCTTTGGGTATATTTTTTCTTTTATATGGTTTCTTTTACTTTTTATTGCAGCTTTTACCTCCTCTTTAGCTCTTATCCAACCATTAGTTGCGCTTTTTGAAGATGAATTGAAAATTTCTCATAATTTAGCAGTTAATCTTTCTATGGCTATGGTAACTTTGGGTGCCTTTCTTTCTGCTTTTGTTCCTGATTTTCTTGATGAGTTAGATTTTTGGGCAGGAGCAGTATTTTTAATTCTTTTTGCCTTTATAGAGATTTTGGTTTTTGTCTGGTTATTTGGGGTAGATAATTTTTATAAAGAATTAACCAGAAATACCTTTTTGAAAATTCCTAAAGTAATGGTTTATGGTTTTTATGGAGTTTCTTTAATCTTTATAGGAATTCTTTTTTATTTTTGGATTTTGATAAAGTTACCCCAATATTTTCAAAATATTACTTGGAATATAGTAATAGCCAGAAGTTTTATTATTGGAACTATTTTTACTTTAGGTTTATTGGCTATTAAAAGTAAATAAAATAATTATCTTGACAAAGAAAAAATTGAGAATATATTAAAATTTAACGCCGAGGTGGCGGAATTGGAAGACGCGCTGGCTTGAGGGGCTAGTGGACGGAAGTCCGTGCGGGTTCGAGTCCCGCCCTCGGCACCATAAAATCATTTTTTCTCTCTTTTAGGATTTAAGATTTCTTGTAAAGTCTCTCCCAATAAAGTAAAAGCAAGGACAGTTATTAAAATTGCAAGTCCTGGAAAAATAGATAGCCACCAAGCAACTTCTAAAGTCTCTTTTCCTTCTATTAAAATGTTTCCCCAAGAAGGAATTGGTGGTTGAACGCCTATTCCTAAAAAGGACAAAGCAGACTCAATAAGAATAGCCTGTCCCAAACCCAAGGATGCTGAAACCATAATAGGTGGTAAAGCATTGGGGAGAAGATGTTTAAATATGATTCTAAAAGTTCCTGCTCCATAAACCTTAGCTATTAAAACGAAATCCCTTTCTTTTAAAGACATTATTTCTGCTCTTACAAGTCTTGCCACACCCATCCAACTTGTAGCTCCAATTACAATCATTATGGTTAAAATAGAGGGCTCTAAATAAGCAATTACTGCTAAAATTAGAAATATAGTGGGGAAACAAAGCATTATATCTATAAAGCGAGATATAATCTGATCCATTATTCCTCCTAAATAACCAGCAAGAGAACCTAAAAATATCCCTATTCCAATAGAAATTCCTACAGCAACAAGGCTTACTTCTAAAGAAATTCTTGAAGCATAAATCATTCGGCTTAAAACATCTCTTCCAAGAAGATCAGTTCCCAAGGGATGTTCAAAGGATGGAGGAATAAGAATTTTATCTACATTTATTTCAAAAGGATCATAAGGAGAGATATATGGAGCAAATAAGGCAAGTATCACTAAAATCGAAATAATTATGAGTGAAGTAAAACCTATTTTATTTTTTGTTAGTTCTTTTAAAGCTTCTTTCATTTGCTTTCTAATCTTATTCTTGGATCAGCAAGGGCATAACCTATGTCTGCAAGAAAATTTCCAAGAAGGGTAAGAAAAGAGATTAAAAATAGATTTGCCATAATTACAGGATAATCCCTTGCCATAACTGCCTGCCACATTAATTGTCCAACTCCTGGAATACCAAAAATAGTCTCAAATATAACACTTCCCCCAATTAATCCAGGGAGAGAAAGTCCTAAAATGGTTATAAGGGGTAAAAGAGCATTTCTTAAAGCGTGTTTATAAATTATTACCCTTTCAGGAAGACCTTTAGCTCTGGCAAAAAGTATAAAATCTGATTTTAAAACCTCATAGGTTGAATTTCTTACATATCTTAAAACTCCAGCCATTCCTCCGAAGGTAGCTACAAATAATGGACAGATAAGATGTTTAGCCCAATCTAAGATTTTTTGTAAAAGGCTCATTTCATCATAACCAATAGTAGAATGAAGCCCTGAAATAGGAAGTAACTGGAGTTTTACTCCAAAAATCATCATTAATATTATAGCTAACCAAAAACTTGGCATAGCATATCCTATAAAAGTAATAATGGTAGTTATTCTGTCAAAGGTACTTCCTGCTTTTACAGCAGAATAAACACCTAAGGGAATGCTAAATAAAAGAATTAAAAGCAAAGACAGAGCATTTATAAAAATAGTTATAGGAAGTCTTTCTTTTATTTTGTCCCAAACAGGTCTTTGATCTAAAGAAAAGGATTTTCCAAAGTCGAGTTTCACAATTCCTTTTAACCAGTTTAAATACTGTATATAAAGAGGCTTATCAAGTCCATACATTTTTACTAATTTTTCTCTATACTCAGGTGTAATTTTAGGATTAAACTCGGTTAATGGACTTAATGGACCCCCTGGAGCAAGATGGATAATAGAAAAACTGATTATAGTTATTCCTAAAAGTGTAATTATAAGGGTTAAAAATCTTTTTAAAAGAAAGGCAATCATGTTATCTTTAATCCTCTTTTTCTCTCCGCTTCAGATGGTTTTAAATAAAGGGGTAAAAGAGATTCAGCAGACTTTAATTCTGCTACTCCTTGCCTTAACTTTATATAAGCTAACTTAGCTACTAAACCAGCACTTAAATGGGGAGAAAAGGGAGGTTCAAGGAAAAGGGTTTCTAAATTGCTTTTAAGAAAATCCCTCCATTTTTCTAAAGTCTCACTTAAAAATAAAGAAGGAGTATCTATATAAAGAGGTAAATCTTTTAAAGGGATACACATAGGTGCAATAAGTGTTTTTAAATAAAAGTTTTCCCATTTATAAGAAGCAAAAAATATTTCTTTACTATAAGCATCAATAAGACTTACTATATTTCCGGGATAATTGAGAAAGTTAACTGTTAAAACTTCTAAACTTGAAACAGGAATAACAGGTCTTGGATAAACCAAGTTTAACCCTTTTAATATGGAAAGTCCAATTCTTAAACCTGTAAAACTTCCTGGTCCTATATCTATAGCGTAATAATCTAAATTATCTAAAGAAAAATTTAAATTTTTTTCAAGAAAAGGAAGACTCTTAAAAATGATATTTGAATAGGATTCCTTAGAAAGTAAAGTTACTTCACCTAAAAGATTTTCCTTAAATAGGGCTATCCCTCCAGTTTTCCCAGAAGTTTCAATAGCAAGAATTAAGGGAGATTCCATCCTTTTAAAAGTTTTAAAATATCATTATAAAAAACTGCTATGCTAAGGGCAATGATTAAAACAAGACCAATTTTAAAGATAAGTTCTTGAGTTTTTAGAGAAAGAGGCTTTCTTCTTATGGCTTCAATTCCAAAAAGAACAAGATGTCCTCCATCAAGCATAGGAAGAGGTAGTATATTTATTACACCTAAATTTACGGAAAGAACAGCTGTAAACGAAAATAAATAGGATATTCCCATTTTTGCAGTTTCTCCTGCCATTTTTCCAATAGTAATAGGTCCTCCAAGGGTTGAAAAAGGCATTTCTCCTGTGAAAAGTTTATAAATAGCCACAAAAATAAGGCCTATAAGTTCTACTACTTTTTCAATAGCTAAGTTAAAAGCAGAAATTAGGTTATGCTTTTGATGAATAATTTCTTCAGCAGATTTAATTCCTATTACAGGAATTTTGGTTTTCTTACCAAAAATATTATAATCTTCTTTTAGTTCTGGCACAATTTTCACTTCAAAAATTTGATCGTCTCTTTTGATTTTTAAGGTTATTAATTGGGGAGTTTCTTTAGTTCTTAGAAAAAAGACAAGCTCTTGAAAAGATTTAACTTTTTTTCCATTTATCTCAAGTATTTCGTCTCCAGGTTTTAGTCCTACTTTTTCAGCAGGGGAGTTAGGTAAGACTTCACCAATTTTAGCAGGTACTATATAAGTTCCTATAGCTGCAAAAAGAAACCAGAAAATAAAAATAGCTAAAATAAAATTAGCTAAAGGACCTGCAACCACTATAATAGCTTTTTGTAAAGGTGTTTTAAAGGCAAAAGCTTTTTCAGGTTTTTCTAAAAGAGGAAGACTTTCTTGATGTTCTCCATAGAGTTTAACATAACCTCCTAAGGGTATAAGAGAAAGCCTGTATTCTGTTTCTTCAGTTCTTAATCCAATAAGACGAGGTCCAAAACCTAAAGAAAAAATTTCAACCCTAACTCCCATTAATTTGGCAGCTAAAAAGTGACCCAATTCATGAACAAAAATAAGAATACCTATTACTAATATAGCGGTAATTAAAGTAATCATTTATTAGTTACCTTCAATAAGATTTTTAGTAAATTCGCAAACTCTTTTGTGAAGTTCTAAAGCCTCGTAAATATTTTTTAAATTAATAGAGGGTATTTTAAATTCATTTAAGGTTTTTTCAAGAAAATATGGAATTTTATCAAAACTGATTTTATAAGAAAGAAAAGCATCAACTACTACTTCATCTGCAGCCTCTAATATCAGAGGATAAAGTCCTCCAAGTTTTCCTGCTTCATAGGCAAGTTTTAAGCAAGGAAACTTTTTGAAACTTGGTTTTTTAAAAATAAGTTTTTTTACCTTGGTAAGATCAAGAATTTTTACAGGTACTTCAGTTCTTTCTGGATAATTTAAAGCATAAGCTATAGCAATTTTCATGTCAGCAGGACTTACATGCATTAAATAACAACCGTCTATAAGTTTAACTATCCCATGAACTAATCCTTGAGGATGAATAACTACTTCAATTTTATCTAAGGGGAAATCAAATAATATCATTGTCTCAAGAACTTCAAAGCCTTTATTCATTAAGGTTGCAGAATCTACAGAAATTTTTTTACCCATTTTCCATACAGGATGAGATATAGCTTTTTCAGGTGTTATTTTAAAGAACTCTTTTAAGGGAGTTTTGTAAAAAGGTCCTCCTGAAGCAGTAAGAATAAGTTTTTCTACATGTGCTTTTTTCTCTTTTTGCAATAACTGGAAAAAAGCAGAATGTTCACTATCCACAGGAATAAGTTCAGCTTGGTTTTTTTTGGCAACTTCTTTTAAAAGATTTCCGAGAGATACAATACATTCCTTATTTGCTATAGCTACCCTTTTTCCTGTTTTTAAAGCATAATAGGTGGGAATAAGAGCCTTTATTCCAGAAATTCCTATAACTACTGTATCTACAGAATCTAAAGAAGCAAGGTCTTTTAATCCTTCATCTCCCCATAATAATTCAGCTTTATAGCTTAAAGAAGAGTTTAAAATTTTTGCATCTTCCTCTTTTTCTACAACTATATAAGGTACTTTAAAGGTTTCCGAAAGTTTTTGAAGTTCTTTAATTTTTGATCTTGCTGTAAGACCTACAATTTTGAATTTGTGAGAAAAGCTTTTAATATATTCTATAGTTGCTTTTCCTATAGAACCTGTAGCTCCAAAGATTACCAAGTTTTTCATTCTGAATTGATTTTATTTGCTACTTTCTGGAAAATTTAGAGGTTCTTTTGGGGGTATAGGTAAAGAGGGAGGGATGGGAGGTAAAGTTTCATTGGAAACCGGGGCTTGAGGAATACCAGTTTTTAACATTAGGGGTTTGTGCTTTTCTGTATAAACTTTAGTAAGAAGGACAGAATTTAAGAAAAAAAGTAGAACAAGAATCACGGTAACTTTATTTAAAAAATTAGTAGGTCCTGCACCACCAAAGATTGCCTCTGCTCCTCTAAAAACTGCTCCATATTCAGAACCTTTGGTTACATTTACCAAAACTATAAGAATAATAAGAATAGCTAATATCATTTGTAATACAATTAAAAAAGTTTCCATTTTTCTATTCCTCCGAAATTATCTCATAGGAAAAAGTTTTGCACCAGGTAAACTTTCTACAGGTTCAGTTATAAACATTTCTCCATTTTTTATCCAATTTTTAAGTATCTCTGCAATTTTTTTTGCTTTAAAGAAACTTGATATGGGATAGGTTGGTACTTCTTTTCCCAAGATATTTATTTTTCCGCTTTTTAATTCTGCATAACTTACAATTCCATAATTTCTTTTTATTCCGTTAGGATAATCGTAGGAGTAATCTACTACCTGAGTAAAAAGATCCTCATCAGAAAACCCTGCCCATTCAGCAACTTGTTCATTTAAAATAGGAATAGGTATTCCTAATCCTACAGCTAAGGAACATCCATAACCTATGTGACTTGTTCCAACCAACCATTCAGGACTCATTTCTTTTAAATTACCTATAACCATAAGGGTTGCTGCTGGTTGAATAGGTGCTCCCTTAGGGGTTCTTTTTACTTCCATATTGTGTTGAGTTCCGCACCAAATTACATATCCTTTAGTTCCTCCAAGAAATATTCTTGTTCCTATACCTATGGTTTTTAAGTAAGGATCTTTAAGCAATGGTGAGAGAGCTCCTGCGGTAGCATAATTAGCATTTCCAAGATTAGGTTTTAAAACTCCCATATAGGTATATAAAATCTTATCTGAGAGATTTATTGCGCAATTATAATTTTGATAAGCATTTCTTGGGTTACATAATATTGCATTTTTTAGATCATGAATGGTTATTTCTGCTTCATAAGTCCTTCTTGGATAACAGTGGGTTCCATATCCAAGAGCTCTTAAATATATTTTTTTCCCAGCTACTAAATCATGAATTACATGCCCACCACCATAAAGGAATTGTCCAGGAAAAACTTTATTAAGTGGGTCATCTTCTCTTGTTTCAGTTGCACCTATATAAAAATCAACTGCAGCAAGTCCTCCATAAGCAGGGACATCATTTAACCACACTCTATAAGCCTTAATAGTGGGAATAGTGTGCCCAAAATTAATGAAAGCACCTGAAGAACACATAGGAGAAAATGTTCCGGTAGTAACTACATCAACTTCTTTAGCTGCTTGAACAGGTCCCACTTCTTTTAAAAGTTTGGAAAATTCCTCTGCAGTTAATACTACTACTTCTCCTTTTTCAATTTTTTTATTTATTTCTTCTACGGTTCTTTTTACCTTAAATTCATTGTTCATTTAAAAGCTCCTATTCAACTAAGGATACAACCTTATGTCCAGAAGTTTCTAAATCAGAGGCTATTTTATCCAGAGCTATTTTTTCAAGTCTTATGAAATATACTTTTTCTCCGTTTAAATTAACATCCATTCCAATAGAGATTATTTTTCCTCCACTTTTTCTTATTATTTCAAGAACCTCATCTAAATTATCTTTTTTAGGAATTACATCTAAACGGGAAGAGGACTTAAGAAGCCCCATCAATTCAATAAAAGCCTCTAAAATATCAGTAATAGTAATAATACCTACTAATTTACCCTCTGTAATTACTGGAAGTCCTCCAATTTTGTATTTATATATAATCCTTGCTGCTTCATCAATTGAAGTTTCAGGGTCCACAGTAATAGGATTTAAAATCATAACCTCCTTCAAAGGAAGTTGCAATTTTTCAGAGGAAAGATAAGCTCTTAAATTGCTTTCAGTTACAAGTCCTACTAATTTTCCATTTTCTATTATAGGGACATGTCTAATAGAAAATCGTCTCATTAGTTGTATTGCGGTTTCTACAGTATCTTCTGGACCCGCTGTGATTACTTCTGTAATCATCCAGTTCTTAACCTTCATAAGGTTAATCTCCTTTTTTAATTTTTTTGAAAACTATACCACAAAAATTTAAAAATACAAAAATAAGTTACTTAATGTTCAAGTAATCTTTTAAGATCTCTGAAGTAATAGTATTAGCTTTTAAAAATTCTTCAATAGGACCCTCAAAAAGAAGATAACCTCCCTTTTCTCCACCTTCAGGTCCAAGCTCAATTATCCAGTCTGCCCATTTAATAAGCTCTAAATTGTGTTCTATTACAATAACAGTATGTCCTTTATTAATAAGTCCTTGCAATACATTTACTAACTTTTCCACATCATTTATATGAAGCCCTGTAGTAGGTTCATCTAAAATAAAAAGAGATCCCCCTTTTGAAGATTTGACAAATTCTTTAGCAAGTTTTATTCTTTGAGCCTCTCCACCAGAAAGAGAAGGGCTTGGTTGACCAAGAGATAAATAATCAAGACCAATATTACAGAGAGTATCTAACTTTTGATAAATGTAAGAGAAGTGTTTAAAAAATTCTCTTGCTTCAGAAAAATCCATATTTAAAACTTCAGAAATGTTTTTTCCTTTAAAATAAATTTCAAGAGTTTCAGGATTATATCTTTTCCCTCCGCAATACTCACACACCTGATACACTTCTGGTAAAAATTTAATTTCCACTTTAAGGTATCCCTGTCCTTTGCAGTAAGGACATTGTCCTTCTTCAGTATTAAAAGAAAATCTGCCTTCCTTATAGCCTCTTTGTCTTGCTAAAGGAGTATTTGCAAAAACTTCTCTGATATTAGTAAAAATATTTATATAAGTTGCTGGGGTAGATCTTGGCGTATTTCCAATTGGAGAATGATCAACTAAATAAACACTCTTTATATTTTCAAATCCTCCTATATTTTTAACTCCCCATAAATCTAATTTTGTTTTATTTTTCATACCTAAAAATTTTTTTAGATTTTCATAAAGTAGATCACATATTAGAGTTGATTTTCCAGAGCCAGAAACTCCTACTACTACCGTGAGCGAATTTAGGGGAATAGATACATTTATATTTTTAAGATTTCTTAAATAAGCTTCCTCTAAAAAAATAAATTTAGAGGGTTTTCTTTTAAGACTCTTTAAGTTCTTTCTATTCATATCTTTAAGAGCTTTTGCAGTTTCTGAAATTTCATTTTTAAGAAGTTCAGAAGGAGTTCCTACAAAAACGACTTCTCCTCCCTTTTTCCCTCCCCCTGGACCAAGATCCAAAATATAGTCAGCAGAGAGAATGGTTTCTTCATCATGCTCAACCACAATTATAGTGTTTCCCTTATCTCTTAAAGATTTTAAAACTCTTATCAGCTTAGCATTATCCTTAGGATGAAGTCCAATTGTTGGTTCATCAAGTATATAAGCAACTCCTGTAAGATTACTTCCTATTTCAGCTGATATTCTTACTCTTTTAGCCTCTCCAGAAGATAAGGTATCTGCCGATCTTCCGAGGGTTAAATATCCTACACCAAGCTCAATTAAATATTCAAGTCTGGATATAATTTCAGAAATAAGTCCTTCAGCTAAAATTTTTTCCTTACCTTCAAGTTTAAGCCCTTTTAAAAATTCAATTGCCTTTTCAATACTAAGTTCGCAAAATTCAGGGAGAGAAAGACCATTTATTTTATAGTAAAAAACCTCCTCCCTATATCTACTTCCTTTACACAGTGGACAGACCTTATCTTCTATTTTTCCAAGACCTTGGCAGTAAGGGCAAGCTCCAATTTTTGAATTAAAAGCAAAAAGTAAGGGATCAGGTTCAGGAAGGCTAATTCCACACTTCACACAGGCTCGCTTTTTACTAAAAAGAAATTCCTTAGAATTTAACAGGAGCAAAGCTTCTCCTTTCCCTTCCTTTAAAGTTTTTAAAAATAGCTCTTCAAAATTTTTAGATTTTTTAAAATTAGTCTTACCTATTACAGCTTCAATTGTATGCTCTTTATATCTTGATAAAGAAGGTATAGGTGGAAGTTTATAGAAAATTGAATCAATTCTTACCTCGTGATATCCAGAGTTTAAAAGTTTTTCAAAAAGATTTCTATAAATTCCTTTGCGATGTCTCACTATAGGTGCAAGGAAAGAAACTTCAGCATTTTCAAGGTTCTCCTCCTTAAAAAGTTTTTTAGCGAATTCAAGAAGTTCCTCTTCTGAACGAGGTATAAGCTCAGAGTTACATTTTGGACAATAGGTTTTACTTATCTTTGAATAAAGAAGTCTTAAATAAGGCAATATTTCTGTAAGGGTACCAACTGTGGAACGGGGAGATAATTCTCCTGATTTTTGTTCTAAAGCAACTGTAGGAGGTATACCAGAAATGAGGTCGTAATCTATTTCTTCATAAAGTTTTAAAAATTGCCTTAAATAGGCAGGTAAAGTTTCTAAAAATCTTCTTTGTCCCTCAGTGAAAATAACATCAAAAGCAAGTGTTGATTTTCCAGAACCAGAAACTCCCGTAATCACAATAAATTTCTCTCTGGGTAAATCTACATCTACATTTTTAAGATTGTGATGCCTTATGCCTCTGAGTTTTATGTAAGTATCTTCATAATGATATTTTTTTTCTTTTTCAGCTTTTTCTTTAAGTTTTAAGCCTGTTAAATATTCTTTTAAATAATAAGCGGTTTTACTTTTTTGATTTTTTAAACTTAAAAAATCTTTTAAAGAGCCTTCAAAAAGAAGGTAACCTCCCTTTTCTCCTCCTTCAGGTCCAAGTTCAATTATCCAGTCTGAGGAAAGTATTATTTCAGGATGATGCTCAACTACCACAATGGTATGTCCTTTTTCTTTAAGATATTTTAAAGAGGAGACAAGGTTTTCTATATCTTTTAAATGAAGTCCTACTGTTGGTTCATCAAGGAGAATAAGTGCTTTTTCACTTTTTATTTGAGACAAAATTTCTGCAATCTTTAATCTTTGTGCTTCTCCTCCAGAAAGAGTTGAAAGAGGTTGTCCCAATTTTAGATAACCAAGACCAAGTTTTTGTAAGATATTTAAAGTTCCTTTTATAAGGGGATGATTTTCAAAAAATTCGGCAGCAGAATCTACTGTAAGTTCAAGTATTTCTGCAATATTTTTATTTTTCCATTTTATTTCAAGGACTTCATCTTTATATCTTTTCCCTTTACATACCTCACAAGGAATGACAAGGTCTGAAAGAAACTGCATTTCTATAACTTCAAAACCAAGACCCTTACATTCGGGACATTGTGAAATTTCAGAATTAAAAGAGAAAAAGGTTTCAGTATACCCGTATTTTTTAGCAAGCGGAGTGCTTGCAAGAAGTTTTCTAATATAAGGGAAAATTCCTATGTAAGTAGCAACTATACTTCTTGGGGAACGTGCTAAAGGTTCTTGAGTAATAAAAAGAACTTGAGAAAAATGTTCATAACCTTCTATAGATTCACAAAAATCAAAACTTAAATTTTGTTTGTAAGCGGTAATGCCTTTATAAATTATTTCTTCAAGAAGAGTTGATTTTCCAGAGCCAGAAACTCCTACTATAGAAGTAATAGCGCCAACAGGAAAAGAAAAAGTTATTTCTTTAAGGTTATGCTTTTTAGCCTTTATTATTTTTAATTTTTTAGGGTAAGAATCGGGAATATAAAAGGAGGCTTTTCGTGGAGAGCTTAAGTATTTAAGTGCTATGGCTGTGGGGGTATCCTTTTCAAATATTTCCTTTGGAGCTTCTGCATAAAGAAGATAACCCCCTTTTTCTCCTCCCTCAGGCCCAAGATCTATTAAAAAATCAGCTTGGGTAATAATTTCTGGATCATGTTCTACTACAACTACAGTGTTATTTTGAGATACCAAATTTTCCATAAATTTAAGTATCTTCTGGGTGTCAGTAGGATGAAGACCTGTTGTTGGCTCATCGATAAGATAAAGAGTTTCTACTAAATTAGAAGAAAGAGCTCTTGTTAAGAGGCATCTACTTGCTTCTCCTCCAGAAAGAGTTTTACTTGCTCTGTTTAAATTGAGATAAGAAAGTCCAACCTCTTCTAAATAAGAAAGTCTTTTTAAAATCTCCTTTGCAAGTCTCTCTTCAGCTGGTAGTTTATTTTTAGAAATAAATTCTTTTATGAATTTTTTTGCTTGGAATATTTCTAAGTTATAAAAATCTCCTATATTTAAGTCTTGAATATAAAAAATAAGTGCTTGTGGATTAAAACGAGTCCCTTTACACACTGGACAGATTATTTCTCTTCTCAGTTTTGAAAGAAGAATTCTTATATGAGGTTTATATTTTTTACTTTCAAGCCAATCTATAACCTCTTTAAGTCCGTACCAATCCCCTTCTCCAAAAAAGATTTTTCTTTTTATTTCTGAAGAAAATTTTTCAAAAGGTAAATTTAGATCTACTCCTTGTTTTTTTAAAAAATCTATAAGATCAAATTTCACTTCTAACATAAAAGGATAATCAAGAAGAGGAATTGCTCCCTCTTTTATTGATTTTTCAGGATGTTTCACCAAGGCTTTAAAATCTACTACTAAAAGATTTCCAAATCCTTTACATTCAGGGCAAGCTCCTTGTGAGGTATTAAAAGAAAAAAGATTTGGAGTTTTTTGAGGAACTTTGAATCCACAGGTAGGACATACCAATTCGCGAGTATAAGTAACTTCCTCTCCATATAATGTTTTCACTTTTACATGATCAGAAATTTTAAAAGCAAGCTCAATAGCTTGAGCAATTTCTGAAAGATCCCTTTCAGAAGGTTTAAGTCTATAGATAACTACGTCTATTTCGTCAGCGGATGGGGGTTTTTCTATTTCTTCAAGCTCACATATTTTCCCATCCCAAAGAATTCTACTAAATCCTGCAGAAAGAAGTCCCTCTTTAAGATAATTAAAATCTGTTTTTATTTTTTGCGGAGAAATTAAGTAAATAGGTATGTTTTTAAAATTTTGGATGATTTCTTTAGCAATCAAGTGTGGGTCTTTTATGTAGATATATTGATTGCATCTTAGGCATTTTGGGATACTTGCTTTGTAGTAAAGCATTTTAGTAAAATGGCTTATTTCAGTAAGTGTTGCAACTGTTGAACGGGAGGTTTTAATATAATTTCCCTGAGGAAAAGCAAGGGCTGGAGGAATGTTGTTTATGTCTTCTACTTTTGGTTTGGGGAGTTTTTCAAAATATTGTCTTACATATGAAGAAAAGGTTTCTAAATATCTTCTCTGTCCTTCAGCATAAAGGGTGTCAAAAACTAAACTTGATTTGCCAGCTCCAGAAATTCCTGTAACTACGACAAGTTTATAAAAAGGTAATCTTAAATCAAAACCTTTAAGATTATTTTGGGAGACCTTAATAACTTCAACAAATTTCATTCGCCCTTGATTCTTTCCATTCGCTCCTGTGCCCTCTTACAATCAATACAAAGAGTAGCCTCAGGACGAGCTATAAGTCTTTTTTCATCTATGATTTCTCCACAGGCTTCACATATTCCATATGTTCCATCTTCTATTTTTCTTAAAGCCTTTTCTATTTTTTTTAAAAGTTTTTGCTCTCTATCTCTCAGCCTTAATTCAAAAGCAAGATTACTTTCTCTTGTTGCTTGATCTAAGGCATCAGGAAGAGGTTCTCCTATTTCTGTCAATTCCTTTTTAGTTTCCATAGCTTCCTTTAAAATTTCTTCTTTCCTTTTTAAGAGTAACTGTTTAAAAAAATCAAGTTTTTCTTTTTCCATAAAAACCCCCTAAGCTTTTTCTTCTAAAATAAGTTCTCCGCCTTTACCACCACTCTTATAAATTAAACGAATATCTGTAATTTTTATACCTTTATGTAAGGATTTACACATATCATAAATAGTTAGAGCTGCTATAGAAGTGGCTATTAATGCTTCCATCTCAACCCCTGTTTTAGCTACAGTTTTAACCTTACTTGTAACTTCTATAGCAAATTTTTCTGGAATAAAATTAAATTCTATATCTATCTTAGAAATAGGTAAGGGATGACAAAGAGGTATTAGTTCAGAAGTTTTTTTAGCTGCAAGTATTCCTGCTACTTTCGCGCAGGCTAAAAAATCACCCTTTGGAATATCTTGAGAAATAATTTGTGGATAAATATCTTCTGGGAAAATTACTTCTGCTTTTGCTATAGCAACTCTTTCTGTATCTAATTTTTCACTCACATCTACCATATGAAGTTCGCCTTTTTCTGTAAGATGAGAAAATTGAGACATTTTGGGGACCTCTTATTTATTTCCGAATATAAACTTTTCCCAAAACTTATTTTTCTTATTTTTAGAAACCTTTGGGTTTGAAAGTAATTCATTATCAAAATTTTTAATTCCCTCTATCTCAGCAAATTTTTTTAATAACTTTTCTCCTTCTTTACTTAGTTTTTTAGGTGTCTCTATTTGGATCTTCAAAATTAAATTACCTTTTTTACCTGTTTTTACATCAGGAAGCCCTTTTCCTTCAATAATTATTTCCTCTCCTGATTGTATCCCTGGAGGTATTTGTATTTCTAACTCTTCTCCAAAGTAGGGAATTTTTATTTTGTCTCCTAAAATGGCTGAAACAAAGTTAATTTTTAATTGTCCTATTACATCGTTTCTTTCTCTATAAAAATAGCGATGGGGTTTTATTTTTACTCTTAAAAATAGATCTCCAGGTTTTCCACCAAAGAATCCTGGTTCACCTTCTCTTGGTATTCTTAAAATACTTCCATCCTCAATACCTGCAGGGATGACAACCTCAAGCTCTTTTTTCTTCCAAACTTTACCTGATCCTTTGCACTTTTCACAATTTGCTATATAAGCCTTTCCCTTTCCTTTACAATCTGGACAGGTATAACTTATTCTAAAAAAGCCCTCTGTATAGGTAACTCTTCCTGTACCTTTGCATACATCACAGGTTTTAACTCCCTTTTCTGGATCATAACCTAAGCCCTTACATAAATCGCATACTTCAAATTTTTCAATCTCCAATTTTACTTTTTTATCTTGGAAAAGATCCTCAAAATCTAAAACTATCTCATAAGAAAGATCAGCTCCGTCTCTGGGTCTGGTGTGGACTTTTTCTTCAAAAGAAAAATCAAAAAATTCCTCAAAGATATCGGAAAAGGCTTTAAAAATATCAGAAATATCTTCAAATCCTCTATAACCAGAGGATCTCAATCCAGAATAGCCATAGGCATCATATATTGCTCTTTTTTCTGGATCTGATAAAACCTCGTAAGCTTCTGAAATTTCCTTAAATTTTTCTTCAGCTTCTTTATTTCCTGGATTTCTATCAGGATGATACTTTAGAGCAAGTCTTCTATAGGCACGCTTTATTTCCTCTTGAGTTGCATCTCTTGGAACCCCAAGGATATTATAATAATCCTTATAAACCATTTTATTTGTTTAAACTTTTTTGTTTTAAAATTTCAGAAATTTCATAAGGAGAGGTGACCTTTTCTTTTTTGTTTAATTCTTTTATATTTTCTGGAGTAACTAATCCTGCAGCAATTTCTCTTAAAGCAGTAACAATTTCTTTATTATCACATTCTATAAGAGGTTGAGCCCCCTCTCTTAACTGTTTTACCCTTTCTATAGCTAAATGAATTAGTCTAAATCTACTTGGTATTTTTTTAAGGCAATCTTCCACTGTAATTCTTGCCATTTTTCGTCACCTCAAATTGGATTTTTTACAATTTTTAAAGTTTATTAAATAGCTATTACTTCAGTTACTTCAGGAATTTCTTTTTTTAGATATCTTTCAATTCCCATTTTGAGAGTCATAAGAGCCATGGGACAGGATCCACAAGCACCTTTCAATTTTACCTTTACTACACCTTCATCAGTAACCTCTACTAATTCTACATCCCCTCCATCTGCTTGTAAATAAGGTCTAACCTTTGATAAAGCTTTTTCAACCTCATCTTTAAGCATTAAAATCCCTCCTTGGTTTAATATTTGATTTTTAAAAATTTAATACATTTTTTCTTGACAGCAAGGTCACATTTATTTAAAATTAATTAATTTTAAGATTAAGGAGTTTTTATGAGAAGTGATAGAGTAAAAAAAGGATTGGAGAGGGCTCCGCATAGGTCTTTGTTTAAAGCTCTTGGTTTTACGGATGAAGAATTAAAAAAACCTCTTATTGGTATTGCTAATTCCTTTAATGAGATAGTTCCTGGCCACATTCATTTAAGGCAAATTGTGTCTGCAGTAAAAGCGGGGGTTAGAGAAGAAGGGGGAGTTCCTGTAGAGTTTGGTGTTATAGGGGTGTGTGATGGAATTGCTATGAATCACGAAGGTATGAAATATTCTTTACCCAGTCGTGAAATAATTTCTGATTCTATAGAGATAATGAGTATGGCTCATGCTTTTGATGGTCTGGTTTTAGTAACAAGCTGTGATAAAGTCACCCCCGGCATGCTTATGGTTATGTTTAGAATTAATATACCTTCTATTATTATAGCTGGTGGACCAATGCTTTTAGGAAGTTATAAAGGTAAAAGGGCTAATCTTATTTCAGTTTTTGAAGGAATTGGAAAGGTTAAAGCTAAAGAAATGACTGAAGAAGAACTAATGGAACTTGAAGCCTGTGCTTGCCCCACATGTGGTTCCTGTGCAGGGATGTTTACAGCAAATTCTATGAATTGTCTCTCTGAAGCTATAGGGCTTGCTCTTCCTGGGAATGGTACAATTCCAGCTGTATTTGCTGATAGGATAAGACTTGCTAAAGAGACTGGTAAAAAAATAATGGAGCTTGTCAAAAAAAATCTTACTCCTAAAAAATTAATTACTAAAGAATCTTTTGAAAATGCAATAGCTGTTGATATGGCTTTAGGTTGTTCTACAAATACGGTTCTTCATCTTTTAGCTATTGCTAAGGAAGCAGGAATAGACATCAGTTTAAAAACCTTTGATGAAATTTCAAAAAAAACACCTGTTCTTGCAAAACTTATTCCTGCAGGAGAGCATGGAGTTGTTGATCTTCATTTTGCAGGTGGGATACCAGCAGTAATGAAAGAACTCTCCAAACTCGGAATAATACATCTTGATGTAAAAACTGTTACAGGAAAAACTTTAAGGGAAAATCTTAAAGGAGTAAAAGTTTTTAATTATGAAGTAATAAGACCAGTTGAAAATCCTTATCACAAAGAAGGAGGAATAGCTATACTTTATGGAAGCTTAGCACCTGAGGGTGCAGTAGTAAAAACAAGTGCCATTGTTCCAAAGATGTTAAAATATTCTGGAAGAGCAAAAGTTTTCAATTCAGAAGAGGAGGCTTATCAAGCTATCTTAGAGGGAAAGATAAAACCTGGGGATGTGGTGGTTATTAGATATGAAGGACCTAAGGGCGGACCAGGGATGAGAGAAATGCTTTCTCCTACATCAGCAATTATAGGAATGGGGTTGGGTGATTCTGTTGCTTTAATAACTGATGGAAGATTTAGTGGAGGAACACAGGGAGCCTGTATTGGGCATGTTTCTCCAGAAGCAGCAGAAGGAGGTCCGATTGCACTTGTTGAAGAAGGAGATATTATAGAAATAGATATTCCTCAAAGAAGACTTGATTTAAAGATTTCAGAAAAGGAATTAGAAAGAAGAAGAAAAAAATGGAAACCTCTGCAAAAAAAATTAAAAGGAGTATTGAAAAAATATTATAACTTGGTACAATCAGGAGCTAAAGGAGCAATTTTAGAATGAATCCCCTTTCTCTCTTAGGTAGAGCTTTCCTTAAGATTCTTAGCGATTGTGGTGGAATTTTTCTTTTCTTTCTAAAAAGCTTTATTTATTCCTTCTTTCCTCCCTATAGAGTGAAACTTCTTATAAAACATATAGAATTTATTGGAGTAAAATCCTGGTTAGTAGTAATTTTAACCTCTCTCTTTTCTGGAATGGTTACTGCTTATCAGGTAAATATTGCTTTAGCTAAGGTAGGATCCCAAACTATACTTGGAGGTGTAGTTGCTTTAACCTTAACCAGAGAATTAGCACCGGTTCTTACTGCAGTAGTTGTTATTGCAAGGGCAGGATCAGCTATTTCTGCTGAATTAGGAAGTATGAGAATAACTGAGCAAATTGATGCACTTAAAATTATGGCTATTAATCCAATTCAGTATCTTATGAGTCCAAGACTATGGGCTGCTATAATAGTTTTACCTCTTTTAACAGCTATTTCAGATTTTGTAGGTATTGCAGGAGGTTATGTAATAGGAACCTTTTTACTCAATATAGATCCTGGGCTTTTAACAGCAAGAATGGTAGATATGGTAGAACTAAAGGATATTATGAGTGGAATAATTAAATCCATTTTCTTTGGTGCCTTTTTAGTAACAGTTTGTGGATATAAAGGATATTACGCTTCTGGAGGGGCAGAAGGTGTAGGTAGAGCAACTACTGAGGCTGTGGTTATTTCCACAGTAGGTATTTTAGTATCTGATTATATATTAACTACTCTATTCTTTTAATTAATATGATTACTATAAAAGAACTCAAAAAGAGTTTTAACGGACTTGAAGTTTTAAAGGGAGTTAATTTACTTATTCCTGAAGGAAAAGTCACTTTTATAATGGGACAAAGTGGGACAGGTAAAAGTGTACTTTTAAAACATATAGTTGGGCTTTTAAAACCTGATAGTGGTGAAATATGGTTTGAAAATAAAGATATTACTAAACTTTCCGAAAAGGAATTACAGAAAATAAGAAGAAAAATAGGTTTCTTATTTCAAGAAGGGGCACTTTTTGATTCCATGACTGTAAAGGGAAATGTAATGTTTCCTTTAAAGGAACACTTTAAAATGCCAAAATCTGAGATGGAAAAAATAACAGAGGAACTTCTATCTGCAGTGGATTTACTGTCTGCTAAAGATAAATATCCCTCTGAGCTTTCTGGAGGAATGAAAAAGAGAGCAGCTCTTGCAAGAACCCTTGCCCTTAAACCTCAAGTAGTACTTTTTGATGAGCCAACTACAGGGCTTGATCCAATTTTACAAGTTTCAATCTTGGATCTAATCAAAAAACTTAAAGAAAAATACAATCTTACCTGTGTAATAGTTAGTCATGACCTTAATCTTGCTTTTAAATTTGCAGATTATATTGCCTTTTTACACGGAGGGATTATTATAGAAGTAGGGACCCCTGAAGAAGTAAAAGCATCTACAAATGAATTTGTTAAAAAATTTGTAGAAAGTGCTTCATTATAAAATTAAATAATAGGAGGGTTTTAAAATGGCTATAAAAGGAGGAACAGAAATAAAAGTCGGTATATTTGTATTTATAGGAATTGTAGCCCTTTTGTATCTTACTTTTAAGCTTGCAGAGGAGGCTTTTACTCCAAAGGATGTTTATAAAATTTATGCTGTATTTGATAATATTTCTGGTCTTACAAAGGGAGCTAAAATAGAAATGGCAGGAATACCTATTGGGAGGGTAGGAAAGATTGAGCTAACTCCTGAGGGGAAAGCCAAAGTTGAGCTTTTAATTTATAAAGGCTATAAGATTCAGGAAGATGCAAAAGCAGCTGTAAGGACTTATGGTGTTTTAGGGGATAAATTTGTAGATATTAAACCTGGATTTTCTACTACCTATCTACAACCCGGTTCTATGATAGCTTATACAGAAGGTGCAATTTCTGTTGATGAAATCTTAGCAAGTATTGGTCCTACTGTAGAAGGTTTAAAAGAATTAATTGGTACTGAAGAAGGCAAAGAAAATTTAAAAATTTTGGTAGCAAACATCAAAGATGCTTCTCAAAGTTTTAAAACCATTGCAGAAAGAATAGAAAAAGGGCAGGGCACTTTAAGTAAACTTATAAGTGATGATAAGCTTTATAAAGATTTAACTGAAACAGCAGAAAATTTGAAAAAAGTATCAGCTCAGATAGAAAGTGGACAAGGGACCCTTGGGAAATTGGTTAAAGATGAAGAATTGTATAAAAGCTTAAGACAAACTGTAGCTAATTTAGAGAGTGTCTCTAAGAGACTTGAAAAAGGAGAAGGAACTCTTGGTAAATTGATGACGGATGAGAAACTTTATAAAGATTTAAAAGCTATTTCTGAAGATTTAAGAAAGATAACAGCTCAGATAGAAAGTGGGCAAGGAACTCTTGGGAAATTATTAAAAGATGATTCTCTTTATACAGAGGCTAAAAAAACTTTAAAGAGTGTTAATAGAGCTGCTAAGGGGGTAGAAGAACAGGTACCTATTACTGTTCTCGGAGTTATGGCTGGTGCAGCTATGCAGTAAATTTAAACTTCAAAAACTGCTTTTACTTTAAATTTCTTTATAGCTGGGAAGAGTTTTATTCTTATCTTAAATCTTTCTTCTAGATTTTTACAAAAATCTTTTAAATCCTTTTCTGATTTTGTAATAACTGTAAACCAGAAATTAAGTTCATGTTCTCTAAGATAAGCGTGTGTTATTTCAGGAAGTTTTGCTATTTCATAAGCTATTTTTATTTTATTTTCAGGTAGACTTGTTGCACATAGAGAGGTAATATATCCAAGTTTATAGGAATTTACAGTTGCTCCAAAATGTCTTATTATTTTTCTTTTTTTTAAATTTTTTAAAAAATCTATAATTTCCTTTTCTTCAAGATCAAATTTTTCAGCTAAAATTTTAAATGGTTCTGGGACTAAGGGGAAATCTTTCTGTAAAAAATTAAGAAGCTCTTTTAGTTTTTTATCTTTAAGATTGTCCATTGTTCAAAAATTATCAATAAAATCTATTTTTTTCAATGGAAAACTTCTCTTTTTGGATAAAAAATTTATGATATTATAGGATGAACTTTGAAGATAAATATCTGGAGGGAATAAAAATGAAAAAAAGTGAGATAAAATTAAAAGAAATTTTTGAACTTTTACCTCATAGATATCCCTTTTTAATGATTGATAAGGTGGTGGAGGTAGATATAGAAAAGGAGTATGTAAAAGCAATTAAAAATGTTACTATTAATGAGCCTTATTTTATGGGGCACTTTCCAGAAAATCCCATTATGCCAGGGGTTTTAATTTTAGAAACTATGGCTCAAGCTGCAGGAGTAGGACTTATGGCTCTATTTCCAGAATATAAGGGAAGGCTTTTCGTTCTTGCAGGAATTGATAAAGCAAGATTTAGGCAACCTGTTTATCCTGGAGATACACTTATTATTGAAGTCCAAGGGTTTAGGAGAAAAGGAAATATAATTAAGACTGCAATTACTGCTAAAGTTAATGAAAAAATAGTAGCATCTGCAGAAATTACAGCAGGAATTTTAAATAAGGAGAAAACAAATGAATAAGATTTCACCTACAGCTTATATAGATCCTTCAGCTGAAATAGAAGAGGATGTAGAAATAGGTCCCAATGTTTATATAGGTCCAAAGGTTTATATAGGGAAGGGAACAATTATAAAGGCTCATTCCTATATTGAAAGCAATACTAAAATAGGGAAATACAATCAAATAGGTCCTTTTACTGTAATTGGGACACCTCCTCAACACATTGGTTACAAAGGTGAAGAAACAAGTGTAGAAATAGGCGATTATAATATAATCAGAGAATTTGTAACTATTCATAGAGGAACTACTTTTGATGACGGAATTACTTATATAGGAAATAACTGTTTACTTATGAGTTACGTTCATGTGGCTCATGATTGTAAAGTAGGAGATCATGTAATTATGGCAAATAATGCCACCTTAGGAGGGCATGTAAGGGTAGAGGAAAAAGTCGTTATGGGAGGTTTTTCAGCAGTTCATCAATTTTGCAAAATAGGAGCTTATGCCTTTATTGGTGCTATGAGTGGGGTAGATAAAGATGTTCCTCCCTATGTAAAGGTTTTTGGTATTCCTGCTAAGATACAAGGAATAAATCTTGTAGGATTAAGAAGAGCAGGTTTCACTAAAGAAGAGATCCGAAAAATCTCCCAAGCAATTGGATATTTCTTAGATGCTCCTTCAACCATTAAAGAAATAATTACAGAATTGAGAGATATATTTGGTGAGGATCCAGTTATAGAAAGACTTATTTTATTTTTGGAAAAACCCTCAAAACAGGGTATAATGAGAAGGAAACCTTTTGAAGGAGAAGAGGCATTTTAGTTATTTGTTATGGATTTAGAGGATAATAAAATAGGATTAATTGCAGGAGAAGGTGAATTTCCCATTATTTTAGCCCGGAGCTTAAAGGATAAGAATTATGAAATTGTTGCTATTTGTTTTTCCAATGATCAGAAAGAGAAACTAAAAAAGTTTACTCCTAAAGTTTTTAAAATTTCTATTGGTCAATTTGGGAAACTTATTAAAATTTTTAAAGAAAATAAAGTAAAAAAGCTTGTTTTTTTAGGAAAAATAGACAAAAGTCATGCTTTAAAGGTTGGTATTCCAGATTTTAAAGCTTTAGCTTTATGGAGAAAGCTTAAAATTAAAGAAGATAATTCAATTTTGAAGGGAGTTATAGAAGAATTAGAAAATGAAGGATTTATAATAAAGGGTCCCTCAGAATTTTTGCAGGAATTTTTAACTACTGAAGAAATATTTACTAAAAGAGCTCCTACAAAAGAAGAATGGGAAGATATAGAATATGGGTTTAAAATTGCTAAAGTAATTGGATCCTTAGATATAGGACAGTGTGTAGTAGTAAAGAATAAGATGACAGTTGCTATAGAAGCTATGGAAGGAACGGATGCAACAATTCTAAGGGCTGGTAAACTTAGAAAAAATACAGTGGTTATAAAAGTAGCTAAACCTATTCAGGACTTAAGAATGGACCTACCAGTAGTTGGACTTAAAACTATAGAAACACTTATCAAAGCACAAGCTAAAGTTTTAGCTCTTGAAGCAGGGAAAACCTTTTTCTTACAAAAAGAATCCGCTATCAAATTAGCTGATAAAAATAATATTTCTATAGTTGGATACAAATTTAAAGAAGAATAAAAATGAATAAAGTAAAAGTAGCAGTTATAGGAGTAGGGCATTTAGGAAGGTTTCATGCTAAAAAATTTACTGAAATTCCAGAAGCAGAGCTCTTAGCTATAGTTGATATAAATCCAGAAAGACTTAAAGAAACTCTTAATTTATTGGGAGAAAAAAGACACTCTATAAAAACTTTTACTAACTATAAAGAGGTAATTCCCTTAGTTGATGCAGTAAGCATAGCAACTCCAACCATTACCCATTATGAAATTGCTAAAGATTTTTTATCTGCAGGAAAACCTGTATTTTTAGAAAAACCTCTTGCTCATGAATTAGGTTTAGCAGAAGAGCTTGTTGAGCTTTCACTCAAAAAAAATCTTCCCTTTCAAGTTGGTTATATTGAAAGATTTCAAGAACCAGTAAAAAAACTTTTGCAAAATGTAAAGGATCCTCTTTTTATAGAGGCTCACAGATTATCTTCTTTTACAGAAAGAAACCTTGATATAGATGTAATTTTAGATCTCATGATACATGATCTTGACCTTACCTTACTTTTGAAAAACTATAAAAAAATTGAGTTTATTCATGCTGTAGGAGCCCCGCTTTTTACTCAATTACCAGATATTGTGAATGCAAGAGTAGTTTTTGAAGATGGAACTACCTGTAATTTTACAGCAAGTAGAATTTCTCTTAATAGACAAAGAAAATTTAGAGTTTTTTCAAAAGGAGCCTATTATGTAATTGATACAATAGAAAAAAGCTATTTAGAAGTTAGAGTAGATCTCCAAAACAAGGAATATAAATTAAATAAAAAATCTTTCCCAGAAAGTGATCCTTTAAAAGAGGAGCTTGAATCCTTTATTAAATGTATTATTAACGGAGACAAAGTTAAAGTGACAGGAGAATCTGCTTTAAAATCACTTGAACTTGCATTTCAAATAAAAAAGCAAGTAGAGAATAATTTAAAAAGATATCTATGAACTATCAGACTTCTTCCCGAGTTTTAATAATAACAGGTGAAATTTCTGGAGATATCTATGGATATTTGCTAATTAAAAGAATAAAAGATCTAAACTCAGCTTTTCAATTTGTTGGAATAGGTGGACCTAAGATGAGAAGTCTTGGAATAGAAATATTATTCCCTGCTGAATCACTTGCTTTGGTGGGATTACCAAGTTTTTCTGAGCTTAAAAAATATTGGTTTGTTTACAAAAAGATTGAAGAATTTTTAAGAAAAAGAAGGGTAGATGTAATAATATTGGTAAATTTCCCGGGTTTCAATTTAAAGGTTGCTAAATTAGCTAAAAAGTTAGGATATCCTGTAATATATTATATAGCTCCTCAAGCATGGGCTTGGAACAAAAAGAGAGTTCATATTTTAAGAAAATATGTAGATAGATTGTATGTGGTTCTTCCCTTTGAAAAGGAATTTTTTTCTTCTTATGGGATATCTACTATCTATTTGGGACATCCTATTTTAGACCTAATAAAAACCAATCTCTCAGAAAATTTTTTTTATGAAATATATCAATTTGATAAATCTAAACCCTTAGTAAGTTTTTTTCCAGGTAGTAGAGAAAGAGAAATAACTCGTCACATACCCATGTTTTTAAAAATTTTTGAAAATTTAAAAAAATTAAATCCCCATATTCAAGGGATAATGGTTAAAGCTCCTGGTCTTAAAGATTCTTTTTTATGGGATAAAGCAAGATCCCAACTTAAAGTCATAGAAAATACTCAGTATGAAGTTTTAAAATATTCTACAGTAGCTCTTCTTGCCTCAGGAACCATAACCTTAGAAGCTGCTCTTCTTGAAACCCCTGCTATAGTTACTTATTCTTTGCCCTCTTGGATGTATTTTATTGCTAAAAAATTGGTAAAAGTTCCCTATATTAGTCTTGCTAATTTAATTCTGCAAAAGGAAATATACCCAGAAATAATAAAAGAAAAAGATAAGATTAAAGCTATTACCCAGAAAATAAGAGAGCTTGTAGAAAATGAAGAAGCAAGAATTGAGGTTAAAAAAGAGCTTTCCGTTATAAAAAGGCTGATTGGTCCTCTTGGAGCAAGTTGGAGAATTGCTGAAGATATGATAAAGTATATTTTGTCTCTTAAAAAGAGTTGATCTTATTAAATTTTGAGAAAGTAGAGGGGGGTTTGTTTATGGTTGAAGATCTTAAAAAAATGTATAGAAAAATTGTAGAAGATTCCTTTCCTTCAGAATTAAGAATTACCTTTGGAGATCAGACCCTTATTTATAAGAAGAAAAGATGGGAAGTTGAAATAGAACCTGGCGTATTTGAAAAAAAGGGGTTAAGATATGGAGAAAATCCAGATCAGGAAGCTGCAATCTACGAATTAGTTGCAGGTAATTTAGTTTTAGGAGAGTGTGAGTTTATTAAACCTGGGCTTGGTTTAATTTCCAGTTTAAAAGAAAGTGATTTTATTCAATTTGGAAAGCATCCAAGTAAAATTAATCTTACCGATATAGATAATGCACTTAATATTTTAAGATATTTAACTGAAAAACCTGCTTGTGTAATTGTTAAGCATAACAATCCTTCCGGGGTTGCTTACGGCACTACAATAGAAGAAGCTTTTTTAAAAGCCTACAATGCAGATAGAATAGCTGCTTTTGGTGGAGCTATAGCACTAAATAGACCTGTTAATAAGGCTTGTGCATCCGCTATAGCAGAACAATATTTTGAAGTTTTAGCTGCACCTGAATATGAAGAAGGAAGTATAGAGATTTTAAAAAAAAGAAAGTCCTTAAGAATTATCAAAATTAAAAAATTGGACAAGCTGGAAGAGTATGCCAAATATAGAGTGGTTGAATTTAAAAGTCTTATTGATGGGGGTATAATTGTTCAAGTTTCTCAATTAAATAGAATTAGGAGAAAAGAAGATTTACTTCCTGCAGTAGCTATAAAAGATGGAGTAGAATATAAATGTCTTAGAGAACCTGATGAGAGAGAGATAAAAGATATGATTTTTGGATGGGCTGTTGAGATGGGAGTTACTTCCAATTCAGTATTATTTGTTAAAAATGAATGTACAGTAAGTATAGGAACAGGAGAACAAGATAGAGTTGGTTGCACTGAAATAGCTATTTTTAAAGCCTATACCAAATATGCTGATCTTCTCTGCTACGAAAAACATAAAATATCTTATAAACAATTGGAGTTAGAAATAGAAAAAGGTTTAAGACCAAAAATTCAAAAAGAAGAAATTGATGAAGAAACCAGAGAAAAAAAAGCAGGTCTTATTGGTGCAGTTATGATTTCAGATGGATTTTTACCCTTTAGAGATTCCGTAGATGTGGCAGCAAAACAAGGTATTACAGCTATTTTACAACCAGGAGGTTCTGTGAGAGATTGGGAAGTAATTCAAGCCTGCAATGAATACAATCCTCCTATAGCTATGATGTTTACTGGACAAAGGGCATTTAGACACTAATTTAAAAACACAAAAAGGGGTTCCCTATGAACAAAATACCTTTTACTCCAGAAGGTATAGAAAAAATTAAAAAAGAGCTTGAATATCTTATTAGGGTTGAAAGAAGAAAGGTAGTGAAAGCTATAGAAGAAGCAAGGGCTCATGGAGACATTTCAGAAAATGCTGAATATGAAGCAGCTAAGGAAAGACAAGCCTATATAGAAGGTCGGATACAAGAATTATCAGGAATTTTAGCTAATGCAGAAATAATTCCTGCTCTTACTAAAGTTCCTGATAAAGTTCAGTTTGGAGTTAAGGTAAAATTATTAAATTTGGATACACAAGAAGTAACTACCTATAGAATTGTTGGTCCCTATGAAGCAGATCCACCTAATGGAAGTATTTCTATATATTCTCCCTTAGCAAGGTCTTTAATAGGAAAAGAGATAGGGGATGAGGTTCAGGTAAATACTCCTTCAGGAATAAAGAATTTTGAAATTTTAGATATAGAAATTTAATTACCAAAGGAGGCTAAGGTGGAATTTTTAAGCAAAAAGTATCTTTTTACTCCAGGACCCGTTCCTGTAGCAGAGGAAGTACTTCTCTCTATGGCTCAACCTATTATCCATCATAGATTGCCAGAATTTTCGGAGATTTTAAAAGAAATTAGAGAGGATCTTAAATATCTTTTTCAGACCAAAAAGGAGGTTTATTTTTTTACCTCCTCAGGAACAGGGGCTATGGAATCAGCTATTGTGAATCTTTTTTCTCCCCAAGATAAAGTAATTGTAGTAGTTGGTGGGAAATTTGGACAAAGATGGTTAGAACTTTCCCAAACCTATAACTTAGAGCCAATAGTTATAGAAGTTTCTTGGGGAAAAGCTGTAAGACCTGAAGAAGTAGAAAAAATTTTAAAAACTAATAAAGATATAAGAGGAGTTTTAATTCAAGCTTGTGAGACTTCAACCGGAGTGAAACACCCTATTAAAGAAATTGCAGAAATTGTTAGAAATACTTCTGCAGTAATAGTAGTTGATGCTATTTCTGCTCTTGGAGTATACGATCTTCCAATGGATAAATGGGGGCTTGATGTAGTGATTACAGGTTCTCAAAAGGCTTTAAGCCTACCTCCTGGCTTGTCTTTTATTGCCTTTTCAGATAAAGCTCAAGATTTGGTTAAGAAATCAAAACTTCCTAAATACTATTTTGATCTCCAAAAAGAAAGAAAGGCTTATGAAAAAAATACTACAGCTTTTACTCCTGCAGTGAGTTTACTTATAGGATTAAGAAAGATGCTTAAACGTATAAAGGAGATAGGACTTGAAAGACTATTTAAACATTATCAAACCCTTTCTCTTGCTTGTAGAAAAGCAATATTAGCACTTGACTTAGAAATCTTTCCTGAAATTCCTTCTGAATCCCTTACAGTTATTAAAGCTCCAGATGGATTAAACACAGGGGAACTTTTAAAATTTTTAAGAAACAAATTAGGAGTTGTTTTTGCAGGAGGACAGGATCATCTTAAAGGGAAAATTTTAAGAATTACGCACATGGGGAACCAGTCTCCATTTGATCTTTTAATAGCTCTTTCAGCCTTGGAGATAGGGTTGAACCTTTTTGGATACAAAGTTCCCTTTGGTAAAGGGATAAAATCCGCTGAAGAAGTACTTTTAAATTATATAAAGGATGAATATTTAAAGACAGTCCCTAAGGTAATGACTATATCAGGTAAATACAAAAAATAAAAAGGAGTAAAAAATGAAAGTTTTAATTTCAGATCCTATTTCAGAAGAGGGAATAGAGATCTTTAAAAATGCAGGTTTAGAGGTTATTTATAAACCAGGTCTTCCTTATGAAGAATTGTTAGAAATAATTCCTCAATTTGATGCGCTTGTTGTAAGAAGTGCAACAAAGGTTACTAAGGAAGTAATTGAAAGGGCAAAAAATCTAAAAGTCATAGGAAGAGCAGGAACAGGGCTTGACAATGTAGATTTACAGGCTGCAAATGAAAAAGGGATTGTAGTTATGAATGTCCCAGGAGGAAATACTTTATCTGCAGCAGAACATACTTTAGCTTTACTTTTTGCAATTGCAAGGAATATTCCTCAGGCTGTATCTTATTTAAAAGAAGGAAAATGGGAAAAAAAGAAGTTTATGGGAGTAGAGCTTAATAATAAAGTTTTAGGAATTATTGGATTAGGAAGAATAGGAAGTATTGTTGCAGATAGAGCTCTTGGAATGAAAATGAAAGTTATAGCTTATGATCCTTATGTTTCTCCAGAAGCAGCAGAGAAAAAAGGGGTAGAACTTGTAAGTTTGGAAGAATTATATAGAAGATCAGACTTTATCACTATTCATACACCCTTAACTAAAGAAACCTATCATCTTATAGATGAAAGAGCCTTTTCTATGATGAAAAATGGAGTTTACATTATAAATTGTGCAAGAGGAGGAATTATAGATGAAGAAGCACTTTATAAAGCTATGGTTTCAGGAAAAGTTGCAGGAGCAGCTCTTGATGTTTTTGAGAAAGAACCAGTTGATCCAAATCATCCCTTACTTTCTTTAGAAAATTTTATCGGAACTCCCCATCTTGGAGCCTCAACTATAGAAGCTCAGAAGACAGTTGCTATAGAAATAGCAAAACAATTAGTAGATTACCTTCTTAAGGGAATAATAAGAAATGCAGTAAATGTTCCTTCTTTACCACCAGAGATTTTAAAAATTATTACACCTATACTAACTCTTGCAGAAAAGGTTGGTTTACTTGCTGCCCAAATTGCAGAAGGAGCTATTCAAGAAGTGGAAATTACTTATAAAGGTGAAATTTCCCAACTTGATGTTAAACCTGTAACCCTTGCTTTTGTTAAAGGGCTTCTTTCTCCATTTTTAAAAGAGGATGTTAATTATGTTAATGCCCTTATAAGAGCAAAGGAAAGGGGTATAAAAATAATAGAATCTAAGACAGAGATTTCAGAAGACTTTACCTCTCTCATAAGTGTTAAAGTGAAACATACTGAAGGTTATACAGTTGTTGAAGGAACTATTTTTGGTAAAAAAGAACCTCGTATAGTTAGAATTAATGGATTTAGACTTGATGCTTTACCAGAAGGACACATGCTTTATATCTTTAATGAGGATAGACCAGGGGTTATAGGAAAAATAGGAACCATCCTTGGTAATCACAATTTAAATATCTCAAGAATGCATGTAGGACAGGATCCTATGAGAAAAACAAATGTAATACTTCTTAGTTTAGATCAACCTCCCACAAAAAAAGCTTTAAAAGAATTAAGTGAGCTTTCTACAGTTTATTTAGTAAAACCTTTAGAACTTTAATAAGTTATGGATAGACCCAATCTAAGAAATTGTGAATTAGAAGAATTAAAAAATTTAATAGAAATCCTTGGAGAACCTTCATATAGAGGGGAACAAATTTTTCACTGGATCACCTGTAAAGATGCCATAAGCTTTGAAGAAATGACAGATCTTCCTAAGAGCTTAAGAACAAAGCTTTCTGAAAATTTTTCTCTTGAACTTCCAGAAACAGTTGATAGACAAGAAGATATAGATGGAACAGTTAAATTTGTTTTAAAACTAAAAGATAATAATCTAATTGAAACAGTTATAATTCCAGAAAGAGATCATTATACTCTTTGTGTTTCAACTCAAGTAGGATGTCCCGTAGGTTGTAAGTTTTGCGTTACAGGGAAACTTGGGTTTAAGAGAAATTTAGAGGTTTATGAAATAATTTCTCAAGTTGTTATTGCAAGAAGATATTTAAAACAAAAGGGAGAAGAACTTCCTTTAAGAAATATAGTTTTTATGGGAATGGGGGAACCACTTTTAAATTTGAAAAATCTTATAAAAGCTTTAAAAATACTTGCTCATCCTAAAGGATTTAATTATTCCAGAAAAAGGCTTACAGTTTCAACTGTAGGACTTTTAAAAGAAATAGAAATACTTGCTAAGGAATTTCCTACCGCTTTGGCATTGAGCTTACATGCTCCCACAGATGAAATTAGAAGAGAACTTATTCCTATAGCTAAAAAATATTCTGTTGAAGAGCTCATTTTAGCTTGTAAAAATTTCCCTCGCATTAAAAATAGCAGAACCACTGTAGAATATGTAATAATAAAGGATGTAAATGATAGCTTGGAATCTGCAAAAAAACTGGCAGATCTACTAAAAGGTTATCCTTTTAAAGTAAATCTTATTCCCTTTAATCCTCATTCTGAAATTCCTTTTGAAAGACCCTCTCAAGAAATTATAGAAAGATTTCAAAAATACCTTCTTTCAAAGGGAATATTAACTACTCTAAGAAAAAGTAAAGGTCTTGGGATTGATGCTGCCTGTGGACAGCTGGGAGCAAAACTTTTGAAATCTTTAACTCCAAACTCCATTAATAAAGAAACCGCAGTTGGGACAGGTTAAATCAGTCTTAAGATCTATTTTTAAAACTTTAAAACCGTATCTTTCAATAATTAAATGGTTACACTTTGGACAATAGGTATTTTCATATTGATTTCCAGGAACATTTCCTACATAAATATAGTAAAGACCAGCCTCCTTTCCAATATAATAAGCCTTTAGTAAAGTTTCTTCAGGAGTAAAGGGTTTATCTAAAAGTTGATAATGAGGAAAGAAACGAGAAATATGCCAAGGAACATCAGGTCCCAGCTCAATTTTTATAAAGTTTGCAAGTTCTCTTAATTCAGCTGGATCATCGTTTTCTTCTGGAATAATAAGAGTAGTAATTTCTACCCATATACCTTGGCTTTTTAAATACTTTAAGCTGTCTAAAACAGGTTGCAGCTTTGCCTTACAAAATTTTTTATAAAATTCTTCTCTAAAAGCCTTTAAATCTACATTTATTCCATGAAGATAGGGTTTAATGTAGTCAATAGCTTCTTTTGTCATATAACCATTAGAAACAAAAACATTTTTTAATCCCTCTTTTTCAGCTAATTTGGCACAATCATAGGCAAATTCAAAAAAGATGGTAGGTTCAGTGTAAGTGTAGGAAATACTTTTTGCCCTTTGAGTTTTAGCTATTCTTACAATATCTTTTGGTGAGGTTAATTTTCCAGGAATGCCTCCATAAATATGAGGGTATTGAGAAATTTCAAAATTTTGGCAAAAACTACAACGAAAGTTACAACCTACAGTTGCTATAGAATAACTCCACGAGCCTGGTAAAAAATGATAAAGTGGTTTTTTTTCAATAGGGTCTAAGTGTTCTGCAATTATTTTTCCATAAACTAAGGAAAAAAGGATCCCTTCTTCATTTTTTCTAACTCCGCAAATCCCTATATGATTAGGATAAATAACGCAATGATGATTACACAAATTACATTTTACTTTTTTATCTTCTAAATGTTCATATAAAAGCGCTTCTCTCATACTTAATTATTTTAAAACAATTCTCAATTCTCTTCAATTCTTTTTAAAAAATTCTTTACCTCTTCAGTGTAATCACCCTTACGAGATTTATAAATATAAAGAGGGGGGAGAATCCTTATTTCTTCTTTAGCATTTTTAACTGCACATAAAAGAACAAGCTTTGCTTCTGAACCAGGATAGGAATAAACCAGTCTTAAAAGTTTTGGTTCAAGTTTGTTATTTTTAAGAAGATATATTAATTCCGCAAGTCTTAAAGCTGTAAAAATTAAATAAAATTTACCTTTATTTTTTAAAAGAGAGCTTACTTTTTTTAAAAATTCATTAAGATCACATTCTATGTCTCTTCTTGTAATATTTTCAATTTGGTAAGGACTTTTTCTTCCAGCTTCACTTTTAAAATAAGGAGGATTAGAAAAAACTACATCAAAATTACCAGGTTTAAAGGGTGGATTT
>CAZZLG010000021.1:0-2979 GCA_964654865.1 uncultured Thermodesulfatator sp.
TCTTTTGCATATCCCCATCTTTCTCGAAGACCAGCTCTGAAAAAAAGCCAAGCTGAAGAAAATGAGTTAGTAAGGAGGAGCCCTACTTCTTCTTTAAAAGGTTTTAAGGTTTCTAAATTCCTTTTAGTGTTACCCCTTTCATAATAAAGAACTTCTATATTAGGAAAGAATTTAAAAAGATTCACTATATAAGAAAGACCAAACAGAAAGATTTTTTCTTTTTGGCAAAGATTATAATATACAGGAGTTGCCATTAAGGCATCACCAAGCCAGTTAGGAATTCTGATAACCATAAAAAAGCCTCTTTATAACTAAAGTAGCATAAGCTCCTTTTTCCAAAGTAAATTTTAGTTTTATAGTAGTATTATCAAGTTTTTCCCATTCCAAATTTTCTGGGAAAATAACCGCTGGTCTTGGATAGGTTTTAAATACAAGCCCCTTTATAAAGCTTCTCAAGTTTTTAATGTTATCTAAACCCTCTTTTTTGCATATTTCATTATAAATTTCTTCTAAATATAAGCTCTCAATTTTTTCTTTAAATTTTAGTTTGGGAGAGGGTAAGGGTAATTTTAATTTTTTTAATATTTCCCATTTATTTGCTGGCACTTCTTTATAAAAGAAAAGTTTTCCTAAAAGATAAGAAATTTCAAAATATGGTATTTCAAACTTTAAGATAATTTCTTTTAAAATTTCATTCCAGAGATAACTTTGATAAACATTTCCTAAGAAAAAAAGATATTCTTTATCTACAAGATTTAAAGCCCTTTTAAAAGTTCTTTTAGATGGTTTATGGGTAATCAAAAAGTTTAGCAAGTTTTTTTCCCAATTAACTTTAGCAAGGTCTAAACACTTTTCAAAATTTCTCCAATATTTTTTTAAACACTCTCTAAATTTTTTTGTCCTTTCTATATCAATAGCACTTCCTTCAGCAATCATAAGATAAAGAGCCTTTTCATAATTTCCTAAAATAACCTCTTTTATAGCAAACTCCTTAGAACTTTTAATAGAACCAAATCTTTGCTCATTAAAGTAATTTGAAAGTCCAAATTTTCTTACTAATTCCACTTCTCTATTAAATTTTTTTTCTTCTACTTGAAAATCTCTTACTATAATCTCAAATTTATTTCCTATAAGAAGGTCTTTTGACATAGGTTTGTTTGTGTTTCCTAAGTATATAAGCTCAAATTCTTTTTCTTTTATATCCTTTTTTGGTCCTTTTTTAATGGTAATAAACTGATGGGCTATTGCTTTTTTATCTTTTAGCCCTCCATAACTTATGGAATCCATAGAAATTCTTAAATTTTTTGCAATTTTCCCTATTGCATCCCAAGTTGATATATTAAATTTTTTTAGCATATAAAGAGAATATTCTCCTTTTCCTTCAGGATGAATATCAGCAATCTCTGAGACAACGAAATCTTCTAATCTTTCCTTTATTTTCATCAAGCCTTATTTTAAAAGATAGGTCTCTAAAAAACAAGGTAGGTTGTTTTATAAAGAAAAAGTATTAAATTAATAAAAGTTTAAAAAGGAATGAGATTGTTATTATGATTACACAGGTTTTAACAAAAATTATAGGAACGAAAAACGAAAGGGAATTAAAAAGACTTAAGCCTGTAGTTCAGAAAATAAATTCTTTAGAACCAGAGATACAAAAACTTTCTGATGCTGAACTTTCAAGAAAAACTATAGAATTTAAGGAAAAATTAGAAAGGGGAGCTACGCTTGAGGATATTTTACCAGAGGCTTTTGCTGTTGTGAGAGAAGCTGCAAGAAGGGTTCTTGGAATGCGTCACTTTGATGTTCAAATTATTGGTGGGATTGTCTTACATGAAGGTAAAATTGCTGAAATGAAAACAGGAGAAGGAAAGACCTTAGTTGCTACTCTTCCTGCTTATTTAAATGCACTTACTGGTAAAGGGGTGCATATAGTTACAGTAAATGATTATCTTGCTAAAAGAGATGCTGAGTGGATGGGGCCTATTTATAGATTTTTGGGCTTAACTGTAGGATATCTTCAAAATCAGATGAATGACTCAGAAAGAAAAAAAGCTTATGTCTGTGACATCACTTATGGAACAAATAGTGAGTTTGGTTTTGATTATCTCCGTGACAACATGAAATATTCATTAGAGGATATGGTTCAGAGAGGTCACTATTATGCTATTATAGACGAAGTGGATTCTATTTTGATAGATGAAGCAAGAACTCCTTTGATTATTTCTGGTCCCTCTGAAGAAGCTACAGATCTTTACTATTATATAGATGAAATTGTAAGAAAACTTAAAAAAGATGTTCACTTTACTTTAGATGAAAAAGCTAAGAATGCTCTTTTGACAGAAGAGGGGATTGCAGAATGTGAAAGACTTCTTGGTATAAAAAATTTATATAATCCAAGGTATGTTAGACTTGTTCATCATATAAATCAAGCACTAAGAGCACATCATTTATTTAAAAGAGAGGTAGATTATTTAGTTAAAGATGGGAAGGTGGTAATTGTAGATGAATTTACTGGAAGATTAATGCCTGGGAGGAGATGGAGTGATGGTCTTCATCAAGCTATAGAAGCTAAAGAAAGATTAAGAATTGAAGCTGAAAATCAGACTTTAGCTATGATAACCATTCAGAATTATTTTAGAATGTATGAAAAACTTGCTGGTATGACAGGAACTGCTGAAACAGAAGCTGCTGAATTTAAAGAAATTTATAATCTTGATGTAGTGGTTATTCCAACTCATAAACCCATGATAAGAATTGACTATCCTGATGTAGTTTTCAGAACCCAAAAAGAAAAATTCGAAAAGGTAGTTGAAGAAATAGAAAAATGTTATAAAGAAGGAAGACCAGTACTTGTAGGAACTACAAGTATTGAAAAAAATAAATTTCTTTCTTTTTTATAAAAAAGAAGGGGTATCCCTCCCAAAGTCTTAAAGGCAAAACACCATAAAAGAAAAGCAAAAAAAATGGCCAAAGCAGGTA
>CAZZLG010000022.1:0-10100 GCA_964654865.1 uncultured Thermodesulfatator sp.
TTCTTCTTTTTTTAAAAGATAGTAATTGTAAGCTATTACTGCAGGGATAGCGCAAAAAAGTCCCATAGCTGTATTAATAAGAGCTTCTGCAATCCCTGGAGCAACAGTTGCTAAACTTGCACTACCTTTTAAACCGATGTCATGGAATGCTTTCATTATACCCCAAACAGTCCCAAAAAGCCCTATAAATGGAGCTACATTTCCAACTGTGGCAAGAACCCCTAAACCCTTACTTAAATTCATAGTAATACTTTCCTGTTCTATTAAAGCTTTCTCTATAAGTTCTTTTTCGGCTAAACTAAGAGAGATTTCTAAATTAAAATTTTTAGAGTCTTCCCTCTTTTCAAAATAGTTTTCATAAATTTCTCCAAAAGCCACTACAACCCTTTTTATACTATGTCCTAAAAGATGAGATTCCATTTCTTTAGTTTCCTTTATTAAAGAAGGGAAATCTTTAGTCCTTTTTACTAATGAGTCTATCTCATAAAGAAGGTTTTTAAAAGCTTTGTATCTGAAATAATTTGCAATAATTATATACCAGCTCTGAATACTCATAATAAGCAATACTAAAAGAACAAATTTTCCCACGTATCCAGTTTGCAAAAATACCTTCCATAATTCCATAAATTTAAATTCCCCAAACAATTTCTTTTAAAGATTTTTTAATATTTAAGGAATCCTTAAAAATTGTCAAGCCCTTTAAAGCAAGGTCCTTTAATTCATAGGTATACTCATTTACATAGGTGTCCACATGTTTTTTAATGATTTCTTCTTCCATTTCCTGAGCATAAACTTTTAACAAAGGAAAAACTTTTACCCAATTATTTTTAGCCCAATCAATACTTTGTTTAAAAAGATTAACAATTTCATTTTTAGTTTTTTTTGATAAGGCTTTTTTAATAAAAAATCCTCCTAAGGGAAGAGGGGCTTTAGTATTTTTTTCCCAATATTCTCCCAGATCTAAAATTTTATGCAAATTATATTTGTAATACAAAAATCTTCCTTCGTGAATAAGAATCCCGAGTTCAGTTTTACCTTCTAATAAAGAAGGAATTACTTGGTCATATCTTACAAAGATTTTTTCTATCTTATCTTGATAATAAAAATTGAAAAGCATATGAGCAGTTGTGTGTTTTCCGGGGATAGCAATTTTTAATTTACTAAAATCTTCAATTTGATAGGGTTTTATTCCCACAAGCAAGGGTCCAACACCAAATCCAAGAGCAGAACCAACTGGCAAAAGTTCATAATCAGAAAAGATAAAATTCCATATAGCAAAGGAAGCTTTAATAATTGGGAAGGCTCTTTTTATAGCTAAATTATTTAATGTTTCTATGTCTTCAAAATAAAAATTAAGCTCAAAAGAAGATTTAACCTTTTTAAGAAGGATTCCTGATACTATAAAAACATCATTAGGGCAAGGAGAAAGAGCTATTTCCAATTTTTCACTAAACATTCCCAAACCTTTTTTAAAACTTCCGAAGCTTTTGTTTTATCCCACTCTTTTTCTGGTTGAGAAAGAAGATTACTTATCACTCTTATTTCAACCATATGGACTTTTAATTTTTCACAGGCTTTAGCAACTCCAAAACCTTCCATATTTTCTGCTATAACATCAAATTTTTCTTTTATAAAATAAGCTCTATTTAAATCATAAGTTGCTGAACATACAGTAGAAAAACTACCCACAACAGGGGTTAAATCACAATCCTCTAAAAGCTGAATAGTTTTTTCAGTAAAAACATGACTTAAAGAACAACTGTTACATACCTTTAAACTTTCAGGAAAGGTAGCATAGTGGGTTTTATATTTTCTTCCAAAATCAGCAAATACTTCTTGAGTTGCCACAACTACATCTCCTATATTTAATCCAGTTTCCGGATAAGCTCCAGCCCAGCCAGTTAAAAAAACCAATTTTTGTTTTTTATTTAATAAAATCTGATAGGAAGATAGAGCAGATTCAATAGGACCAATTCCAATAATTTGCAGATCTAAATCAAAATCTTTTAAAACTTCAGCTTCAAATTCAGATGGGACAAAAACAGTCAATTTATACATTTTTAATTTTCTTCAAAAATTTCTACATCATCTATATATTTAACCTGAGCTTTTATCCCAAGATCTATCAAGGTTTTTAATAAGAAATCTACTTCATTTACTCTTATTAAATTTCCCTCGGAATAAAAAGGAAATTTTAAGATTACTTCAGCTGGTTTAATTTTAATAACCTCAATTTCAATCTTACTTTCTGGAGGGAGTCCTTTTAGATTTTCCTTTAAGAACCTTTTTATAAAGAGTTTTAAATCCTTTTCATTTTTAAAATTTTTAACCAAAATTTTAAAAAATTACTTTAAAAATTTTTAAAATATTCTACTTTAAAGGATATGAAAGTCAAGTATTACATTGGGACCTGTGGTTGGAGTTATTATTCTTTTAAAGGCTTTTTATATCCCTTTGAGAGTAAACCAAGAGAATGGCTAAAAATTTATTCTCAGCAATTTAACACTGTAGAGATAAATGCTACCTTTTATAAAACTCCCACAGCAAAAACTTTTAAAAAATGGTATGAAGAAACTCCCAAAGATTTTATTTTTTCTGTTAAAGCTCCTAAAACTATAACTCATATGAAAAAGCTTAAGGAAGTAGAAGAAGATTTAAATAACTTTCTTAAAACTATAGCACCTTTAAAAGAAAAGGGAAAAATTCTTCTTTTTCAGCTTCCTCCTTCCTTTAAATACCATAAAGAAACTTTAGAAAAATTTCTAAAAATTTTACCTTCAGATTATCTTAATACCATAGAAATAAGAAATATCTCTTTTCACAATGAAGAATTTATAGAACTTTTAAAGAAATATAAAGTATGTTTGTGTTTTTCTGATTGTGCTGGTAAATATCCTTCTTGGTATGAAGAACAGACTACAGATTATTTATATATTAGGCTCCATGGGTCTAAAAAACTTTATGTATCAAGCTATGAGGAAGAGGAACTTCAAAGACTTGCTGAAAAGATCAAAACCTTCAAAATTAAATTAGCTTTTATTTATTTTGATAACACAGCAGAAGGATATGCTGTTCCCAATGCCTTAAAATTAAAAGAGATTTTAAAAACTTAGATTGTTTTCGTCTTTGAAAAGGGTTCTTATTTCTATAATTTCTTCTTTAATTTTTAAAAACACCTCAACCAATTCAGGATCAAAATGTTTGCCTGATTCATTTTTAATAATTTCAAAAGCCTCTTCTACAGAAAAGGCTTTTCTATAAGGTCTATCTGAGGTTAAGGCATCAAAAACATCAACAATAGATACAATTCTTGCAAAAAGCGGTATTTTTTTCCCTTTAAGTCCATAAGGATAACCAGTTCCATCCCATTTTTCATGATGTAAAAGTGCTATTTTTTCTGCAGCTTTAAGATATTTTATTTTTGAACCTTCAAGGATTTTTGCCCCCATAGTGGTATGTGTTTTCATTATTTCCCATTCTTCTTTGCTAAGAGGACCTGGTTTTAATAAAATATGATCAGGGATTTTTAACTTCCCAATATCATGTAAGGGGGAGCTGTATTTTATAAGTTCAATTTGCTCTTTACTTAATCCCAAATGTTCTGCAATTTTTGTAGAATAAAAGCCTATTTTTTGAATATGAAAACCTGTATATTTATCCTTAAATTCAGCAGCCTTAGCAAGTCTATAAATTATTTCTAAGGAGAGATCTTTTATTTCATTATAGGCTATTTGCAGTTGTAAGTAGAGTTTCTGAAGTTCTGAGGTCTTTTTTTCAACCTCCTTTTCCAACAAATTTTGATAATTCTTTAAAAAATCTCTATATTTTTTAATTTTAGAAAGAGATACTATCCTTGCTTTTAGCTCTGGGATAAGAAAGGGTTTATTAAGAAAATCATCAGCTCCTGAAGCAAGTCCTTTAATTCTTGAATCTACATCATTAGCTGCTGTAATTAAGATAATTCCTATATCCACAGTTTCGGTATTATTTTTTACAATTTTACATAGAGAAATTCCGTCCAGTTCAGGCATAAAAAGATCAACCACCATTATATCTGGATTGAGATGAGATAACCTTTCTAAGGCTTCTTTTCCATTTTCAGCAGTATAAACCGTATAGCCTTCTAAAGAAAGAATTTCTTTAAGATTTTCTCGAGTAGAAGCATCATCATCAACTACTAAAATTTTTATATTTTGGGGTTCTTCAACTTCTGGGAAAAACATGTTTCTGCTCTTCTTAAATCCTCTAAAGTATTAATATTTATAAAGGATTCAGCTTCTATTTTATCCTCATTTTCAATAAAAAAAATACTTTGATTAGTAGTTAAATATTGAAAAAGTCTAAAAAGACTTTTTTTTGGGGAAGTAAGTAAGAAAGTTTCTATTTCCCTTTTCAAAGAACAGGGATAGATACCAGGAAAGGGGTTTATTTTTTCTTTATTTTTACTTACTATTACAAATTGATTACAAAAAATATAAGAAAGAAGACCTAAATAATTTAAAAAACTATTACTTATTAAAGGCTGGTCAACTGCTACTACTAAAAAAGCAGATTCTTCTGAAAAAAGTTTTAGAGCTGAAATAATACCTGACAAGGGTCCCTCTATTTCTGGATACAAATCCTTTATAAATACCATTTCGTCAAGTTTTATTTTTTCTTTAATTAATTCCTTTTTAGTTTCTTCTTCTTGGGCTTCATCTTTTACTGAAATATAAATAGGGGAGGAAAAATTTCTTAATTTTTTAAAGATCCAATAAATAAGGGGTTTTCCTAAAAATGGTATAATAGCCTTTTTTCCTCCTAATCTACTTCCCTTTCCTCCTGCTAAAATAAGCAGTTTCAATTTCATTTTTAAAAATTTTTATTTAATTTTATATAACTTCCCGATAATTGATTTTTACAAACTTCTAAAATCACAGGGAATTTATCCTTAAGTTCTTTTAAATGTGATATAATTCCTATTATTCTTCCACTATGATGAGCTAAACTCAATAAAGTATTGACTACCTTTTCAAGAGTATTTTCATCAAGACTTCCAAAACCCTCATCAATAAAAAGTGATTCAAAAGGACGAGTTCTATATAAATATAAAATTACATCTGAGGTTCCAAGAGCTAAAGAGAGGGTAGCTAAAAAGGATTCACCTCCAGAAAGAGTTTTTGTCTCCCTTTTACTTCCTGTGTAATGATCAAAAACCTCTAAAACAAACTTTTTTTGTAATACCTCATCCTCTATAAATTTATATCTTCCAAAAGAAAATTCTTTAAAATAAAAATTAGCTCTTTTTAAAATAAGCTGAGCAAAAAGAGAAAGTACAAAAGAATGAAAGGAAACTCCTTTTTTATTTTTTCCAGCTACAATATTATACAAAGCCTCTAAGATTGGATATTCTTCTTCTAAAGACTTTTTATCTTTTATTAATTTTTCATAAGCTATTAAAACCTCTTGAAGATGCAATCCTTCTTTTTCTAATCTCCCTATATCTTTATTTAAGTTTCCCAAAGTATTTTCCAAAAGTCTTTTTTCATTCCTTTTTAATTCCAACTCTGAATGTAATTTTTCTTCCTCTAAAGGTTTTTTAGTTAAGGTTTCCCAATCTCTTTTATAGATCTCCCAATTTTTTTTAGCATCTTCAAGGCTCTTTTTAATCCTTTCTAATTCATTAAAAAAACTTAAAATTTCCTCTTCTATTACCTCTATTTTAGATAATGTAGGTAATTGAATTTTAAAATCATTTATAGAACTTAAAAAACCTTTTCTTTTTAAATTAATTAATTTTTTAATAATTTTTTTATATTCCTGAAGATCTTTTTTTATTGACTCTTCTATATTTATTAATTGGGTTTGATTTTTTATTTTTTCTTCTGTTAAAAGGCGCCTATTATTTTCTAATTTTCCCTTTTTATTTTCCCATTCTTTAATTTCCTCTTCTAAGTGAGCTATTTTAAATTTAAGACCTTCAAAAGAGGAATAGTTTTTAATAAATTCTTTAATAAGGTTTAAACGTTCTCTTATTGATAGTTCTTCTTTTTTTAGTTTTTCTAATTCTTCTTCTTGTTTTATTTCCATATGTTCAAAAAAATTTAATTGGTTTTTTAGATTTTTAATTTTATTTTCTATTTCTAAAAGTATATTTGTATTTTCAGTAAGATTTTTAAGGCAATCTTTTGGTAAATTAGAAAGTTCTTTTTCTATATTTTTATAATTTATATTGAGTCTTTCTTTATCCTTATTTTGTAAACTTTCTTTAAGCTTTTCTATTTTAGCTTGCAAAGTATAAAACTTCTTTTTTTCCTTTTCTAATTCCTCTTTTTTTTCTGAGAGTTCTTTTTCTACCTTTTTTAGTCCTTCTATAAAATTTTCGGTTTTAACTGGATAGGGATGAAAAGTTGAGCCACAAACAGGACAAGGTTTACCCTCTTTTAAGAACTTTGCCAAATATTGAGCACGATTCTTTATTTCTAAATTTTCTTTTAAATTCTCAAGATTTTCGCAATAACCTTTCAAATCTTTAATATTTTTTTCAGCTTTTTTCAATTCTGGTATTAATTTTTCGTATTCTTCAAAGGCTTTGAGTGACTCAATAATTTTTTCTTTTTCTTTTGATAAGATAATGGCTTTATTTAATTGGTCTTTTTCTTCAAGAGCTTTTTCTATCTCATTTTTAAGACTATTTATCTTTTCTTTAAGATTATCTAACTCTTTTAAATTTTTTTGACAAAGCTCAATTATTTGATCCAAATTTTTTTGTAGGGTTTCTTTTTCTTCGAAGCGTTTTCCCAATTCCTTTAAATTTTGGAGTTCTCGCTTTTTTTCTTCTATTTCCTTCTCATCTTTATAAACCTTTTTTATTTCAATTTCAAGTGATGCAAGGTTTTTTTCAATCTGGCAGAGATTTTTTGTTAAATTTTTCTTTTTATGGTAATTATTCTTTAATTCAATCTTAAGTTTTTCAAAATTTTCATAAAAAATCAGGTTTTCTTTTAATATTTTTAATTTTTTTAAGAGTTCCTTCTTAGCATAAATTTCATCTTCTTTACTTTTAAGATTTTCAAATTTTTCTGAAAATTCCTTAATTTCTTTCTGAAGTTGTAAAATAAGCTCTAACTCTTTTATTTCTTTTTCAGTTTTCTCCTTTTTAGAAGTAAGAAAATTTAATTTATTTTCTAAATCTTTTTGTTTCCTTTCAAGTTCTTCAATTTTACTTTTTAGTTCTTCGAAATTAGATACTTGCGCAATATTTTTTAAGTCTTCCTCTCTTTTGTTTAAAGATTGATAAAGTTCTTTTAAATCTTTCATTTTAATTTTTAAAAATTCTTCCAAATTAGAAAAAAGAGAGGTTTCAAAAATAGTTTCAAGAAGACTTTCTCTTTCCTCTTTTTTAGCAATTAGTATTTTTCTATATTCTCCCTGAGGAATAAGAAAGACTTTTTTAAACTGTTTGGCATCAAGTCCTATAAGTTCCTTTATTTTTGCTTTTATTTCTTCTTTTTTTGCTGAAAAAAGTTTATTTTCAACCCATAAAGAAACATTTTCAGCTCTTCCTTTAAAGGAAGGACGTCTTATGATTTGATAAGTTTTCCCATCTAAGAAAAATTTAAAATTGATTTCAGGAATTATATTAGGTTTATTTTTAATAAAGTGGGAAATAAGATCAGCTGGATTACGCCCTTCTATAGTGCTTTCTCCATAAAGAGCATAGACAATTGCGTCAAAAATGGTTGTTTTACCTGCTCCGATTTCTCCAGAGATTAAAAAAAGTTTATTTTCTATTAGGAATTTAAAATCTTCTTCTTTAATTTCAGCTTTAAGATAGGGTCCGAAGCCTTTTATGGAAAGGTAAAGAGGTTTCATTTAATTTTAAATTTTCTCTTTAATTCCCTTTCTAAATCTCTTCTTTTTATTTCCTCTCTTCTATCATAAACCTTTTTACCTTTGGCTAAAGCAATTTCCACCTTAGCAAGTCCTCTTTCGTTAAAATAAATTTTTAATGGAACAAGAGTGTATCCTTTTTCTTGAACCTTTCCTGCTAATCTTTTTATTTCAGATTTTCTTAAAAGGAGCTTTCTTGTCCTTGTAGGATCTATGTTTTGAGCTTCTCTACTATAAGGGTATGGACTTATATGAAGGTTGTAAAGGAAAACCTCTCCATTTACTACCCTTGCAAAACTATCGCTTAAATTAGCTCTTCCCTGTCTTAAAGATTTTACTTCACAGCCAAGAAGTTGAATTCCAGCTTCGTAGGTTTCTTCTATATTATAAAAATGATGGGCTTTCTTATTAGTACAAACTATTTTTTGTGGCATACTTTAAAAATAGCACATATTAAATCTAAAGTCAATTTTACCTTTGTAGTTAACTTGACAATAATAGTAACCTTTGCTATTATCCTTTTAATAGAAAAAACATAGCTTATAAGGAGGGGGTAATTTTTATGGCAGTTTATAAACCTTTTATATTGTGGTTTGATGAAATTACTTATAGAGATGTTCCCCTTGTAGGAGGTAAAAATGCCTCCTTAGGAGAGATGTATACAAAACTCACAGAAAAAGGAGTTAAGGTTCCTTATGGATTTGCTGTAACTGCAGAAGCTTATAAATATTTTATAGAAAAGAATCAACTTGATGGGAAAATAAGAGAACTTTTAACAGGGCTTGATACTCATAATGTAATAGACTTGCAAACAAGAGGAAGAAAAATCAGAAACCTCATTTTAAAGGCAAAAATGCCAAAGGATTTAGCAGAAGAAATTAAAAAAGCCTATAAAAGATTGGAGGAGATGTATTTTGAAAATGTTGATGTAGCAGTAAGATCTTCAGCTACTGCAGAAGATCTTCCAGATGCATCCTTTGCAGGTCAGCAAGAAACTTATTTAAATATAAGTGGAGAAGACAATGTAGTAAGAGCAGTCCAAAGGTGTTTTGCCTCCTTATTTACAGACAGAGCTATATCTTATAGAGAAGATAAAGGATTTAATCACTTTTCTGTTTATTTGTCTGTTGCGGTCCAAAAGATGGTAAGAAGTGATGTGGCTTGCTCAGGGGTAATGTTCACTTTAGATACTGAAAGCGGGTTCAGAGATGTAGTTTATATTACAGGTTCTTGGGGGTTAGGAGAAGCTGTAGTTCAAGGTAAAGTAAATCCTGATGAATATTATGTTTTTAAACCTACTTTAAAATTAGGATATAAACCAATTCTTTCAAAAAAGCTTGGAAGTAAACATATAAAAATAATATACGGAAAGGACAGAAAAAATCCCATTAAGACAGTTAAAACTTCTAAAGAAGAAAGAAAAAGGTTTGTATTAACAGATGATGAGATTTTAACTCTTGCTAAATGGGCAGTTATTATTGAAGAACATTATGGTAGACCTATGGATATAGAATGGGCAAAAGACGGTGACGGAGTGAATATTGGTAGAGGAGAGCTTTATATTGTTCAAGCTCGTCCAGAAACAGTTCATGCCGTAAAACAGCAAAAGTATTATGAAGTTTATAAATTAAAGGGGGAAGGAAAAGTTATATGTACAGGAAAAGCAGTAGGTAGCAAAATAGGACAAGGTAAAGCAAAGGTTATTTTAGATGTAAGTGAAATTTCTCAATTTAAAGAAGGAGATGTTTTGGTAACTACTATGACAGATCCAGATTGGGAACCTATTATGAAAAAAGCATCTGCTATTGTTACTGATAAAGGTGGTAGAACCTGTCATGCTGCTATTATTTCAAGAGAACTTGGCATTCCCTGTATAGTAGGAGCTGAGGTAGCTACTCAACTTGTAAAAACAGGAATGGGAATAACCGTTGATTGTACTCAAGGAGAAGAAGGAAGAATTTTAGAAGGATTAATTCCCTATGAAGTAGAAAGAATTAGCCTTGAATCTTTACCCAGAACAAAAACAAAAATTATGATGAATATAGGTATTCCTGAACAAGCCTTTGCTCAAGGGCAAATTCCAAATGATGGAGTTGGACTTGCAAGAATAGAATTTATTATAAGTTCTCATATAGGGATTCATCCCTTAGCTTTAATAGAATATGAAAAGTTAAAGGAGAAAGCAAAGAATGATGGTAAAATTGCTAAAGTAGTTTCTATAATAGAGG
>CAZZLG010000023.1:0-3831 GCA_964654865.1 uncultured Thermodesulfatator sp.
TAAAAAATGGGCTAATAAAACAGAATCTATACCAAATCTAAAACCCTTTTCAGGTTGATAAACAATTATAGAGCCTTCTAAAAAAGGAGTAGGAACTAATTGCATAGATTTTCCCATAAATAATAAACTAACTGATTATGAAGAAGTTTTCCTTTAAAGGTTAAAAATATTCTTTCTTTTTCTCTTTTTATTAAGTTCTCCCTTATCAAAGTGTCTAAAGCATTTTTTGGTAAAGAATAATTATATTTTCCTTTTAACTCTTTCAAGCTTATACCCTCTTTTAATCTTAATCCCATAAATACATATTCTTTTGCTAACTCATAAAGATTAAGATTTTCAATTATTTTTAAGGAAAGTTTTTTCTCTTTTAAAAGTGAATTTAAATAATAATTTAGATTTCTTGGATTTTCCCATCTTAGATTTTCTATTCTTGAGGTAGCAGATGGTCCCAATCCTAAGTAAGGTTTAAGTTTCCAATAAAGAAGATTGTGCTTACATTCATACTTAGGTATGGCATAGTTAGAAATTTCATACCTTTCATATCCGTTTATTTTTAAAGTTTCTTCTATTATTTTATAAAGATTCATTAACTTTTCATCCTTTATCCAACATTTTTTTCCTTTAAAAATTTGATAAAAAGGTGTTCCCTTTTCTAAAGTTAATTCGTAAAAAGACAAATGGGGAGGTTTAAATTCTAAGGCTTTTAATATTTCCCTTTTAAGAGTTTTTTCCCCTTGCCCTTTCCATCCAAATATAAAATCTAAGGAAAAATTTTTAAAACCGCTTTTAACAATGAATTCTAAGGCTTTTAAAGTATCTTTTAAAGTATGAAGTCTTCCTAAAAATTTTAGACCCTTTGAAGAAAAACTTTGTGCTCCTAAACTTATACGATTAAATCCTATTTCATAAAAAGCTTTTGTTTTTTCTAAGGTGAGTGTTTCAGGATTTGCTTCTAAAGTTAATTCTTTCGGAGAAAACTTAAAATGCTTAGCTAAAAAATTAAAAAGGTCTTCGTAAAAATAAGGAGAAAGAAGCGAAGGAGTTCCACCACCTGCATAAAGGGTTATAAAAGAAAGATCTTTTATTCCAAATTTTTCTTCTAAAAAAACTTTTAAAAGTTTTAGTTCTTCCTTTAAAGCCTTTAAAAATCTATTTTCTAAATATTTTGAAACTCTCATCTCTACAGAATAAAAATCACAATAGGGACACTTTTTTAAACAAAAGGGCACATGAAGGTATAGTCCTAAATCTACTTTTTTCATTAAGGTTTCTTCAAATTTATCAAAAAGCTTTTAAAATTATTTAGATGAGAATTTTCTGGAAATACCATTTCAGAGAATATACTTTTTATACTCTTTCTTTTTTCATAATATTTAGTGCTATTATAACTTTAATTCAAGGAATAATCAAATTGCAAGATTTTTTAAATTTAAATCCACCTTTTAAATTTATTTTTCAACTTTTTATTCTTGTTTTTTTTCAGCTTCTATCCTTTATTTATAGTTTATCAGTCTTTATGGGGATTCTTTTTGCCATACATAGGCTAAAGTATGAAAAGGAAGTACTTGCTTTTTGTTCCTTAGGTTTTTCCTTAAAAGACTTTATGAAACCCCTTCTCATTTTTTCCTTAATTAGTTTAATAATAACCTTTTTAGCTCATTTTTTTCTTTCTCCTTGGTCTAAAAGAAAAGTAAAGGAAATTCAGATAGAGCTTGTTAAAGCTCAAGCAGAAAAGTCTTTTCCCGAAAAAAGACCTATTGCCTTAGGAAAAGATTATTCTCTTTATGTGAGAAACTCAGAAATAAGAGACAAAGCTCATTTTTTTAAGAACATATTTCTTCTAAAAAGAGAGAAAGAAGGTAAAAAAGGTTTTTTCATTGCCCAAGAGGGGAGTTATTCTCCTCAAGAAAACACATTTACTTTAATAAAGGGATGGGGAATTTTTATAGATTCTCAAAATAATATAGAAGTCTTAAAATTTGGGGATTATAAATTTAAGTTAGATACAAAAACCTTTGAAGAAGAAAGACTTTATTTTAAAAGAGGGGAAAAGAGTTTTTCAGAATTAAAGGGAGAAATAAAAAAACTTAAACCAGGAACTTCAAACTATTTCAAGTATTTTAATGAATATTATCAAAGATTTTTCTTTCCCCTTTCGGTTTTATTTTTAACTTTTCAAGCTTTTTTCCTCAGTATTTACCTTAAAACCTCTTATAGATTTTTGCTTTTTTTTGTAGGAATTACAGTCTTTCTAATTTTCTACATTCTTTATAATTTTTTTTCCTCCTTAGGAGAAAATGGGAAAATTTTTCCTTTATGGAGTTTTGTTATATTTTATCTTTTGATTAGTATTTTACTTGTTTTTCAATATGTGGGATTAAAAAGAAAAAGAGAGCTATATTTATGAAAATCTATAAGAAATACCTTTTAGCTGACCTTATAAAGGTAAATTTACTTTTACTATTTATTTTTTCTTCCTTTTACTTTTTAGTTGATTTTTTTAATAAACTGGGAGATTTTTTATCCTTTAAAAAACCCTTTTACCTTTTTTTAACTTACATTTTTTGGAAATCTTTGGCAAACTTATATGAATTTTTCCCTTTTGCTTGTGGATTATCAGGAATAATTTTGTTTCTTTGGTTAACAAGAACAGGAGAATTACTTGGCTTTTTATCTCTTGGATTTTCAAAAAAAGAACTAATAAGTCTTACAGGGAAGGGAATTTTTCTTTTTTCTCTATTAGTAGGATTGGCAATAAACATCCTATTTCCTAAAGCAGCCTTCTTAAGTCTTTATACTTGGGACTATAGAATAGCTGAGAAAAGAGAACAATATTTAGTATTTAATGAGCAAATTTTTATTAGAGGTTCTGATTTTTATCTTATAGCTAAGCCTTTAGAACCAAGAGGTGAATATTTGCAAGATATACTTCTTGTTTTTGTAAATAAAGAAGAGCTAAAAAAGATTATATGGGCTAAAGAAGGATTTTATAAATCTGAAAAGTGGTTTCTAAAAGAAGTTATTACTCAAGAAGCTAATAAAAACTTTTCTCCTGAGTTTTTTAAAAACTTAGAAGCTAATCTTTCTATAAAGCCAGAAACTTTAGTAATGGTAGAAAAGCCTCTAAAATTTTTATCTCTGAAAGAATTATTTGAAAGATATAAATTTTTAAAAATGGTTAAAAGACCTTATAAAGAAGAATTAGCAGAAATATTTTTAAAAGTGATTTATCTTTTTTTGCCTCTTTTTTTAGGATTTTTTCCTACTATGGTTTTTGTTAAAAACTATACACCCTCTCAAGTGATAATCCCATTTCTTAAAGGTTTAATTTGGTATTTTATTTTGTTAACTTTTTATCTTTTTTTACAAACTTTTTTAAGAAAGGGTATATTTGTTGCAGGGGTCTTATTATCTTTTTTGGTATTTATTAGTTTTTTATCTTGTATTTTTAAGAAAATCTGGTAAAAAAGAAAGAAAAAAATTATTAGCAAGGAGGTTATCTATGTCTATAGAGGAAAAGGTTATTGAAATTATTTCTCAAAAGTTAAACCTTTCAAAAGATCAAATTAAACTTGAAGCCTCTTTTGTAGATGATTTAGGAGCAGATTCCCTTGATCTTGTTGAACTTGTTATGGCTATGGAGGAGGCTTTTGGAATGGAAGTTCCTGATGAAGAAGCAGAGAAGTTAAGAACTGTTAAGGATGCTATAGAATACATAAAAGCAAAAATAGGTGAACAATAATTAAGAGGTGGGGTTGTGAAAAGAAGAGTAGTTGTAACGGGGCTTGGTGCAGTAACTCCTCTTGGAATAGGAGTTGAAGAAACTTGGAA
>CAZZLG010000024.1:0-10839 GCA_964654865.1 uncultured Thermodesulfatator sp.
GGATAAAATTAAATTTGAAATTATAGATAATGGTATAGGAATGGATGAAAAAACCTTGCTTAAGGCGAAAGAACCATTTTTTTCTACAAAACCTAAAGGTTCAGGACTTGGTTTAGCAATAGTAGAAAAACTATGTGAAGCTTTAAATATAAAGTTTAAAATAGAAAGTAAAAAAGGAGAGGGAACAAGAGCATGTCTAATTATTACAGAATTGCTGTAGTTGAAGATGATAGATCTTTTGCCTCATTTTTAAAAACTATTTTAGAAGAAGAGGGATATAAAGTAGAAATTTATGATGATCCAGAAATTGCTTTAAAGAAACTACCTCACTTTAATCCTCAACTTGTTATTACAGATTTAAAGATGCCTAAAATGGATGGTATAACTTTTTTAGAAAAAGCTAAAAATATTTTTCCAGATACTCGGTTTATAGTAATTACAGCTTATGGAACTATCCCTTCAGCAGTAGAAGCTATTAAAAAAGGAGCAGTTGACTACATAACTAAACCTTTATCAAGTCCAGAAGATTTTTTATCTTTAATTGAAAAATTATTACCCACTACTAAAAAGAGTGAAATTATTGAGAAACCTTTTGAAATTCCTCCTTTTGAAATTTTATTTGCAGGAATAGAAGATATTTACGAAAAGATTTTGCAAGTTGCTCCTACAGAAACGACAGTTATTCTTTACGGAGAGACAGGAACAGGAAAGTCTGCTATTGCTAAAGCCATACATCTTTTAAGTGGAAGAAAGGGTAATTTTGTAGAAATAAATTGTGCAGCCATCCCAGAAACCCTTATAGAGTCTGAACTTTTTGGATATGAAAAAGGAGCCTTTACAGGAGCAATTAAGTCTAAATCCGGGAAAATAGAAATGGCAAAAGATGGAACACTTTTTCTTGATGAAATAGCAGAAATGAATTTAACTGTGCAAGCAAAGTTTTTAAGAGTTTTACAAGATAAAACTTTTGAAAGACTGGGAGGACTTACTCCTATAAAAACAAATGCAAGATTTATCGTAGCAACTAATAAAGAGCTTTTAGAGTTGGTAAAACAAGGTAAATTTAGAGAAGACCTTTATTTCAGAATTAATGTATTTCCTATAATTATTCCTCCTTTAAGGGAAAGAAAAGAGACTATTTTTAGAATTGCTGAATATATTATAAATAAACTTTCTCAAAAATTGGGAAGGGAGCCTTTAAAACTAAGTAAAAAATCAAAAGAGATTTTAAAGAATTATCCTTGGCCTGGCAATATAAGAGAGCTTGAAAATATATTAGAGAGAAATTTAATTTTAGCAAAGGGACAAGAACTTGATATAGAAGTAGAATTTATTGATATAAAAAGGGTCTATGAAGATAAAGAAATATCAGGAAGTTTAAAAGAAATAGAGAAAAAAGCAATTTTAGAAGCTTTAAGAAAAACAGGAGGTAATAAGAAAAAGGCAGCGGAATTACTTGGAATTTCTTTAAGAACTCTCTATCATAAAATTAAAGAATATAACTTAGAACCTTTTTAATTTTTTCTTTTTCCATAGAGGTTTAAAATCTTTATCTCTAAAATGATAAACTTGGTTTTTGTTTATAAGATATAAAGATTTAGATAAAATAAAAATTTCTCCTTCTTCTGAAAAAAATTTAGAACCTTTTATAAATATTTCTTCTCCAGGTTCAATTTTAATGTTTTCCTCATTTACAAACCATAGAGGACCAACAACTACATTGTAAATTTTTCTTTCTCTTTCTACATCTAAAATTACAAGCTCATGTTTGGGTAAAACCCAGATTCTTTTAATCTTTCCTTTTATAAAAATTTCTGTATTAGGATCGTATCTTTCAAAAAACTGATGATGAAAAAATCTATCAGCTTTAACTAAAAAAGGGAAAAATAGGAATATAAAAAAAGAAATTAAAAAAATTAAATTTTTCATAATATTATAATTATAACCAAAAATTTTAAGGAGCGGAAAAGCTTCCGCTCCTTAACTTTAAATTACCAACCGCAAATTTGTCTCAGTCTTAAACCTCTTGGACCATAAGGCAAACCCATTTCATAGGCTTTTTTATTAATTTCAAGTTTAGTTTTAATAAATTCTATTTCTTTTTTCTCAAGGGCTACCCAATCAGGTGGATTTTTACCCCACAATTCACGAAGTTCATTTTTAATTTGCCACATTTTTTGCCATTGAGGATTAATTTCTTTACAAAATGCTTGTGCTTTTTGCTGATCTACTTGAGGCATCGTTTGACGCATCATCGGACCACGTTGGGATTTGAATCTCATTTGATCAGGTTGAGGTGTTGTTTCATTTTGAGCTAAAACAGTCCCAGATACCAAAATTCCCACTCCTAAAATAGCCAAAACTTTACTTAATTTTTTAAACATCTTACACCTCCTCTAAGGTTAAGTTTTTAAATGTTATAATCAAAAATTGTGCCTGAAAATTTTTCTGAATTTTAAAAGATTAAAGAAACTTTAAAATTTTTAAATTTTATAAAAATTGCAAATTTATGCAGATTTTGCAAAAATTAAAATTTTAAGGTTTCTAAATATTCTCCTTTAAGAGAGTGTTTACCAGCTTCTTTTACAAAAACCTTAACTAAGGCACCTTTTAAATCTAAACGGGGAGTATTAAAGTTAACTATTACATTAGTTGTGGTTCTGCCCATAAGCATATTTGGATTTTTAACACTTGGTCCTTCAACTAATACTTCTACTTCCTTTCCTACATAGGATTCATAAATTTCTTTAGTTATTTTAGCTTGAATCTCATGAACCATTTTAAGTCTTCTTTCTTTTTCTTCTTCAGGAACTTTATTTTCTAATTTTTGAGCGGTAGTAAAAGGTCTATCTGAATATTTGAAAGAAAAGATTTCGTGATATCTTACTTTTTCAAGCATTTCTAAAGTTTCTTTAAAATCTTCCTCACTTTCTCCAGGAAAACCTACTATTATATCAGTGGTAATAGCAATATTAGTTACTGCATCCTTTAATTTTCTTACCTTTTCAAGATATTCCTCTTTGGTATACTTTCTGTTCATTTTTTTAAGTATCTTGTTTGAACCAGCTTGTAAAGGGAGATGAATGTGTTTACATACCTTTGGATTTTCAGCTATAACCTTTATTAATTTATCGGAAAGATCCTTTGGATGGCTTGTAGTAAACCTTATTCTCCAAAGATTTTCTATTTGAGAAATCATATTTAAAAGTTCAGTAAAATCAGGATATCCCTTTTCTTTAATTCCATATGAATTAACATTCTGTCCTAAAAGGGTAACCTCTCTAACTCCAATTTTAACCAGCTTTTCAACTTCTTTAAGAATCTCTTCAGGGTCTCTACTTATTTCTCTTCCTCTAACATAAGGCACAATACAATAGGAACAAAAATTATCACAACCTTGCATAATTGTTACAAAAGCAGTAACTTTTCTATCTTGAAGAAAAAGTCCGTCCTTTTCCTGAAGTATTAAAGGAGGTTTAAAGTCGGGCTTAAGCTCTGTAAAAACAACAGGTTTTTGTTTTTCTTTAAATTTTTCTAAAGCATCTTTTATAAAATAAAATCCTTGTGTTCCAAGAACTAAATCTACATAAGGAAGTCGGTGAATTAATTTTTCTCCTTCTTGTTGTGCTACGCAACCTGTAATTCCAATAATAAGTTCTGGTTTCTTCTTTTTAAGATATTTATATCTTCCTACTTCACTAAAGGCTTTATATTGTGGTTTTTCTCTTACGGAACAGGTATTAATTAAAATTAGATCTGCTTCTTCAGGATTAGAAGTGGGTTCATATTCATCTGAAAGCAAAATATACATTTTTTCTGTATCATTTTCATTCATCTGGCAACCAAAAGTTTTTATATAAACTCTTTTTTTCATAGCAAAAATAAATATAATTCACTAAAAAACATTTTTCAAATCAAGGAGGATTGGTATGTTAATGGAAATTATTACTTCTAAAGAATTTGAAGAATTAAAAAAAGATACAAAAATAGTAATAATACCAATTGGCTCTATTGAAGCTCACGGACCTCATCTACCCTTAGCCACAGATCTTTATACAATATATGAAATCTGTAAACTTGTAGCTCAAAAAATAAAAGTTTTAGTGGCTCCACCTTTATATTATGGTCTGTGTAGAAGTACAAAAAAACTTCCTGGGACTTTAAGTCTAAAAGGTGAGGTTTTAAAAGCCCTTGTTTTTAATCTTCTTTCTGAATTTTATCGTCAGGGCTTTAAAAATTTTTTTATCCTTTCTGGGCATGCTGGGGGGACACACATAGCTTATTTAGTGGATACTACAGAAACTTTTATTGAATTACATAAAGATACTAAAATTTTTGTAGCAGACATTTTTCAACTTTTAAAACCAGTTTTGAAAGAGTTAAATATTCCAGAGAATGATTCTCATGCAGGAGAATGGGAGACTTCTCTTATACTTTATTTTAAGCCAGAACTTGTAAAAGAAGGAGCTTTTGAAGATTATCCTAAATTTCAAAAATTTAGAATTGTTGAGGATAAAGAAAAATATTGGTCTTCTGGAATATGGGGAAATCCTTTAAAAGCGGGAGAAGAAAAAGGAAAAATCCTTGCAGAAAGATTGACAGAAATTTTAATTAGAGAAATTAAAACTTTAGAAGAGGAAGAACTATGATTTTAATAGATGGGTCTTACGGAGAAGGGGGAGGGCAAATTTTGAGAACTTGCCTTTCTCTTTCAGTTGTTTTAGGGAAACCTTTTAAAATGTTTAAAATAAGGGTAGGAAGAGCAAAACCAGGGTTACAGCCTCAACACTTTGCCTGTGTAAAGGCATGTGCCGAAATTTCAAAAGCAGAACTTGAGGGGGCGGAGCTTAATTCTAAAGAGCTTATATTTATTCCTAAAGAAAAACCGGTTAATAAAACTTATTTTTTTGATGTAAAAACAGCAGGCTCTACTTCTTTACTTTTTCAAACCCTTCTTTATCCATTAGCCTTATCAAAAGGGGGAGAATTAATTTTAAAGGGAGGAACTCATGTTACCTTTAGTCCTTCTTTTCACTATTTAAAATATGTGTTTTTGCCTGTATTAAATTTTTTAGGTTTAAAAGCTGAAATTTATTTAGAAAAAGCTGGCTTTTATCCAAAGGGAGGTGGTGAAATAAGAGCTAAAATTTTCCCCTGGGAAGAATTTAAGTTACCAAATATGGGTAAAAAATTTGATCCAGATGAAATTTTTATAATAAGTCTTATTTCAGAGGATTTGCCTTCTCATATCTTAGAAAGACAGACAAATTCAGCTAAGAAAAAACTTTTAACTGCTCAATTAAACCCACCAAAGGAAATATTTGAAAAAGTTAAAAGTGATTCTCCAGGGACCATGCTTTTTATTTATTCCGTAGATAAAGATAAGATAAAAAGAGTTGGATTTTTCGAACTTGGTAAAAAAGGATATCCTGCAGAAAAGGTAGGAGAAAGTTCGGCTATTCAATTTTTAGAGTTTTTAAAAACAGAAGCTCAATTTGAGGAACACCTTGGGGACCAAATTTTGCTTCCTTTAAGTTTTGCTATAATAAAAAGTTATGAAAAAAGTTTTACCTATAAGACTTCAAAAATTACTAAACATTTACTTACTCAAGCCTGGGTTATTTCTCAATTTATGAAAGAGATTAATATTGAGGTTTTAGGAAAAGAAGGAAATCCAGGGGAGGTGAAAATTGAAAGAAGATGAAAAAGAAATAATAGGATATTTAAGATACTGTTGGGGGAAAAATATTTATTTAAGAAAATACCCTTTAAAAGAATGGGAGGATGCTTATCATAAAGGAAAAATTCTGTTTTTTAATTGGAAAGATAAAAATTTTTTCAGACTTAATAAAGATTTTAAATCTTATGCAATGGGAACTTTTTTTAACGAAAAATTTTTAGTTCCTGGTTATCCACATATTCCAAGAATTTACGTATTAAAAACCGGGCTTAAAAGATATCTTAAATATCCCTTTTATGCTGAAGAAAAAATTGAAGGATATAATGTTAGATTAGTAAAGGTTGAAGATGAAATTTTAGCTTTCACAAGGAGAGGATATGTATGTGCTTTTGCGACAGACAGATGGGAAGATTTTTTACCTGAGCTTCCAAAGTTTTTTGAGGAAAATCCTAATTTAGTAATTTGTGCAGAAGTTGCAGGACCTGAAAATCCCTTTGTAAGTGAATATCCATCCTATATAAAAGAAGATATTAATTTTTTTGTATTTGACTTTATGAAAAAAGGGGAGGGAGAGTTTTTAAATGTATCTAAAAAGTTAGAGTTTTTGAAAAAATATAGATTAAATTTTCCTGAAATACGAGGACCTTTTGATCCAGAGAAAGATTACCAAAAAGTAAAAGAGCTTCTCAAGAGGTATCATTTAGAAAAAAGAGAAGGAGTGGTTTTTAAACCAGATTATGAAGGAAATAGAGTTAAATATGTAACTCCCTTTTCTAATCTTGAAGATCTAAGAGTAGTTTTTCCTTATCTTGGTGAAATAGATCCACATTTTGTATCTTTGAGATTAATAAGACTTGCTTTAAATCTTTATGAATTTGAAGAATTTAAAGAAGAAGTTTATAGTATTTTGGGGAAAAATTTATTTGAAGAAACATTAGAAAATTTTAAAACAGAAAAACTTTTGCAAGAAACTTTTAGAGTAAGATTTAAAAGAGAAAGTAATTTTTTTGCCTTGCTTGCACATTTTCGTGTAGCTAAAGTGAGTATAGAAGTAAAAAAAACAGAATGGAAAAATGGATATTTTTGTGTAGAATTTTCTAAAATATATCCAAAGGCAACTCAATTTTGGAAATCTAAATTAGAGGGGTGGGGAGAAATTGATTAGTGAATTTTTCCCCGTATTTTTAAATCTTAAAGATAAACTTTGTATTGTAGTAGGTGGTGGAAAAGTTGCAGAAAGAAAGGTAGAGAACCTTCTTACAGCCCAAGCAAAAGTAAAAGTAATTTCTCCGGAAGTAACTTTAAAACTTAAAAAATTAGTTGAAGAAGGAAAAATTGAATGGGAGAAAAGGATATACAAAAAAGGAGACCTTAATTCAGCTTGGTTAGTAATTGCAGCCACGAATAATCCAGAAATACAAAAAGAAATATTTAAAGAAGCAGAAGAAAAACGCATTTTTTGTAATGTAGTTGATGTTCCTGAACTCTGTAGTTTTATAGTACCTTCAACCATTAGAAGAGGTCTTTTAACTATTGCTATTTCTACTTCAGGAGTAAGTCCTGCTGTAGCAAGAAGATTAAGAGAAACTTTAGAACAAATAATAGGAGAAGAATATACGCTTTATTTAAAACTTATGAAAGATTTAAGAAAACAAATTCTAAATTTAAATATTTCTTCCGAGGAAAAAGAGGAAAAACTTCAGAAACTTGCCTTAGCCCCTATTTCTCGTTATATAAAATATGGAGATTTTGAATTATTAAAAGCATTAATTGAAAAAGAGGGACTTACTTTTCCGAATGGCCTGTTTGAGAAACACTTTCCCAATATTTTCTCCACAAAAAACGAAAAGTAGAAGAGAAAATTTCTGGATTAGTTTGAAGAAGGTTTTCTACTTCTTCAATAGTAAAAAATCTTCCCTCTTCTATTTCAAGAGGATTTGGTTTAGGTATTTTTTTAGTATATCCTACAAATAAGGAAATACATTGCATATTTGTTTCTTCTGAGGGAGTTAATTTTAAAACCTTTTTAAGTTTTACTTTTATAGAGAGTTCCTCTTTTAACTCCCTTTGTGCTGAAATTAAAACACCTTCTCCAGCTAATACGTGTCCAGAAGCTGAAGAAGTCCAAAGACCAGGATTTTCATCTACAACAGGAGATTTTTTTTGAAGATATATTTCTCCGTTTTCATTAAAAAGAAATATATGAATAATTTTATGAAAAAAACCCTTTTTATGGATACTTTCTCTATCTGAGATACTAACAGGATTGCAATTTTTATCTACAATTTCTAAAATTTCTCTTTTTCTTCCCTCTGGAGTTTCTTTAGGTTTCCTTCCTCTTTTTTTAATTTTTTCGTGCATTTAATTTAATTAAAGATTAAAATTTGAATTTATATTATTACCAAAAATTTAAACTTGAAAAGACCTAATTATTTTTTATCACTAAATTTACTACTTCATCCAAATGGGAAACAAAAATAAATTCTATTTGATCTCTAAGCTCCTTCGGAATTTCTTCTAAATCTTTTTTATTTTTAGAAGGTAAGAGGACCTTTTTAATTCCCTTTCTCAAAGCAGCAAGACTTTTTTCTTTTATACCTCCTACAGGAAGAATTGCACCTCTTAAAGTAATTTCACCTGTCATAGCATAATCTTTAAAGACAGGTCTTTTTGTTAAAGCTGAAATTAAAGCCACAGCAATAGTTACTCCAGCACTGGGACCGTCTTTTGGTATAGCTCCAGAAGGAACATGAACATGTATATCATATTTAGTATGAAATTTAGGATCAATATTTAATTCTTTGTATTTTGATCTTATATAGGATAAAGCAGCCTGTGCGCTTTCTTTCATTACATCTCCCAATTGTCCTGTTAAAATAAGATTTCCTTTACCAGGCATGGTTACTGCTTCTACATAAAGAACTTCTCCTCCATAAGGAGTCCATGCAAGACCTGTTGCAACCCCTATTTCATCCTTTTCTTGTTTTAATTCCTCTACATATTCAGGGGGTCCAAGATATTTTGCCAGATTTTCTTCTGTAATTTCAAAAGGACCCTTTTCACCTTCTGCTAATTTTCTGGTAATTTTTCTACAAATGGCTGCTAATTTTCTTTCTAACTCTCTTACTCCAGATTCAGAGGTATACTCTTCTATTATTTTTAAAATTACTTCATCTGGAATAAAGATCTCTTTTTTAGTAAGACCATGCTCTTTTAAAAGTTTAGGTAAAAGATGTCTTTTTGCAATTTCAAGTTTTTCTTTAAAAGTATAACCAGAAATATATATAACTTCCATGCGATCAAGAAGAACCTTAGGGATGGGTTCAGTCATATTAGCAGTTGCAATAAACAATACCTTAGAAAGATCAAAAGGAACATCTAAAAAATGATCAACAAATTCCTTATTTTGTTCAGGATCAAGAACTTCAAGCAGTGCTGAAGCAGGGTCTCCGTGAAAATCAATACAAAGTTTATCAATCTCATCAAGCATAAAAACAGGATTATTGGTTCCTGCCTGTTTTATACCTTGTATAATTCTTCCAGGTAAAGCTCCTACATATGTTCTTCTGTGTCCTCTTATTTCAGCTTCATCTCTCACTCCACCTAAAGAAACTCTTACAAATTTTCTTCCCAATGCAGTGGCTATAGATTTTCCAAGGCTTGTTTTTCCAACACCAGGTGGACCAACAAAACAGATAATAGCGCCTTTAGCTTTAGGATTTATCTTTTTTACCGCAAGAAATTCAATAATTCTATCCTTTACCTTTTCAAGATTGTAGTGGTCTTTATCCAAGATTTTTTTAACGTGTCCTAAATTTAAATTATCTTTGGTGGATTTGTTCCAAGGTAGTTCTATTAACCATTCTAAATAATTTCTTATAACTGCTGCCTCAGAAGAATCGGGATGCATGAGTTCAAGACGGTTTAGCTGTTTTAAAGCTTCTTTTTCGACCTTTTTGGGCATTTTTGCTTTTTTAATTTTTTTTCTTAATTCTTCTACATCACTTTCTATATCCTCAAATTCTCCAAGTTCTCTTTTAATAGCTCTTAATTGTTCTCTTAAAAAGTATTCTCTTTGAGATCTACCTATTTCCTCTTGAGCCTCTGTTTGTATTTTATTTTGAAGGGTAGTTATTTCTATTTCTTGAATAAGTATTTCTGAAACCTTTCTCAGTCTTTCAACTCCGTTAAGGGTTTCAAGAAGGTCTTGAGCTACTTTTATTTTAAGTTTCAAATAAGCTGTGATAAGATCTGCCAGCCTGCCAGGTTCTTCTATGGATTGAATTACTGTTGAAATTTCAGGATTTAAAATCCCCTTTAGAGATAAAAGTTTTTCAACATTTTCTTTAACAGATCTCATTAAAGCTTCAATTTCTGGAGTAAAACTTTCGGGTTCAATTTCTTTACAAGGTTCAATCTTAACTTTAAAATAGGGATCGGTTTGTAAAAATTCTTTTATTTCAACTCTTGATAGAACTTGAACTACAACTTTAAGTCTATTTTCTGTAAGGTTTAGCGTTTTAATTATTAAAGCTATGGTTCCTAATTTATAAAGATCTTCAGGTTTAGGATTTTCGATGCGAGAATTTTTTTGCGTAGAAATAACTATAAGTTTATTTTTATTTAAAGCTTCTTCTATAGTCTTGAGAGATTTTGGTCTTCCTACAAAAAGAGGGACTACCATTGAAGGAAAGAGCACAATGTCTCTTATTGCCATTAAAGGCAATATTTCTGGGACATCTATAATTTCTCCTTCAGAAACTTCTGGAATTTGAAGTTCTAATTCTTCTCTCATAATTTTAATTTAAAAATTTTTCATTAAAATTTAAGACCCTTGGTTAATTATTCAAGTGTATAAATAAAATTTGGGAAAGTTTTGATTAGTTGTTTTTTTAATAAAATATATTAAATTTTATTTTTGAGAAGTTAATCTGAATGGAGGCCGTAGCTCAATGGTAGAGCACCGGGCTGTGGCCCCGGGTGTTGCGGGTTCGAGCCCCGTCGGCCTCCCCATTCAAAATAATTTTTTTCTTTTTTAAAAAAGAAAACTCAATAAAATTTTATTTAGCTAAAAATCATTAATTATTTCGGTGTTTGTCTCTTTTAAATTCTTTATAAAAATTTTGTCTATAGAATTTTTATTGACTTTTATTTAAAAT
>CAZZLG010000025.1:0-4233 GCA_964654865.1 uncultured Thermodesulfatator sp.
ATGAAACATGAGATTTAGGAATTCCTTATAGCGAGTTTATTAAAGATAAGCCTTTATCTGAACCACCTGAGCCTTCTTATGATGCATGGGCTGAAGTTACAAGACTTTATACCTCAGGAACAACAGGAAGACCTAAAGGAATTCCTTTTAATAACGTTAATGAAGTATTAACTTGTTTGGATATAATTATCTATTTAGGACTAAATAAAGAAGATATCCTTCTTAATCTTTCTCCTTGGTTTCATAGAGGAGGTATCCATTTAGGTGGACCTGGTCCTGGTTTATTTTTAGGAGCTGCGATTGTAGCTATGAAAACTTTTTCTCCTAAAAAGGCTTTAGAAATCATAGAAAAATATAAAGTTACTTTTACCATAGGTGTTCCCAGTATGTATAAGCTCTTAATAGAGGAACAAAAGAAGTTTTCTTATAATATAAGCTCTCTTAGAGGAGCTTTAAGTATGGGAGCTCCTCTTGATAGGAGTCTTTGTATAGAAATGAAAGAAATTTTAACACCTAATATTTTTAATGCCTATGGAACTTCAGAAACTTTTTTAAATACTTTACTTATACCAGAAGATTTACCAGAAAAAGCAGGAACTGCAGGAAGAAATATAACCTTTTTTGCTGACGTAAGAGTAGTTAAAGTCTATCCAGATAAATTTGCAGAACCTGATGAATTGGTGGAAAGAAACAATCAAGAAGTAGGAGAAGTAATTATGAGAAGTTTAACAGGACCTTATGATTATTATAATAAACCTCAAGAAAGGGCAAAAAGAGTTTATAAAGACTGGTTCTATTGCGGGGACCTTGCTACTTGGGACGAAGAAGGATACCTTACCATAGTTTCAAGAAAAGATGACATGATAATTGTGGGAGGAGAAAATATATATCCTGTACAAATTGAAGAAGCTATTCAGGAACATCCTAAGGTGCTTCAATGTGCTGTTGTAGGTATGCCTGATGAATTAAGAGGACAAGCTATAGTTGCTTATGTAGTAAAAAAAGACGAATCTTTAACCTTAGAGGAACTTAAAGAATTTATTAGTAAACATCCGATGATTCCACCTCATAAAAGACCTCGTTATTGGGTATTTGTTGACGAACTTCCTATGACTGCAACAGGAAAAAAACAACACTATAAACTTAGAGAAAAGGTTTTAGAAGATCTCAAAAAAGGTCTCTTGATGCGCTAAAAACTATAAAGGGGGTGAGAAATGAAAAGATTAACACTATTATTCTTAATTCTTTTAACCTCCTTTTTTTATAAAGTTTTTCTTGCCTTTTGTATAGAACACCAACCAGGAATAGGAATTAGATTAAGAGAAGAAACTTTAGATAATTACTTATTTTTAAAAACTGCTCCTTTACTTTCTTTCTGGGATGATTCAAGTCACTTAAGAGCCAAAGTCTCTTTGTGGAATAAAATAAAAATAAACAATAGCACGTCAGTTTATTTAAGATTAGTTACCGAACCAAGATATTATTTAGGACCTCATGAGGTAACCCTTGATCACGCTACCAATATTAAAAACTTTGATCAGGACGAAATTTTAATAGATAATTTTTATTTAGAAATCAAAAAACCTTTTAATCTTCCTTTAGAGTTTAAAATAGGAAGGCAGGATTTCCTTGGAGAAGATAGTTATGGAGAGTATTTTTTAATCTTTGATGGGACCCCAGGAGATGGATCAAGAACTTTCTTTTTTAATGCTATAAGGGCAAGGTGGTTTATACAAAAAAATCACACCTTAGATTTTGTATTTATTTCAAATCCAAAAACAGAAAGATACCTTCCTATCATTCACCCTTCTTATAAAGACTTTACTTCTGAATATCTTATGCTTTATTACCACGGCAAAAAAAGACTCATTGCTACTGATGAAAAGGGATTTATGATTTACGGAAAAAGTAAACTCTTAGAAAATTTAACCTTAGAACCCTATTATATTTTTAAAGAAGAAGAGAGTTGGGGATTTAACCCAAATTTGCACTTACATACCTTTGGTATAAGAGGAGTTTTAAATTGGAAAGAATGGGGATTAAGAGGTGAAATTGCTACTCAAAATGGAAGATATTCAGGCACAAAAGATGTCTCAGGATTAGGGGGATATATCTATCTTAATAGAACTTTTAAAGAAATTCCTTTTTCTCCAAAGTTTGAAATAGGCTATGTTTATCTCTCTGGAGATAATCCTCGTACTAAAAAAGACGAAGGTTGGAATCCTTTGTTTTCAAAAGGTGGACTTATAAATGAGTTATATAGTTATGTAATTTTAGTTGAAAATATTTTTAAAAATGGTCCCATGCCAGCGTACTGGACTAATTTAAGAGGTTTGGTTTTTAATCTTTACTTAGTTCCTTACAAAGACTTAAAATTAAGACTTTCCTATCAAAAAATGTGGGCTGTAAGATCACCTTACTTTCCTTTAACTTCGGAACAGATGGGAATAGATCATGAAGCAGCAGTTTTAAAGCTTTTTTGGGATGCAATGATTTCAGGTAAAGAAAAAGATAGAGGACAGGGATTTACCATTGAAGGAAGTTATAAATTTAAGCCTAACCTGACAGGTCTTTTGAAGTATGAACACTTTGATCCAGGAGATTTTTATACCCCAGAGGCAAGAGATGCAAAACTCTTAAGAATTCAGTTAGAAATGAAATTTTAACCTTTCTACTTAAATTTAAAAATTTTTGAGACCAAAATGGAAGAAAAGAAAATTTCAAATTTGTTAAAAGAAAATCCTAAGGAAATAGACACTTTAATTTACAAAGCTGTTTTTGAAGATCCCCAATTACTTAAAATTCTTCAAGAAGTTTTAAAAGAGTTTGGCTATAAAGGTTTTTCTATTTATCCCCTTTATCAAGAATTTTCTAAAAAATTCTTAGGATTTACAGTCCCTGCAATTAATATAAGAGGAATGACCTATGATGTTGCAAGAACAGTTTTCAGGGTAGCAAAAAGATTAAAAGTAGGGGCTTTTATTTTTGAAATTGCAAAATCTGAAATGGGTTATACAAAACAATCTCCTTTTGAGTATGCTACTGTTATTCTCTCTGCAGGTTTTAGAGAAAATTTTGATGGACCCATTTTTATTCAGGGAGATCACTTTCAATTTAATAGAAAATCTTACTTTACAGATCCAGAAAGAGAAAAAAATAACATTAAAAACCTTGTAAGAGCGGCTATCCTTTCCCAGTTTTACAACATTGATATTGATGCTTCAACCCTTGTTATTCTTGAAAAAGAGGACCTTTATGAACAGCAAAAGCATAATTATGAAGTTACTGCTGAAATGGCTGAATTTATAAGAGCTATGGAACCAGAAGGGATAACCATAAATCTTGGTGGAGAAATAGGAGAAATAGGAGGACAAAACAGCACTCCTGAAGAACTGCGAACGTTTATGCAAGGATTTAATAAATTTTTTAAAGGAAAAGTAGGAATTTCAAAAATTAGTGTTCAAACAGGAACTTCTCACGGAGGTGTAGTTTTACCTGACGGAAAGATTGCAACTGTTAATCTTGATTTTAACACCTTAAAAACCCTATCCAAAATTGCCAGAGAAGAATTTGGTCTTGCAGGAGCTGTTCAACATGGAGCATCCACCCTTCCAGAAGATTATTTTAGTCTTTTCCCAGAATCAGAATGTGTAGAAGTTCATCTCGCAACAGGTTTTCAAAATTTTCTTTATGATCATCCTGCCCTACCCTCTGAATTTAGAGAAAAAATATATAGCTATCTTAAAACCCAGTTTAAAAATGAATGGAAAGAAGATATGACTTCCGCTCAATTTATATACAAAACAAGAAAAAAAGGATTTGGAGCCTTTAAAAAAGATTGGTGGGATTTACCTTCTGAAGTAAAAGAGAAAATTCTTTCTGATATGGAAAGTCTTTTTGAAAAAATATTTAAAGCTTTAAATGTGGTTAATAGTTTGGATCTTGTAAAATCTAAAATATCTTCAAATTCTTAAAAAATCTTATAAAAGTTTGAGACCTCTTAAATGTTGAACTTTTAGATATTAAATGATATATTTCAATTCTATGAATGTATTTAGGATTGAAGTCTCTCCTAAACCTTCCTTTAAAGACGCAATAGGTGCTAAGATAAAAAGAAAAATTAAACATCATTTGAACATTTCTTTAGAAGACCTTTATTTTGTAAAAGTTTATTTAGTTGAAGGGAGTTTTTCTGAAGAAATTATTAGAATTTTTGCTGAATCTGCTCTTTGT
>CAZZLG010000026.1:0-4822 GCA_964654865.1 uncultured Thermodesulfatator sp.
AGATACAAAAGAAGTAGAAAAGGCTTTAAATAGAGCCAAAGGTTATATTAAAAAACTTTTAGGAGAAAAAGTAACTCTTAAATACTTACCAGATATTGAATTTCGTCAAGATGATAAAATAGAAAAAGAAAAAAGACTTGACGAATTGTTTGCTAAAATTTCTAAGGAATCCTAAAAATGGAGAAAAATTTAGAAAAATTTTTTTATATCTTTGAATCTTTCGAAAATTTTGTATTAACTACCCATTTAAATCCAGATATAGATGGGGTCTCCTCTATGCTTAGCTTGCACAATCTTTTAAGAATATTTAACAAAAACTCTTTCCCCCTTTTAGAAAATATTCCAGAAAATGTAGAATTTTTGCCTTATTCAGAAGATCTTATCTTAGTAGATAATTTTAATAAAGATCTTAAAAATTTTGCTACCATTATCTTAGATGCCCACAGTCCAGAAAGAATACCTGAAAAGATTTATAAAAAAATCTTAACTTCTGAAGTTTTTGTTATTGTAGATCATCACCAGGCTGAAGAAAATAAGAAAAATTTTTCTGAAAAGGAAATTGCAATAATTGATCCTTCAGCCCCTTCTACTACTTTTTTAATATATAAAATTCTTAAAAATAAAAATTTTATTATTACTCCAGATATGGCACAAAATTTATTAGCTGGTCTTTATTTTGATACAGGTTGTTTTAAATACGAAAACGTAGACGAAAAAACTTTTTTAATGGCAAGCGAACTTTGTAAATTAGGAGCAAAACCCTATTTAATAGCTTCTCATCTTTTTGAAAATATACCTCTTAAAGAAATAGAAACTCTTAAAGTAATTTTAAATAGACTTGAATTTCTTGAAAATGGAATTATAGCGATTTCTCATTTAACTTACGAGGATATTCAAAATTTAGGAATTAAAAATTTAAACGATCTTTCTAATTTTTTAAGAGGTATAAAAGGAGTTAAAATTTCTGCCCTCATAAAAGAAGTTGAAAAAAACGTAGTCAGCGTAAGCCTTAGAAGTAGAGCACCTCTTGAAGTGCTTGATTTAGCTAAAGCCTTTGGTGGAGGAGGACATAAGTATGCCTGTGGTTTTAAAATAAAAATTGAAAATTTTTATGAGTTTTTAAAAAAATTTAAAGAAATTCTAAAAAATTACTATGGAAACTAAATCTTCTTTATTAAACGGAATTTTAGTAATAGATAAACCCCGAGGACTTACCTCTACTGAAACCTTAGAAAAAGTAAAAAAAATTTTGAAGGTTAAAAAGGCTGGGCATGGAGGAACACTTGATCCCATTGCAACAGGGGTTTTACCTATCTTTCTAAATAATACCACTAAACTTGCAGAAATTTTTTTAGAAGGAGATAAAGTATACGAAGGAGAATTTGAGCTGGGTATAACTACTGACACTTATGACATTACAGGAGAAATATTAACTATAGCTGAGGTTTCAGATATAAGTATAGAGGAGCTTCAAAAAATAGCCAATTCCTTTTTAGGAGAGATTGAGCAAGTCCCACCACCCTTTTCTGCTACTAAGTATAAAGGCAGACCACTTTATAAGTATGCCAGGAATGGAATATTTATTCCTAAGAAGCCCAAAAAAATTAAAATTAGCGAATTTAAAATTCTTGGAAAAGATAATTCCAAAGTCCGTTTTTATCTTCATTGTTCTAAAGGAACCTATGTAAGATCCTTAGTTCATGATCTTGGAAAAAAGCTAAATTGTGGAGCTGTGCTCATAAATTTAAGAAGATTAAAAAAGGGTATTTTTACCTTAGATAAAGCTATAACTTTAGAAAAATTAAAGGACCTTTATTCTCAAGGATTAGATAAAATTACACCTTTCATTCTTTCCCCAGAATCTGCTCTTGAATTTTTGCCCAAAATTATTGTGAGTGAAGATCTTTCACAAAGGATAAAAGATGGTCGACAGATTCATACTTCCTCTTTTCTTTCCTTTATAAAATTTCAAAAACTTGTAATTTCTCCTACAGAAAAATGGATAAGAATTGTTACTACAAGAGGAAAGTTGGTAGCTATTATAGAAAATCCACTCCTTAATCCTTCAGCTACTTACATTAAATATTTTCGAGTATTTAAGAACTAAGATGAAAAAACTTAAGTCCTATCTTTTTCTTTTTCTTAGAATTTTTATTACAGTTTCTATACTTTATATCCTTTTTAAAAAGAGCGATTTTGAGAAGTTAAAAAGTATTTTTAAAGGAATTGCTTTCCCTTATTATCTTTTAGCTTTACTAAGTTTCAACACTTTTCAGGTATTAGTAGCTCTTAGATGGAAAATTATATGTGAATGCTGGGGCTTTAAAACTAAATATCTATTTTATTTAAAAACTTACTTAATGGGTTTTTCTTTAAATACTATCTTTCCTGGGATTATAGGAAGTGACATCTTAAGAGCCTTTTTTCTAACTAAAGAAGGTTTAAGCTGGAAAAAGGCAAGTTTAAGTGTTTTTTTTGACAGAATATTTGGTCTATCAGGTATTTTTTTAATTCTTCTCTGGTCTTTACCCCTTTTTGGAAACTTTTTACCTTCTAAATTTTATTTTTTTCTTATATATTTAGTTTATGGAACTTTGTTGACAGCAATTTTAGGAAACATAATAATCAAAAAATATTATTCTCCAGAATACTTAAAACCTGTTCTTTTCCCTTGTAACGTAAAACCTTTGTTTTTAGGTTTTACTATCCAAATCCTTTTCGTCTTACAGTTTGTTTTTTTAAGTAAAGCTTTGCATCTTAATTTAAATTTTTTTTACCTCTTTGTAATTATACCTGTAGTTAGTTTTCTTGCAGCTCTACCTTTAAGTATCTCAGGATTGGGAGTAAGGGAAGGAACTTTAAGTTATTTTCTATCTCTTCTACACTATTCCTTAGAATATGGAATCTCTTTAGGACTTTTAGGATACTCTCTCATTTTAATTTCTTCTCTACCAGGACTTTATTTTTATTTAAGGGGAAAACGTTTATGGAAACAGGCTTCTTAATAAAAAGTTTTCTAACTCTTTTTACTATTATTGATCCTGTAGGTGGTGTTCCTTTCTTTTTAAGTATTTCTGCAGGATATTCTGAAGAAGAACGCAGAAAAATAGCTTTAAAAGCTTCTTTAACAGCTTTTTTAACTCTTTCAATTTTCTTATGGATAGGAAAGTATTTACTTTCCTTTTTTCAAATTTCTGTTTCCTCTTTTAAAATAGCTGGAGGTATACTTCTTTTTCTTATATCTATGGAAATGCTTTTTGGAAAAACTACACAAGTAAAAACAACTGAAAGAGAGACTTTAAAAGTGAAAGAAAAAGAGGATATATCTATCGTTCCTCTTGGTATCCCCTATTTAGCTGGTCCTGGTGCCATCACTACTACTATTATATTAGGTGAAACTTCCACTTTGTATACTAAATTGGGTTTATCTTTAATAATTTTTTTGGTTCTATTAATTACTTTTTTAATTTTTAGTTATTCTTCTAAAATTTCAAAACTTTTGGGAGAATTAGGGACAAGGGCTATAGTTAGGGTTCTTGGACTTATTCTTGCAAGCATAGCTATTGAGTATATTACTACTGGATTAAAAGAAATTTTTTAGTATAATTATGGCTTAATTATGGACTTTTTTAGAAAAAAACCTTTAAATCTTGCTGAAAAAATAACTTCTCAATTAAAAAGAGAGCTTCGTTTATGGGACATAATTTTTATAGGAATTGGAGCAGTTGTTGGAGCGGGAATTTTTGTTATTACAGGACAAGCAGCAGCTTCCTATGCTGGTCCTGCTATTGTACTTTCCTTTATATTGGCAGGTATTGGAATAGGAATAACTGCTCTTGTTTATGCTGAACTTTGTTCTGCCTTTCCTCTTGCAGGAGGTGCCTATAATTATACTTACTTTGTTTTGGGAGAATTTTTTGCTTGGTTAGTGGGGTGGAACATACTTCTTGAATACGGAGTTGCTACAGCTGCAGTTGCAACTGGTTGGTCAGGATATTTAAGGGCTTTTTTAAAAAGTAATTTTAATTTTGTTCTACCAAATGCTCTTTCAGGCCCAATAAATTTTGAGCAAGGTACTTTCATAGATCTTTTTGCTTTTATAGGAGTTATTCTAATATTTTTACTTGTAACTATAGGAATAAGAAGAAGTGCTTTAGTAAATAATTTTATAGTAATTTTAAAACTAATTGTTCTTGTCCTTTTTGTAATCGTAGGAATCAAATATATAAATTGGGGAAATTTTGAAAATTTTATACCCTATGGATGGAAAGGTGTTTGGAGCGGAGCCTCACTTATAGTTTTTGCTTATCTTGGCTTTGATGCCCTTGCTACCCTTGCTGAAGAAACAAAAGAAGTTAAAAAAAATCTTCCTAAAGGACTTATTCTTTCTTTAATTGTTATAACTTTTCTTTACATAACAGTTTCTTTTACCTTAGTGGGAATGCTTCCTTATTGGGAGTATGAAGGAAAACCTGATGCCCTTGCTTATGCCATGTATAAAGTTAATGAAAAATGGGTAGCAAACTTTATTTCCTTAGGAGCAGTAATAACTATTACCTCAGTGATGCTTGTTATGGCTATAGGATTTACAAGAGTTCTCTATGCTCTTGCAAGAGACGGATTGATGTTTAAAGCTTTTTCTGAGGTGCATTATAAGTATTTTACTCCTTATAAAGCTTCTCTTTTTGGTGCTTTTTTTCTATCCTTATTTGCAGGATTTTTACCTCTTAAAATACTTGCGGAATTGATAAACATTGGAACCCTTTTTGCCTATTTCATAATAGGAATAGCTGTAATATTATTAAGAAAAAATAAAGAGTAT
>CAZZLG010000027.1:0-48613 GCA_964654865.1 uncultured Thermodesulfatator sp.
CAGGGTAAATGTAAGGGTTGTATTAATACCTTAGGAAAAAAGGATAGAAAAAAACTTCTATATTTATGGGAGTCAAATCCTTATAGAGATTCAAAAGTTATTTTAGAGTTAATTAAATCTCTTAAAATCAAAAATGGCAAATCTATTTATGTTGCTTTTTATGGAGGAGAACCTTTATTAGAGCTTGATAAAATTTTGAGTGTAAAAAGGATTTTAGATAGTTATTATAATTTTAACTATATTATCTATACTAATGGATTATTATTAAAAAATCTTATAAAATTTAAGCAAGAACTCTCTAATTTTAAGTTTATAATTGTTTCAATTGATGGAAGAGAAGAACAGCATAATATGGTTAGACCAAAAATTGAATATAAGAAAATTTATCATAATTTGAAGTATTTTAGAAAAAAATTTAATAAAACTTCTATAATAATGTGGTCAACCTTAAGAGAAGGTCAAAGGTTCAGAGATTGTGTGGAAGCTTTTTTAGAACTTTATAAAGAGGGGTTAGTAAATTACTTTTTCTGGCATTTTTTAGAAACAGAGGATCCTTTTATAGATTTTAAAAGGTTTTTTCAAATGTATAAGAGTGATCTAAAATCTTTATTAGAACTTTATATTCATTATCTTAGGGTAGGGGAGGTCTTACCTATTTTACCTTTGAATGAGTTAATTTATTTCAATATAGTTCAAAAGAAAAGAAAGACCACTGCTTGTAAAGTGGAACTTATGGAAAATTTTGATATTGTGAACGGAAAGGTAATGCCATGTATAGATCTACCTGTTAACTTTTATATCGCTGAATTTGATGAAAAAGATAATCTTACTTTTAAAAACAAAAAACTTATAAAAGCTTTTTTAAATAATTTAATGGAGTATAAAAGAATTTTAAACTGTTTTAATTGTGAAGCTCATTATTATTGTGGAGGAAGATGTCCGGTACAAGCTATATCCTCTTTGGAAAGAACAAAAAATTACTGTGAGCTAACTAAACTATTTGCGAGAGAAGTTGAAAGTCGTTTAGATAAGATAGAACCAATTATTAAACAAATATGCTCTTTAGAAAATTTCTACCTAAGGTTTGTTTTTCCTGTATATTTTACTGATGTAGTTCCTTAATAAGATTTATTCTTAAAATTGAAATTTAAGTTTCTGATTTTAAGTAATAAATTTTGATTTGGTTCAATTTGCTGTTGAAAAGACTTTTTCCATCTGTTTTATCATGAAGGTGATGAACTTATTAATAGGAGCTTTTAATCCTTTTTGTTCAGCAAGATTAACTATAGCTCCATTTAAAGCGTCTATTTCGGTTGGCTTACCATTTTTAAGGTCATAATACATAGAGGGATAATGTCCTGCGGTTGGAGGTATAAGGGTTTGGTAAAAGTGAATTTTATAAGCTTCTGAAGTTTCCCATCTAAGCTTAATTTCATAAACTTTTAAGGTTTCAAAAATTTCGTCTATGATTTTATCCATAAGAAACTTTGTTTCATAGTTTTCTGCAAGTTCTCCGTAAGTTCTCTCTAAAAGAGCTCCTAAGGGGTTTAAGGCAGAATTATATATTATTTTTTCCCAGAGTATAGTGTATACTTCATCAGATACTTTAGTAGGAATTCCTGCTTGGTTAAAAATTTCTGCAATGTTTTCTAAAGTTTTTTTAGAAATGGCATTTTCTGGTTGCCCAATAACTACGTCGTCTCCAAAAACAGTAACCTCAGTTAATCCTGGTTCTAAAAGTCTGGCTCCAAAGATTACTCTTGAAAGTATTATTTGATTTTTAGGTAAAACTTGAGTGGCTTTTTCATAATTTCCATAGCCATTTTGAGCTATTAAAAGAAAAGTTTTAGTTTGAATAAATTCTTTAATTTGAGAAATAGCCTTTTCTGTATCAAAAGCTTTCACCGTAAGTATTATCAAATCTAGATCAACCGATTTTAATTCTTCGGGTTTAGTAAAATATCCATCTATCTCTGTTTTTTTATTACCAAAAAGTCCTGTCATTTTAAGAGTTTTTCCTTTTAGTAATGGAAGGTGATTTTCTTTAACAAAAGCATACACTTGATGTCCTGCGCTTTTTAAAGACACAGCAAATACTGTACCCAGAGCACCTAAGCCGAAAACAAGAGCTTTCATATTTACTTTGGATCTTTTTGTTAAGTTTTGGTTAATTATAACATTTTTCTAAAATAAATGGAGTTTTAAATTAACTTCCGATAATGTATATTATGTAAAATAAATTGAAATTCTTTTTATGGTATGTTTTTATTCTTTGTTTTATTTGCTTTATTTAATGATTGTAATCCGGACAGGAAAAAAACTTCCTGCCCGGAAATTGAAAATATTTAGAGCTCTAAAATTCTTTTTGCTAAATCATCTTCAGCTTCTGTAAGGAGTGGTAATCCTGTAACTTCAGCAGTTTCTTTATTTGCAGCTACAATGTCTGACCGTGAAATAGCAGAAAGACTGAATTTTCTTGCACCAGCCATAAGTTGCTGAAGTCCTGCAGATAATTTATCAATATAAGTATAAAGAGCAATAGCTCCAAAAGGTATATTTTTCATTTCTTTTTTCCCTACTTTCTTTTCTACTTCATGATAACAAGCAAAAATTTCTTCATGAGTTTTACCTATTGCTGTAACTGAAGGTGGAAGTTCATCCCAGTTTCCGTTTACCACTTTTTTTCTCTCTGGTTTAAGTACACCTTCAATATTAGCACCCAAATGGCAAGGAATAAGAAGTGCTCTTCCTAAGCAGATAAGTTTAACAAAGGGTGCCCCGAGAGCTAAAGCTTTAAATATATGGTCTTCTCTTGCAAAGCCACCTCCAAAAGCCATATCAACAACTTTTCCTTTTTTAGAGGCAAGAATGGTAGCATATTCATAAGCTTTTGAATGTAGATAAATAGATGGTATACCCCAGTGTTCCATCATATTCCAAGGGCTCATTCCTGTTCCACCACCTGCTCCGTCAATAGTCAAAAGATCAAGTTCAGCCTCAGTTGCTACTTTTATAGCAAGGGCAAGGGCTTCCATTCCATAAGCTCCTGTTTTCAAAGTAATTCTCTTAAATCCGAGCTTTCTCAATCTTTTTACCTCTTTATAAAAAAATTCCATAGCTTCTTCTGTTGTTCTAGCGTTAGTAAAACCAAGTCTACTATGTCTGGCAAAAGATTTTATAGTACCTCTTTTGAAAGCTTCCTGGACTTCAGGAAGTTCAGGATCTGGATCTATAATATAACCTCTTTTTTTAAGAAAGAGAGCATATTCAAGATCTTTTACTTGGATTTCACCACCTATACTTTTAGCTCCTTGTCCCCATTTTAATTCCACAATAATTTCGTCTCCGTATTTTTCTATAACATATTCTGCTACTCCGTTTCTAGTATCTTCTACATTCATTTGAAAAAGTATAGCACCGTATTTATCATAATATTTTTTGTAAATGTCTATTCTTCTTTCAAGTTCAGGAGCTTTTTTAATACGTCCATTTTCGAGTATTGAATTTTTATCAACACCTACTACATTTTCTCCAATAACTACTGGAAAACCAGCTAATGCAGCTCCTATTGCTAAAGGTTCCCAATATTTAGCAGCAATAAAAGTAGAACCCAAAGCACCACTTATAATTGGCACTCTAAATTTAGTTTTTATTTTTGCCCCAAAGCTTCCTTCTATACTTACATTAGGAAAAACACAGTCATCAGAAGAATTTGTTAGTCCTTTAGGTAATCCTTGAGCACCATAAAGTCTTCCTACAATTCTTATAGAATTATAGGAGACTCCAATATGAAAGGTATTAGAGCTTCCAGCTGTTACTTTTCCAAAATCACGTGGATAAAGGAGTTTTCTGCCTATTAAACTTGCCATCCATACTTCGCACTTCCCTTTACAGTCACATCTACAAAGGGTACAAAGACCAGATTCTGCAGGGTTACCGCGATTAGATGTACCAAGCACATCATTTGTTTTAGGTCTTTCAAACATACCCTCACCTCCCTTTTCTAAGTATTATTTTTTAAGATAAAATAATTAAATAAATTATAAAATAGGAAGATATCTTTCTAATTCAAAAGGTGTAATTTTAGCTCTAAACATCTCCCATTCAAGTTTTTTGTTTTGAATAAGAAAGTTTAAAATTCTTTCTCCTAATATTTCTTTAAGAATTGCACTTTTTTCAGCTATTTCAATAGCTTCTATCAAACTTCCAGGAAGATTTTCAATATTTAAAGCCCTTTTTTCTTCCTCAGAAAGAAGATAAACATCTTTCTCTATTGGGTCTCTTAAAGGATATTTATTTTTAATTCCTTCTAAGCCAGCTCCTAACATACAAGCAAAAGCTAAATAAGGATTGCAGGCTGGATCAGGACTTCTTAACTCAATACGCATAGATTTTTCTTTGCCAGGTTTATACATAGGAACTCTAATAAGAGATGAACGATTTTTGTGTCCCCAACAAATATTTACAGGGGCTTCATACCCAGGAACAAGTCTTTTATAAGAATTGACCCATTGATTAAGTACAATAGTGATTTCTTTTATATGTCTTAGTAATCCTTCAATATAGTATTTAGCTGTTTGAGAAAGACGAAAAGGATCTTGAGAATCAAAAAAGGCATTCCTTTCACCTATAAAAAGACTTTGATGAGTATGCATTCCTGAACCATTTACACCATAAATAGGTTTTGGAATAAAAGTAGCGTATATACCATTTCTTTTAGCTACCTCTTTAATAATTGCTTTTACTGTTATAACAATGTCTGCCATACGAAGAGCCTCAGCATACCGTAAGTCTATTTCATGCTGAGAAGGGGCAACTTCATGATGAGAATATTCTACCTTAATATTCATAGCTTCTAAAGCTAAAATTACTTCTTTTCTAAAATTTTCAGCTATATCTAATGAATAATCAAAATAACCTGCTTCGTCTAAAATTTCAGGAGATTTATTGTTTTTAAATATAAAAAACTCAAGCTCAGGTCCTACATAAAAAGTGTAACCCATTTTTTTAGCCTTTTCTAAATTTTGTTTAAGCACATATCTGGGATCACCAGAATAAGGTGTTAAATCCGGAAGATATATATCAGCAAACATACAGGCAATTTTATATCCTTTGTAGTCCCAGGGTAAAATTGCAAAAGTAGAAGGATCCGGAAAAGCGAGCATATCTGATTCTTCTATACGAGCAAAACCTTCAATAGAGGATCCATCAAAACCCATACCTTCCTCAAAAGCTGTTTCTAATTCATCTACAATTAATTCAAGGCTTTTTAACTGTCCAATAACATCTGTAAACCATAACATTACAAATTTTACGTTATTTGCTTTAACAATTTCCATAACATCCTTTTTGTCTCTAATTTGCCCTTCCATAAATTATTCCCCCTACCCTAAAAGTTTTAAAAATTTTAACACCAATTAATAAAAATAAAAAGCTTGCAATAAAATTTTTAAAATTTAAAATACTTCAAGAGAGAAATTATGCGAGAACTTGATTATAATTTTACAATTGAAAAAATCGTTAATTTTATAAGGAAAAAGATAAAAGAAAGTAAAGCTAAGGGAGTTGTTTTAGGAGTTAGTGGTGGAATTGATAGTACAACAGCTTCTTATCTTGCTGTCAAATCCTTAGGTAAAGAAAAAGTTTTAGGAGTAATAATGCCCTATTATCAAAATCAAGAGTTGGAAGATGCAATTTTTGTATGCAAAAATTTAGGCATTAATTATAAGATAATAAGTATCAAAGAAATAGTTGATAAATTTGAAGAAGCTTTAGGGTTTGAAATAGATAAAGTAACAAAAGGGAATTTAATGGTTAGAAGTAGAATGGTCATTCTTTATGGAATTGCTAATGCAAGAAAGTATTTAGTTTTAGGAACTTCAAATAAAACCGAATTCTTAGTAGGATATTTTACTAAATGGGGTGATGGAGCAAGCGATATAGCTCCACTTTTGAGTCTATATAAAACAGAAGTTAAGAAAGTAGCTAAAATGTTGGGAGTTCCTGAAAAAATTATTTTAAAAAAACCAACTGCAGGTTTATGGGAAGGACAAACAGATGAGGATGAATTAGGAATAGAGTATGATCTTCTTGATAAAATCCTTTATAGATTGGTAGAATTAAAAATGAAAAAAGAAAAGATAGCAGAAAGTTTAAATATACCTTTAGAGAGAGTTCTATATGTAGAAAAGTTAATTGAAAAAAGTAACCATAAACGGAAACTTCCACCCTTCCCTAAACTTTAAAATTTTTTACTCCTCTTTCCAAGAAATTGCTACTACAAGACAGTTATTTATAGCTTCTTCACAAATTCTATATCCTACTTATTTTCCAAATAAAATAAAAATTATCTATTTAATATTCTTGATTTATAAATAGAGTTTTGTTAAAATTGGTTACAATTTTTTTATTAACACCAAACTTTAAAAGTGAGGTGGAATATGTTTTTAAACATACTTTTAACTATTTTATTTTTTCTTTCCTGTTTGGTAGTAAAAGCTTATGGAGCTGGTATTGCTATTTATGAACAAGGGGTAAGCGGTCTTGGGAATGCCTATGCAGGAGCTGCAGCTTCTGCTGAAGACGGAAGCACCATTTTTTATAATCCTGCAGGCTTAACTAAACTTGTTAAACCAGAGGTGTCTCTTGGGAGTCATGTAATTATCCCTAACGCTCATTTTAAAAATACAGGCTCAATAGGATATAACCCTATTACCGGACTCACCTACCCTCTTGCCGGAAATAACGGAGGTGATGCAGGGGTAACAGCAGTAGTGCCAAATTTTTATGTTTCAACTCCATTAAATGAGCGTTTAGTGTTAGGTTTAGGAATTAACTCTCCTTTTGGGCTTCAGACTGAATATGATAAAAACTGGGTAGGTCGTTATCATGCCATAAAATCTAAACTTATAACCATAAACCTTAATCCAACTATTGCTTATAAAGTAACTCCCAAATTTAGTTTAGGCTTAGGAATAAACTTTCAGTGGGCAGAGGCAGAATTAACTAATGCTTTAAACCCTATTGCTTTTGTTAGATTTGGAGATATTACTACTCAAGATGGGTTTGCTAAGTTAAAAGGTGATGACTGGTCCTTCAATTGGAATGCAGGTCTTCTTTATGAGCTTTCGGAGAAAACTAGATTTGGTCTTTCTTACCGAGCTAAACTAACCCACGTTTTTAGAGGCGAGGTTAATTTTTCAAACATCCCTTCTAATTCAACAAATGTCTTTAAAAAAGATGATGCTAAGGCAAGACTTAACCTTCCTCCAATGCTCTCTTTTAGCGGTTTACATAAAATAAATAAAAAATGGACTATCCTTGCAGATGTTACCTGGACTGGCTGGAGTAGGTTTGAAGAACTAAGGATTAAATATAATACTCTTATTATAGGTGATACAGTTATTACTACTAAATGGGAAGATGCTTTCCGTTACTCCCTTGGACTCACTTATCAACCTAATTCCAAATGGACTTTTCGCACAGGTATAGCCTATGATGAGACCCCTATCTCTTCTGACAAATATAGAACCCCAAGAATACCAGATACTGATAGATTTTGGATAGCTTTAGGATTAGGTTATAACTTTTCTGAAAATGCAAAATTTGATTTAGGTTATGTGCACATTTTTTTTAAAAAATCTCATATAGACAAAGACCCGGTGGGAGAAGACCTTTTAAGAGGTGGATTGAAAGGTTATTACCGCGGACATGTTGATATAATAAGTGCGCAGCTTCGTTATAACTTTTAAATAGAGTTAAGAGAAAATGCAACTTCATGAGAAATTTATTTATACTGCTAAAACCTATTCTAATAAAATAGCTATTGTAGATAGACTGGTTGAAAAAAGGTTTACTTATCAGCAAACCTTAATTGCAAGTCTTATTTTTTCTCGAAAAATAAAAAGATTTAAAGAACGGTTAATAGGGATTATGCTTCCAAACTCTGCTGTTGCTGTCTTTACTGTTATAGGTACTCTTATGGCAGGAAAAATTCCTGTGATGCTTAACTACTCTACCGGAGCTGAGCATAATATAAAATACGCGAGGGAAAAGTGTAATTTTCACACTGTGATTACTTCTCAAAAATTGCTTGAAAGGATAAACTGTCCAATATTAGAGAACATGGCCTTTGTAGAAAAATGGATAGAAGAGATAGATCTAAAAGAAAAAATTATAGCTTCGGCTATCTCGAAACTTCCATTAAAATTTTTAATGAACTATTGTGGCGTTGACGGAGATTCTGAAAAAACAGCAGTTATCTTGTTTACCAGCGGAACCGAAAAAGATCCTAAGGCAGTGGAATTAAGTCACAAAAATATCCTTAGTAACATAGAGGGTTTTAGCCAAATGGCTAAACTTACTGAAAAAGATATTATCATGTCTATTTTACCCTATTTTCATGTGTTTGGGATTACAGTAAACCTATGGACTCCACTTTATCACGGTATGACCTTAATTACTTATCCAACACCGCTTGATTACCAAAAAATCTGTCAGATTGTCAAAGAAGAGAAACCTACGCTTATGGCAGCTACCCCTAGTTTTTGGTGGGGCTATCTTAGAAAATCAGAACCAGGAACCTTTGACAGCTTAAGGCTTATGATAAGTGGTGCAGATAAATGTCCCCAAACTCTTAGAGATGCCTTTTGGGAAAAACACAAGAAACTTCTTTTAGAAGGGTATGGAACCACTGAAACCTCTCCTGCTATTTCAGCTAACATGCCTGATGCTTACAAACCTGGAAGTGTAGGGAAACCTCTCCCTAACCTTGAAGTGATGATAGAAAACTACGAAACTGGAGAAAGGTGTGGTCCTAATGAGGTAGGAAGGATATTAGTAAGGGGTCCTAATGTAATGAAAGGTTATTTTAATGACTTAGAAGAAACCTCTATGAGAATAAGACATGGATGGTATGACACGGGGGATATGGGATACTTAGACGAAGATGGATACTTATGGCATGTAGGAAGGCTTAAAAGATTTGTCAAAATAGGTGGAGAAATGATTTCTTTAGTAAAGGTGGAAGACGAGTTAGAAAAAGTTTTACCTAAGGATGTAGAATGTTGCGTGGTAGAAGTACCCGATGAAGTCAAAGGAGCTAAAATCGTTGCCGTAGTAAGCCAAAAAGTAGATGAAAAAACAGTTTTAAAACAGCTTGCAAAGGTTCTTCCTAACTTGGCTATCCCTAAGCACTTCGTAGTGATGGAAGAACTTCCTAAGATGGGAAGCGGAAAGATAGATTTTAGGAAAGTTCAAGAGCTGGTAATAGAAAAACTAAACTTTAAAAACTAATTTTTCACTACATTTTTGGAATTTTTTACTCCTCTTTCCAAGAGATTGCTCCCACAGGACAACTATTTATAGCTTCTTCACAATCACACTGAGAACAAGCATCTTGATTTTTAACAAAAGCCTTTTCAATTGTCTCATTAAGCTCAAAAACTTCAGGACATATTTCTGAACAAGTTCCACATCCTATACAAAGTTCCTCATCAATAGTTAAAATCTTACTCATTTTAAACCTCCTAAGTTTTTTGAAATAATATAAATCATTAAATTTAAAAATCAATAATTTTAGTAAATAAATTTTAAAAGTATTAAATTTTTATTTCTTTATAAACTCCTAAATCCCAAAGTTTCTTCTTAATAAAGATTATTTTAATTTCTTGAGCTATTTTTGAAGCAAGTTTATAATATAACCGATAATAAAATTTTTCTCCCCAGCCTCTATAACTTATTATCATAACAAAGGTTTTAAAACGTGTATTTTTAAGCTTTTTTAAAAAATAGGTTACAGGTGGGCAATTAAAAGTCCATTTAGGAAAGCAAAGAATTATCGTATCACTTGAAGGAGGTTCAAAATATGCTTTGAGAGACAAATAAGGTATAAAAGAAAGAATAAGCCAAATGAAATAAGGTAATTTATAAGTCTTTATTTCTTTTGGTTTTATCTTAAATTTTTTGCCTAAATAATCTGCTATCTCTTTTGAAGTTCCTGTATAGGTAAAATAGTAAATATCCAATTTTAAGTGCTTTTTAATTAATGAAGTTGCTTTTCTCTTAGATATTCTTCAATTAAGTTATCTGGAGGTTCAGTTGAAGTATCTGTAACCAAAACCTTTATTTCATTTTGGGAGAGAAAATTTGCTAATTCCTTGGGAGGATCAAAAAGAAGGATATGAGTAACTACCTGGTCCTTTAAAAAATCAATTAATCCCTGATTTTCTGCCTTTTTAACTACATCTTTTACCAGAATTTTATTATTTTCTATATCATAAAGTGCAAAAAGTTCAAATTTTTCTGAGTCAGTTTCAATTTTAGAGGGTGTACTTATAGGAATAGCTATCCTCATGAATCTTTCTTCTAAAATGTCTTTTTTCATCTCCTCTGTAGCAACGATTATATTTCTAACTAATTCTTCAAAGGCTTTAGCTGTTACACCTTCTGGATAAGCAGCTATTATTGGTTTACCTGCATCTCCAGTATCTACTATACGTGGATCTACAGGAATTCTACCTAAAAATCTAACTCCTAATTCATCTGCTAATTTTTGTCCTCCACCCTTTTTAAAAATATCTACTGGTTTTCCGCAATGGGGACAAATAAAACCACTCATGTTTTCGACTATACCAAGAATTCTAAGCTTTATTTTTTGGCAAAATTTTATTGCTTTTTTAACATCTATAAGAGATACTTCTTGAGGGGTTGTTACTATAAGGGCATAGGCATCAGGTATAGTTTTAGCAACCGTTAAAGGCTCATCTCCTGTCCCAGGAGGTGAATCAATTACTAAATAATCTAATTCTCCCCACTCTATATCTCCTATAAACTGTCTTATAGCAGAATGCTTAATAGGTCCTCTCCAGATGATAGCTGTATCTTCAGAGGGTAATAAAGGCTCAATAGAGAGAAATTTTAAATTAGGAGAATATTTAATAGCACCTAATCTTCCATCAGGTCTTCTTGAAAGCTTTAAATCTCTTGCACCAAGCATTTTAGGAACATTAGGACCATGTAAGTCTACATCAAGAAGTCCTACCATAAAATCTTGTAAAGATAACCCGATAGCTACGTTTACTGCCACAGTGCTTTTTCCTACCCCACCCTTTCCAGACATAACAAGTATTTTATGTTTTATCTTGGCAAGTTGTTCTCTTAATTTTTTATCTTGCTGTTCCATAATAAAACTTTTTTCTTTTTTAATCATTTATTTTACCCCCCATCAAAAAAGATTAATCAATTAAATTCAGCTTGAGTATTTTAATACTAAGTTACCTTTTGTCAAATTTTTAGATACAAGAAAGACTAAGGATCTCTTGAAATTATTCTAAATTCAATTATTATTAAAATAACTCAAAAATTAAATAATTTAGTAAAGAGGTGAAACTTTAAATGAATTTAGAAAATGCAAAAGAAGAGGTTATTACTAAAGAACTTGTTTTTGAAGAATACCCTATATTGCGTTCTCTTTATGGAGAAAGAGGTGCTCATTTTAAAATTTTGGAAAATTTTTTTAGAGTTCAGCTAAGCCTTAAAGGAAACCATGTTTTTATTACAGGAGAACCTATAGATTCTGAACTTGCAGAAAAAACTATAGAAGAATTGTATTTTCTTATTAAATCAGGTTATAACCTTTATCCTTCGGATGTAGAATACGCATCAAGAATTATTTTAGAAAATCCCCACGCCAAACTGAAAGATATTTTTTTAGATACTATATTTGTAACCTCTGGAAGGAAAGTAATAACTCCTAAAGGTGTAACACAAAAGAAATATATAGAAGCTATAAGGAAGTCTGAAATAGTTTTTGGAATAGGACCTGCTGGAACAGGAAAGACTTATCTTGCTGTAGCTATGGCTATTTCTTCTCTTATGAAAGGAGAAATAAACAGAATAATTTTAGTAAGACCTGCTGTTGAGGCTGGAGAAAAACTCGGATTTTTACCAGGAGACATTGCGGAAAAGGTAAACCCCTATTTAAGACCTCTTTATGATGCACTTTATGATATGCTTTCTTTTGATAAAGTAGTTAGATTTTTTCAAAAAGGAGCTATAGAAATAGCTCCTCTTGCTTTTATGAGAGGAAGAACTTTAAATGAAGCTTTTATCATTCTTGACGAGGCTCAAAATACTACTTCAGAACAAATGAAAATGTTTCTTACTCGTTTAGGACAAAATTCAAAAGCTGTGATTACAGGAGACATAACCCAGATAGACCTTCCAGATCCTAAAAAATCAGGACTTCTTGAAGCTATAGAAATATTAGAAGGTATCTCAGGGATTACTTTTGTGTATTTTACTAAAAACGATGTGGTGAGACACCCCATAGTACAAAAAATTATAGAAGCCTACGAAAATAAAGGAAAATCTTTTAGCACTTAGAAATAATAATGAAAATTCTTCTAAGTTCATTTATCCAATTGATAGATTTATTATTAACTATCTATGTATGGATAATAATAGCGCGAGCTATTATTTCTTGGGTAAATCCTTCTCCTTATCATCCCTTGGTGAGATTTCTCTATAAGGTTACGGAGCCTGTTTTAGCTCCTGTACGTAAAATAATTCCCCCTATTGGAGGAATAGACATAAGTCCTGTTATTGTCATTTTTATTATATTTGTTATCAAAAATCTTTTGCACCGCCTTTTAATAAAATTTATAATTTTTTAATGCTTTTAGAAATAAAAGTAAAACCCGGTTTCTCAAAAGATAAAATTCTTCAGTTTAAAGAACCTAATTTTTTAGAAGTTTCTTTAAAGGCACTTCCTGAAAAGAACAAAGCTAATGAAAGTTTATGTAAGTTTTTGGGTAATATTTTTTAAAATTTCTAAAAAGGAGATTAAAATTTTAAAAGGAAAAAACTTCCAGAAATAAAATTGTAAAAATTGAGGAAATTACAGAAAAAAGTTATAAAGGTAATTAAAGAGATAATAAAAAAATTTAAAGTGGTGAATGAAAAAAACTTTTAATTACGAAGAGTATTTTAGTAAATATGAAAACTTAATTCCTAATTATGAGAAATTTCTTTCCTCTTTAAAATCCCCTATCCCCCAATATTTCAGAATAAATACTTTGAAAGTTTCAACTAAAGATAATCAAGATTATTTATTAAAGGCGCTTGAGGAAAAGGGTGTTTTTTTTGAAAAAATTGAAGAAATTCCTCATTTTTATAGAGTTCTTAACGATGAAGAGATATCCTTAGGAAATTTGGAAGAGTATAGTTTAGGACTTATCCATTCTATGACCCTTTCAAGCAGTTTACCTGTAATTGCTCTTAATCCTAAACCGGAAGACCTAATTTTAGATATGTGTGCAGCTCCTGGAGGTAAAACAGGTCTTATAGCTATGATAACAGAGGATAAAGCAATAATTGTTTCAAATGATAAAAGAATTGATAGATTAACTGCTCTTGTGGCAAATATTAAAAGACTGGGGATAACTTGCACCATTACTACAAGATATAGAGGAGAGCAATTTCCTTTTGGAATACCTTTTAATAAAATTTTAGTTGATGCTCCTTGCACAGGAGAAGGAAGATATAGAGTAGGATTGGAAGGAGAAATTTTATATCAAAAAGGAAGTGGTAAAGCTAATTTACCTTCTATTCAAAAAGGGTTACTTATTAGAGCTTTTGATTTGGTTAAGCCTGGTGGAATAATAGTTTATAGCACCTGTACCATTAACCCTAAAGAAAATGAAGAAGTAGTTGATTATTTGCTTAGAAAAAGACAAGCAGAGCTATTGGATTGGGAATCTCCCCTACCCTTTCATCCTGGTATTACTGAATGGGAAGGAAGACCTTATCATCCTTCATTAAAATTATCTAAACGTTATTATACACATGAAATTCAAGCAGTGGGATTTTTTGTAGCAAAAATAAAAAGAGTTAGTTAAAATATCTTTGTAATCTTAAAACTTATGTTATAATACCTTCTAGAATGGTAAGGGGGTTTTATGTCTGCGTTAGTTATTATAGGGACACAATGGGGAGATGAGGGAAAAGGTAAAATAATTGACGTTCTTACAGAAAAAGCAGATATAGTAGTTCGTTTCCAAGGTGGAAATAATGCTGGACATACTATAGTTATACGTTCAAAAAAATATATCTTCCATTTAATTCCTTCAGGGGTCTTATGGCCTCAAACTACTTGTGTAATAGGAAATGGTGTTGTAGTAGATCCAGAGGTGTTAATTTATGAAATAGAAAAACTTGAAAAAGAAGGCTTTAAAGTAGGTCCTGATAAACTTCTCATAAGTGAAAAAGCTCATACTATAATGCCCTACCATAAAGCTCTTGATTTGGCAAGAGAAAAGAAAGCACGAGAAGATAAAATAGGAACTACCTGTAGAGGAATAGGTCCCTGTTATGAAGATAAGGTCGCAAGAAAGGGCTTTAGATTAATAGACTTAACTTATCCAGAATTTTTTAAAGAAAAATTAAAAACTATACTTGAGGAAAAAAATTTTATTTTGAAATATCTTAATACTGAACCTATAAAATTTGAAGAAGTATATGAAAAATACATAAAATATGGGGAATATTTAAAACCCTACCTTACAGATGTTTCTATGTTTCTTTGGAAAGCAAAAAGAGAGAATAAAAAGATTTTATTTGAAGGAGCCCAAGGGAATTTTTTAGACATAGATCATGGAACTTATCCTTATGTAACCTCTTCCAATACCTTAGCTGGAAATGCATGTTGTGGAGCTGGAATCGGTCCATTAGAAATAGACATGGTTTTAGGGGTAGTAAAAGCTTATACTACAAGAGTTGGAGAGGGACCCTTTCCAACAGAATTAAAAGATGAATTAGGAGAGCGTTTAAGAAAGGGAGGAATTGAATTTGGTTCTACCACTGGAAGACCAAGGAGATGTGGATGGTTAGATCTTGTTTTGGTAAAAACAGCAATTAGGCTAAATAGTATCAAAGCCCTTGCTCTTACTAAACTTGACGTATTATCAGGATTTGAAAAATTAAAAATATGCATAGCCTATGAGTATGAGGGAAAAACAATAGACTATTTACCTGCAAGTTTGATAGAAATGGCTAAACTAAAACCTATATATAAGGAGTTGCCAGGATGGAAAAAAGATCTTAAAAATATTAAAAAGTTTGAAGACCTTCCAGATGAAACCAAAAATTATATAAAAACTATAGAGGAATACTTAAGAATTCCTTTTTATTTAATTTCTACTGGTCCAGAAAGAGAAGATTGTCTTATTTTAAAAAATCCATTTGAAAATTGATCTAAAACTTTATGAAAGAAAGAGTTCTTATAGCAAATAGAGGAGAAATTGCATTAAGAATAATGGAGGCTTGTAAAGATTTAGGTATAGACTATGTGGTAGTTTACACTAAAGAAGACCAAGATTCTCTTCATGTAAGATTAGCAAATAAAAAATACAGGATTTCAGACTACAGAGATATGAATGACCTTTTGGCAGTAGCTGATGAAGCTAAATGCACAGCAATTCATCCTGGATATGGCTTTCTCTCAGAAAACTATAGATTTGCAAGAAGGGTAGTTAAAAGAGAGCGCCCCTTGATTTTTATAGGTCCTCCTTGGGAAGCTATAAGGGACCTTGGAAACAAACTTTTTTTAAAAAGGGTGGCTAAAAATTTAGGTATACCTGTTATTCCTGGAACTACAGAACCTATTTATAATGAAATTGAAGCAGAACTAAAAGCTGAAGAACTTTATGAAAGTTTAAATTCCGAAGGGATTTACAATTTAGCCTTTTTAATTAAAGCAGCTGCAGGTGGTGGAGGTATGGGAATTGCAGAAGTAAAAGATTTGGAAGAACTTCGTCCTACCTTTAGAAAAATAAGAGCCTACGCTAAAAGGTTTTTTGGAGATGAAGGAATCATTATAGAAGTAAAAATTCCATCTATACAGCATGTAGAAGTTCAAATCCTTGGAAGTAAACATGGAGAGTACGTTCATTTTGGAACGAGAAATTGCACTATTCAAAGCATTTACAAACAAAAAAGAATAGAAATTGCTCCAGGGTTTAATGAAAATGCTTCTTATGCTTTTGATTATAAAGAAGTAGAAAAGAAAATAATTAAGCACTCTTTAGAGTTAGCTAAACATTTCAATTATGATAATGTTGGAACATGGGAATGGTTAATTACTCCGGAAGGAAATTACTATCTAATGGAAGTTAATACAAGAATTCAGGTAGAAAATGAAATCTCTGCAAAAATTTCCTTTGTTAAAAATAAGCAGATAAATTTGATAAAAGAACAAATAAGGGTTGCTTTAGGAGAAAAGTTAGGATACTCTCAAGAGGATATTCACTTTAGAGGTGTAAGTATTGAATTAAGATTAATTGCTGAGGACACAAGAAAAGGATTTTCCCCTCTTAGTGGAACTATTACTAAATTTTCCTGGACTTCTGAGCCTTGGCTTACTGTAAGAACTCATGTACCACAAGATCAACAATATATTATTCCTACTCAATTTGATCCTAATTTAGCTTTAGCTATAATCTACGGAGAAAACTTTGAAGAGGCAAAAAAAAGAAGCTTAGAATTTTTAAATAAGGTTATAATAGAGGGATATACCCCAAAGGGAGATAAACTAATTACCAATATAGAATTTTTGAAAGAAAAATTAGAACTAATCTATAAATTTATAGAAACTTAAAGCCTATGAAACTTGAATGGCATAGAAAAATTAAAGACTTATTAGATACAGCTATTTATATAAAGGATATAAAGGGCGAAGATTTTTTAAGTATCTCCTCTCTAATTGAGGATATATCAAAGGTTTATGAAGATTTCTATCAATATGATGAAAAATTTATAGAAAATTTTATTACCCAAGTTGAAAATAGACTCAAATTTATAATAGATGAAGGAGAAAAAACTCTAACTCCTTATGAAATTGTCAAAATTACAAGACATCCTCAAAGATTTACTCTTCAAGATATTTTAGAAAATGTTTATGATTCTTATATGGAATTAGGAGGAGAAGGAGAATTAAATATAGATCCTGCTATGGTATGCGCTAAAGCAACTATAGTTAGAAAAGTAGGAAATGATCTTTATTTTCATCAAGTAATGGTTATTGGACATGAAAAAGGACACGGAGAAGATTTTCGTCAAGGAGGTAGTGCTAAGCCTTGGGGTAATGAAAAGGCTTTTCGTTATATGAAAATGGCAGAAACAGAGGGAATACCAATACATTTTTTTATTTTTACTCCTGGAGCTTATCCTATTGAAGATTATCCTGGTTCAACTCAACAGATAGCAAGAAATCTATATTGTATGGCAAAACTTAAAGTCCCTACTGTAGCTTTTATTTCTGAGGGTGGCTCTGGAGGAGCAGAAGCTATAGGACTTGCTGATAAGAGATTAATGGCTGAAAAAGGATATTATTCAGTTATTAGTCCTGAAGGAGCTGCAGCTATTGAAGCTAAACTAAAAGAAGGTAGACCACCAAGAGAATTAGTAGAAAAATGTGCTAAAGCTCTAAAATTGACTGCTAAAGATAATTTAGAATTTGGAATCATAGATAAAATTATACCTGAACCTCCCCTTGGAGCAAGAAGAAAAGATTACGAATTCTTTAGAAAACTGAGATTTGAATTAATAAAAGCAACTGATGAAATAATTTTGCAAACGCGCAGTTTAAAATTTTTGAGAAAATACGTTCTTTCAAAACAAGATACTGAGGAATTTAAATTTTTTGTAAATTGGGATTTAGATGAAGACGAAATAGAGATCTTAATAGAAAATAGATATAAAAAGTATAGAAAAATGAGTCAATGGGCGGTTTGTGAACCGAAAAGTGTATTTAAAACCTTTTTTGATTTTGGACATACTCTTAGTTTAAAATTTAAAAATGAAATAAAATATAGAATTCTTAGACCTAGTCATAAAACTTTCAAAAAATTTCTTGATGAATTAACAAGTGAATCTTCTTTACTTTTAAAACCAGTCTCAGATCCTGTAAAAACAGTTTACAATCTTATAGTGGGCAAAAAAATTAAAGCTAAAATACCCACTCCTATTTTAACTGAAGAAGAAATTACTCCCTATACAAGTCCTTTAGCTTTGGAGGATAAAACAGTAACTTGTCCTTCTGCTGAAAAATATGGATGTCCTGATATATGGGTTCCTGATTTATATGGAGAATTTTGTGGAGTTTGTCCTAATTGTGGATATCATTTTCCATTAGAATATAAATGGTATCTTAATAATATTTTTGATAAAAATAGTGTAAAAACTTTTAATGATGATATAGCTTCAGGGAATCCTTTAGAATATGAAGGTTATGCTGAAAAGTTAAAGGAGGCAAGAGAACGAACAAAATTAAAGTCAGCTCTTTTGTCTTTTGAAGCAAAAATTGGAGGCATTTCTTTAGTTGCAGTGATGTTAATAGGAGATTTTAGACAAGGTACTGTGGGAGTTGCTGAAGGAGAGAAATTTATAAGAGCTATTGAGCTTGCTAAAGTAACCCGTCGTCCCTTTTTGGCTCTTGTTCATACCACAGGGGGAATAAGAATACATGAGGGGACCCTTGGATTAACCCAAATGCCAAGATGTACAATGGCTGTAAGAGATTATGTTGATGCTGGAGGATTATATATTGTAGTATATGATAATAATTCCTATGCTGGACCAGTGGCAAGTTTTTTAGGTTCAGCGCCCTATCAATTTGCTCTTAAATCTACCAGATTAGGTTTTGCAGGACCAAGAGTAATAAGAGAAACAACTGGTCAGGATGTTCCTCCTGATTATCACAGTGCAGAAAATGCCCTAAAAAGAGGACATATTCAAGGAATTTGGGATAGAAGAGAACTTAGGAAAAAATTATTTTTAGCTTTACTTACAATGGGAGGAAAAAACCTCTACTATAGGTAAAAAATATGAAAATAGAATACCAAGATCTAAACTTGATGTTACAAAAATTCAGAACCAATCCATATAAAATTTATCCAGTTTTAACGCCTCATACAGGATATATAAGGGAGTTTAAAGTTAAAGAAAGAGATTTTGTTAAGGGACCTTCTGGTAAATGGCTTGAAAAGCCAGGTACTCCACTTTTTATTTTGGAAAGAGAAAGAAATCAAAAAGTTATTAGAGCTAAAATAAGTGGAGAAGTTCAAAAGTTAAGAATTGATCTTTTGAATAAGTTTGTAGAGGCTGAAGAAATAATTTTAGAAATAAAACATCCCCTTTCTCAAGAAGAAATTGTTTCAGAAATATTACTTTCAGCCCTTTATATTGTAAAAGCTCCTGAAACAGCGAGATATACTTTAAGCCCTTCACTTGCTTCAAAACTTGAAAAACAGGGTATAGGGAAGGTTAAAGTTAAAAAGGGAGAAGAGATTTTGATAATGGCTTTTATGAAAAGAGAAACCCCTATCTATTTCCCAGAAGAAGGAGATTTTGTGATATATCATGTTTATTTTGCACCTTTCCAATTAGTAGAAAGAGATCAACCTTTGATTGGCTTTTGCTTAGAGGAAAATCTTCCACACTTACAAAAAATTATAGAAAGAATAAAAGAAGAATGGCCTAAATCTTAAAATTGGACTACTCTATATATTTTCCTGAAATAGGTCAAGAAATCTGGCATTTTAAAAGACTCTCCAGAGCGATGGATCTTGCTAAAAAATTAATTTATCTTTTGCCAGAAAAAGCTAACGGAAGGGTTATTAGAGCTGATTTTTTATCTAAAGCTAAAGGTAGATTTGATAGAAAATGGTTTGCTTTAGAAGGTGGAGTCTGGATGGCAATCAGTATTTATGATGAATTTTTAATAGAAAATTCTTCTCTTGTTTCTATAATTTTTGGTTTAGCTATGCAAAGATGTGCAAATTATTTTGGTATAAATGAAGCTAAAATTAAATGGATTAACGATCTCCATTTAAATGGAAAGAAAATTGGAGGAGTATTAATTGAAAGGTTTGACAATTGGTATATCGCTGGTATAGGACTAAATGTTAACAATCCTATACCATCTAATATCTCTGCAACAAGTTTTAAAGAAATATTGGGCAAAGAATTATCCATTTTTCAAGTTTTAGAAAATATTCTTTACTGGTTAAGATATTATTTTGGTTTTTTAAGGTTTTATGAGAGAAAAAAACTTGAAGAAGAAAATATAGTCAATTTAATAGTAGAAGATTTTAAAATATTTTCAGATACCATAGGAAGATGTGTAATTTATACTCACAATCTTGATAAAGAAGAACTCTTAATAATAGGAAAAGTTTTAGATATTACAGAAAAAGGAACCCTTTTAATAGAAGATACTTCTTCAAAAGAAATTTTTGAGGCTTTTTCAGGAGAAATTTTTTACATTTTATAAAATTTATAATCAAGATAGGTATAATATTTTTGTAAAGGGGTAAAAGAAAAAGATTTTACTTTTAATCTTTTAATACTTTCTACCATAGCTCTTGCACAAGAAAGAGTGGTAGCATAGGGTATATCTAATTCCATATTGTATCTTCTTATAAGATAGGCATCATCTTTACTTTCTTTACCTTTCGCAGTATTAATAGCTAAAGCTATTTCTTTATTTTTTAATAAATCTAATATATTAGGTCTTACATGTTCAGATATTTTAGGAATTTCTGTTACTTCTATTCCAAAGGATTTTAAAAACTGAGCAGTTCCTTTAGTAGCAATTAATTTAAAACCAAGTTCTTTTAAAGTTTTAGCAATAGGAATTACCAAAGGTTTATCTTCATCTTTAACAGAGATAAAAACTTTTCCTTCAATTGGTAATTCCATTCCTGCAGCTAATTGAGCTTTAGCATAGGCTAAAGCAGGATCCCAATCTATACCCATTACCTCACCTGTAGATTTCATCTCAGGTCCCAGCATTACATCCACTTTAGGGAATCTCTTAAAAGGGAAAACTACTTCTTTTACTGAATAATAAGGAGGTATGATTTCTTTTGTAAATCCTATATCTTTTAAACTTTCTCCTATCATTATCCAGGTAGCAAGTTTTGCAAGAGGAACACCTATGGCTTTAGAAACAAAAGGAACAGTTCTTGAAGCTCTTGGATTTACTTCTAAAACATAAAGTTCATTATTTTTTATGGCATACTGTACATTAATAAGTCCTCTAACTTCTAATTCCTTAGCTAAAAGTTTGGTCGCTTCTTTTATTTCATCTATTAACTCAGGAGGAATGTGTAAAGGAGGCAATATACATGCTGAATCTCCAGAGTGAATTCCTGCCTCTTCAATATGTTCCATTATACCTGCTACTATAACTGTCTCTCCATCTGAGATTGCATCAACATCAATTTCTATAGCATCTTCTAAAAATTTATCTATTAGAATTGGATATTCAGGATTAACCTTAACTGCGGTTTCAATAAAACTTTTAAGTTCTTCCTCTGTATAAACAATTCTCATTGCTCTACCACCAAGTACATAAGAAGGTCGAACAAGTAGTGGATAACCTAATTTTTGAGCAACCCTAATAGCTTCATCAACACTATATGCAGTTCCTGCTTTTGGTCTTTTAAGTCCAAGTTTCTCTAAAAGCTTATCAAACTTTTCTCTATTCTCAGCTCTATCAATATTTTCTGGAGAGGTTCCAAGAATTTTTACTCCAGCTTTATAAAGAGGCATAGCTAAATTTAAAGGAGTTTGTCCTCCAAATTGAACTATCACTCCTTCAGGATTTTCTTCTTCGTAAATATTTAATATATGTTCCAGGGTTAAGGGTTCAAAATAAAGTCTTGTAGAGATATCATAATCAGTTGAAACAGTTTCAGGATTTGAATTTACCATAATAGCCTCAATTCCGCGCTCTTTTAATGCTAAGGAAGCATGAACACAACAATAATCAAATTCAATACCCTGCCCTATTCTATTTGGTCCTCCACCTATTATCAAAACTTTTCTATTTTTAGAAACCCTTGATTCATTTTCTGTCTCCCAAGAAGAATAATAATAAGGTGTATATGCCTCAAATTCTGCAGCACAAGTATCTATTAATTTAAAAGTAGGTTTTATTCCTAAGGATTTTCTATATTCCCTTACCTTAGCCTCAGTTGTTCCTGTTAAAAAAGCTATTTGATAATCAGAAAAACCCATTTGTTTTAATTCTCTCATTTCCTCTTTGCTAATTTCTTCTAAAGATTTACCTTTTAAAGCCTCACTTTTATCAAAAATTTCCTTCAAATGATATAAAAACCAAGGATCAATGTAAGTTAAGTTGTAAATTTCTTCAACAGTAAATCCTGCTTTAAAGGCTTCTCTTATATAAAACAATCTTTGGCTATTAGGACGCACAAGCTTTTCTCTGATTAACTCCTTAGGTAAAATAATTCCTTGATCCGAAGGAGATTTACCATCAGCCCCAAAACCAAATCTACCAATTTCCAGTCCTCTAATAGCTTTCTGTAAGGCTTCTTTGAAAGTTCTACCTATAGCCATTGTTTCTCCAACTGATCTCATAGAAGTAGTTATCTCATCAGGACATTCTGGAAATTTCTCAAAAGTAAATCTCGGAATTTTTACCACTACATAATCTATGGTTGGCTCAAAAGCTGCTTTTGTTTCTTTTGTTATATCATTTGGTAATTCATCTAAGGTATAACCTACAGCTAATTTAGCTGCTATTTTAGCAATAGGATAACCTGTAGCTTTACTTGCAAGAGCTGAAGATCGAGAAACCCTTGGATTCATCTCTATAACTACCATGTCTCCGTTTTTAGGATTTATAGCAAATTGAATATTGGAACCACCGGTTTCTACTCCGATTTCTCTGATTATAGCCTGTGCAGCAGTTCTCATTCTTTGATATTCTTTATCTGTAAGTGTTTGGGCAGGTGCAACAGTAATAGAATCTCCTGTGTGAATTCCCATAGGATCAAAGTTTTCAATAGAACAAATAATTACTACATTATCTTTAAAATCTCTCATTACTTCAAGTTCAAATTCTTTCCACCCAATAACTGATTCTTCAAGCATTACTTGATGGATTAAAGACATATCTAAACCCATTTCCACAATTTCTCTTAATTCTTCAACATTATAAGCTACTCCTCCTCCTGTTCCACCAAGTGTAAAACTTGGTCTAATTATTATGGGAAATCCAACTTCCTTAACAACTTTTTCTGCTTGAGAAACTGAATGCACAATTACACTTTTAGGCACTTTTAAACCAATATTTTCCATTGCTTTTTTGAAATGTTCTCTACTTTCTGCTTTTTCAATAGCGGATGCTTTTGCCCCTATAAGTTCAACTTTATATTTCTCAAGAACACCTTTTTTAGCTAAGGCAAAAGCTATATTAAGACCTGTTTGTCCACCAAGTGTAGGAAGTAAAGCATCAGGACGTTCTTCCTTTATTATGTATTCTAAAGTCTCTGGAGTTAGAGGTTCTATATAAGTTCTATTAGCCATTTCTGGGTCTGTCATTATAGTTGCAGGATTAGAATTAACCAAAACAATTTCATAGCCCTCTTCTTTAAGTGCTTTACAAGCTTGACTTCCAGAATAATCAAATTCACAAGCTTGTCCAATTATTATAGGACCAGAACCAATAATCAGAATTTTTTTTATGTCAGTCCTTTTAGGCATATTTATTTTGTTTTATAACATTCTCTTTTGATTAAAAATCTAAAATTAATTAAAAAGATTAAAGTTTTTCAAAAATTGGATAAATTTTAATTTTGGCTTTTTCTCTTAAAAGTTGATACCAGATCTTAAAGCTTATTTCTCTTTTTTCTCTTAAAAGATCAAAAAAAGCTTCTGAAATTTCATTTTCCTTTATTTCTCCCTCAAAAGGTAAAATATTTTGTATATAAAAGATCTTTAAAGTGTCTTTCTCCCAAAGAGGTTTTTCTATAAGTCCACTTTTACCCACATTATTTAGTTCTTGAGAAATTAAGGGAGAAAAAATTTCTCTTAATTCGTATCTATTTATTCTAAATTCCTTAGTATTGAACTCCCTAAAAATAGGATCATTTTGAGTTATTTTTTCTTTATTTTTTAAATCTGCAATAAGACCCGCAGCTTTATTTTCGCAAAATTCTTTTCCTTTATCATTTAGGAAATCACTTTTAACTTTTTCTTTTACCTCTTCAAAAGAAAGGGTTCTTTCTGGTTTTTTATCTTTTATTTCAGCTAATAATATTCCTTGTGGGATATCTATAGGAGCAAAAAATTCTCCTTTAGGAGAATTGAAAACTTTTTGAGCAAGTTTAAAGTTATTAAATTTTTCACCTAATTCTTTTTGAGTAAGCCATTCAGTTTCATTTAAGGTGACATTTTCTTCTTTAGCCCAAAGGCTTAAGCTATTTGATTTAACTATTTCTGCATAAATCTTATTTGCTTTTTCTTTTGTTTCATTAACTATTTTCTCTCTTTCTAAAAATTTACGAATTTCCGATTCTACTTCAGAGAGTTTCAAAACTCTTTGAGGTTGTATTTCTTCAACTCCTAAAATTAAGTATCCTGAAGGTGTTTTGAGAGGTCCAATAACATCTTTAGGATGAGAAGCTTTAATAAGTTCTCTAATTGTGTCTGGAAGAGCAGATTCTTCAAACCATTCACTTTTAATTTCTCCAAATTTTGAAAAGTCAGAAAAGGATTTTAATTCAGCTCTAATAGCTTTAGCTTTTTCAAAAGCATCAGGTTGATCAGCAGAAATAAAAATTCTTTTTAATTTGACTCTTAAGGGGGTTCTAAATTTCTCTATATTTTCTTCATAATATCTTTTAATTTCATCTTCCGTAACTTTCACTTTAGTTTCATAAGGAATAAAAAAATAACTAAGCTTAACTTTTTCTTCTTCCTTATAAATGTCTCTATGAGCAAGATAATATTTTTCAAGATCTTTCTCAGTAAAAGTTATTTTTTGCATACACTCTCTTAAAGGAAGATCAACTTCTAAAATTTCTAAAATTTGTTTATTATATTTAAGATATTCCTTTATTTCTTCTTCTGAAACAATGACAGGTGCAGTAAGAAGAAGTTTTAGCCTCTGATAAATCAGATCAGATTTAATTAATTTTTCAAAAAATTCAGGAGAAATTCCAAGTTCTCTTAAGATATATTGGTATTTTGCAGGACTAAACTTTCCATTTTCTTGAAAAGAAGGTATCTGAGAAATAGCATAAGTAACTTCTACAGGAGTTATTTTTATTTTTAGTTTTTCAGCTTGATCTTCAAGAAGTTTTAATTTTATTAGTTCTTCCAAAACTTGTTCTTTTAATCTCAAAGTAGCTAAATCTTTGCTTGAAAGTTCTCCAAAAGCTTGTTTTAATCTTGAAATTTGGAAATTGTAATATTCTTGAAATTCTTTTAAGGTAATAGGGATTCCGTTAACCTTAGCTACAAGATTTTTTCTCTCTGAAGTAAAGTTCCCTATTCCCCAAAATATAAAAACAATAACGATAATTACAAGAAAAAGCTTGACATATAAAGAAGTTGCACCCTTTCTTAAGAATCTTAACATAAAAAATTACCTTTTAAGTTTTTCTAAATATAACAAAAAGATATTAATTGTCAAAAAAATTTGTTAAAACATTTTTAATGACTTCTGAGTTCTAAAAAATTTTAAAATCCTATGTATTAATTCCTCCTTCAACTTCTTAAGTTTATGAAATTTCCAAAATTATTTTTTATTTTAAATTGCTCTCAATTAAATTTATATACTCGTTTATAATTTTTTAATTTTCATGTTTTTCTACAATTAATTTTCTTCCAGCTCCACCCATCTGCTTTCTTTCTGCCTCAGTATACTGTAGCATCCTTTTCATGGCATAATAAAAATTTTTTATATCTTTTAGCTTTATAAGAAGTCGTTTATTTCATCATGGCAAACATTTTGCAACCTGAAGCATCGTTAGTAATAAAGGGTTTCCTCATAACCATAGCTTCAAGCAAAACTTTTGGCACCTTCCTTATAAGAAGGCAAAACCACACAATCTATTTTAATCCAATTTTTTGAAAGTTTTTCAGAAATAATTAAAATGTCTATATTACTATAGGTGTCCAATCACCTTTAACAATTGAACCAAAAATTATAACTCTTGCTTTTGAACCTAAAAACTTTTGGCTATTTTTTATCTTTTCCTCCACTCTAAGTAATTTTCAAATTACTCTTTTATTTCTTCCCAATTTTTCTATTAAACACTTTAGAAAAATATACCGATTATTATTATAGCTTTGTAATTTTTGCCGGGAAGGTAATATTGCTATGATTTGTTAAAATAAAATTTTTAATTATAATAATTTGCAATGGCTTTAATAACCTTACAAAATATAAGTAAAATTTATCCTCCCTTTTTTAAGGCTTTAATAAATATTAATTTAGAGATTTATAAGGGGGATTTTATAATTCTTACAGGTCCTACAGGGGCAGGTAAAACAACTTTACTTAAACTTATATATAGAGAAGAAAGACCTACCTCAGGTGAAATATTTTATGAAAATATTCCCTATTCTAAATTTAAATCTAAAGACCTAAGTCTTTTCAGACAAAATTTAGGAATTATTTTTCAGGATTATAAACTTTTTCCAGAATTAACAGTTTATGAAAATATTAAGATTTCCTTAGTTCTTTCTAAAAAATTTGCTAAAGATGCAAAACTTCTTATTTATGAATATCTGGAAAGATTTAATATTTCTCAAAAAGCTCAGAAAAAAGTAAAAGAGCTCTCTGGGGGAGAGCAACAAAAGGTAGGTATTATCAGAGCCATTATAAGAGACCCAGAAATTTTAATAGCTGATGAGCCAACCGGAAACTTAGATCCAGCAAGTATAAATGAGATACTGGAGATTTTTAAAGATTTTAACAGAGAGGGGAAAACTGTTATCCTTGCCAGTCACGACCCTGTTATTTTAAATCATAATTTAGGAAAAATTGTTAGACTTAATAGAGGTGAATTAGTAGAGGATGTTTAGGTATTTAAGTAAAATTGAGCTAAAACAAAGCCTTTTTTACTATCTTTTTCTTTTTCTTTTTTTCTTTTTCTGGAATCTTTTTTCCTTATTTATTGTTTTCTTTTATTTAAATATTCAAAATCTTTTGCAAACTTATGAAGACAAAATGCCCATAAATTTACTTATTTTTTCTGAGAACAATCCACTAAATATTTTAAACTTATCTTCAGAAATTAAAAAAATTTCTTATGTTAAAAATATAGTGGTAATTTCTCCAGAGGAATTATTAGAAAAATCAAAAAAAGATCTTTCTCCTGAAATATTAAAAATTTTTTCTAAAGAGGAGTTAAAATCTCAATTTCCATATATTCTTAAAATTTATCCTACTTCTATAAAAGATTTTCCTAACTTAAAAGCTCAACTTAATCTTTTAACTAAAACGAATTCAAATATAGAAATTTCAGAACCTGGATTTTTTAAGTTAATATATTTTGCTTATTTTTTTAAACTTGGATTTTTAGTCCTTGCTATAACATGGGCTTTATTCTATTTAATTTTTCTTTATTTTTTAAATACTTTAATAAATTCTTACTTAAAAAGCCAAACCCAAATATTCCTTCTTTTAGGAGGAACCCTAAAAAAGTTTAAGTTTTTGAGATTTCTTTTTGTTGGGTTAGTTTTAATTGTAGCTTTTATATATTCAGCCTTTGTATATTTTTACATTTCAGATAGTATATCATCTATACTTCCTCTTTTTAAAACCTATCCTGATTTTTCCCAAGAATATCACCTTTTTTATTTCGGGATTTATATATTTTTAACTGTATTTTTCCTTCCCTGGTTAACTATAATTATAAGTTACAAAAAATATGAAATTTAAGCTATTTTTTTTAATACCCATAGTTTTTATTTTTTTTAATTTAAGTATTTCTCAAGCCATTAAAAGAGGTACAAATCAAAAGGTTGAAGATAAAAAAGATCAATTAATTCAGCTGGAAAAAAAGAAAGAATTATTAAAAACCGATAAGGAAAAATTTCTTAAGTTGTACATAACTTTTTATATAAAAAGACTTTATAATACAAGTTCTTCTGAATTTTTTAAAAGTCCAGATTATTTAACACTCTTAAATGAAGAGGAAAGATTTAAATTTGTAGAAAAGGCTTTAATAAGAAAGTTAATTGATGTTGAGAAAGAAGAGAAAGCTACAGAACTTGCTTATAATAAAATTTTAAAGGAGATAAAAGAGTTAGAGAGAAAAAAAATAAAGGTTAAGCCGGTGTATGCAGTAAGTCCTTTAAATGGAGAACCTATAGAGCTTGGGAATCATATTCTAAAAGCAAAAGGGCCTCTTTCTATTGTAGCACCAATTGCTGGCATTATTAAAGGTATAGGTTATAAACAAGGAAGTATCCATATAATTATAGAAAATGAACGTTGTAAAACTGCAATTTCAGGACTTGATGAAGTTGTTGTTAATGTGGGAGAAACTGTTTTAAGAAACCAGATAATTGGGAATATAAAAGGTGAGAAAAATTTGTCTTTCTCCGTAAATTGTGAAAAATCTCTTTCTTCAAGTTCTTTATAGATTTTTTAGAACTTTTGGCTCTAAGTAAGAAAAAAGCTTACCAGCTAAATAAAGACCACAGCCAAGTATCCAGTGTTTATTTTTTAAAATTACGTAACCTGGTTCTAAATCAAGTTCTATTTCAACTTTATTTCTTTCTTTAAGGGTAGAAATAACCTCCTCTGAAAGTGAAACTATATTTTTTTTAGCCAAATAACCAAATCTTTGGAGAAAAGCTGAGGTTGGTTTTAAATACTTGGAAACCTGTCTTAAAAATAAAAGTCCTACTGTTTGAACTTGAAGATCTTTAAGTTTTTCTAAATAGGGAGTCTTTGGGAAAAGCCAAAAATTAGAAACTCCTCTTAAAATTTCATATTTCTCAAAATAAAAAGGTTCTATACCAAATCTATCTTCTAAATACTTAAGAATTTCTTCTCTTTCTTTTTCTGAAGCTTTTTGAGGAAATCTTGTTTCCATTTGGTTTGTCTTATATTTTATCTAAAAATCTTGTTTTTGGCAAAATGTATTATAAAATTTAAGCATTTAAAGTTTATAAAAGGAGGAACTATGGAAACAGCAGAGAAATATAAGTCTGCTGGTGTGGACTTAGAAAAAGCAAATCTCTTGGTAGAAGTTGTAAAAAAATTTACCACTAATCTTCCTCAAAAAGGGGTTATATCAGAAATTGGTGGGTTTTCCGGTTTTTTTTCCTTGGATATTTCTTCTTATAAAAATCCTATAATCACAGCTTCAACAGATGGAGTAGGTACAAAAATTAAAGTAGCAATTAAAGCCAATAAACATAAAGGAATTGGAATAGATCTTGTTGCTATGTGTGTAAATGATATTATCACTTCCGGGGCAAAACCTTTATTTTTCTTAGATTATTTAGCCTTTGGTAAATTTAACGAAAGGGTTTTTTCAGAATTAATAGAAGGAATTGTTGAGGGGTGTAAAATTTCTGAGTGTGCGCTTTTAGGTGGAGAAACTGCTGAAATGCCAGGAATGTATGCAGAAGAAGAATATGATTGTGCTGGCTTTGTTGTAGGCATCGTAGAAAGAGATAAAATTATAGATGGATCTAACATTTCTATAGGAGATATACTTTTAGGAATACCCTCAAGTGGACTTCACAGTAATGGTTTTTCTTTAGTTAGAAAGATCTTGTTTGAAGAAAACAATTTTAGTTTGGATTATATTCCTGAAGAATTAGGAAACCCTCTCGGGGAAGAGATTTTAACTCCTACTAAAATTTATGTTCCCTTCATTAAAACTATTCTCAGCAGAAATCTTCCTATAAAAGGATGTGTTCACATTACAGGTGGAGGGTTTATTGATAACATACCAAGAGTATTACCTAAAAATTGTAAAGCAGTTATTGAAAAGGGTTCATGGGAAATACTACCTATTTTTGGTTTTATTCAAAAATTAGGAAATGTTTCTGAAGAGGAGATGTTTAGAGTTTTTAATTGCGGAATAGGTTTTATTTTGATAATAAGCGAAGATGTATTAGAAGAAATTAAAAACCTTATTTTTGCCCTTGGCGAAAAATGTTATGTTATCGGTTATATTGATAAAAGAGATGAAAAAGAAAAACAAGTAGTTTTTGTTGAGAAAGAGTAGATGTATTTTCAAGACGTCATAGCAACTCTTAATAAATTCTGGGCAGAAAAAGGGTGTGTAATTTTACAGCCCTACGATATGGAAGTAGGAGCTGGAACTTTTCATCCTGCTACCTTTTTGAGAGCCCTTGGTCCAAAACCTTTTTCAGCAGCATACGTAGAACCTTGTAGAAGACCTACAGACGGAAGATATGGAGAAAATCCAAATAGACTTCAACACTATTATCAGTATCAGGTGATTATAAAACCCTCTCCAGATGATATTCAGGATATTTATTTAGAAAGTTTAAAAGCCCTCGGTATAGATCCTAAAGAACATGATATAAGATTTGTAGAAGATGACTGGGAATCTCCTACCCTTGGAGCTTGGGGACTTGGATGGGAAGTTTGGCTCGATGGAATGGAAATTACTCAATTTACCTATTTTCAACAAATTGGAGGATTTGATTGCAATCCAGTTACAGTAGAGATTACTTACGGACTTGAAAGAATTACTATGTATCTCCAAGAAGTGGAAAATGTATTTGATATAAAATGGAACGAAAATATAACCTACGGAGATATTCATTTTAGAGGAGAAGTAGAATTTTCCATTTATAATTTTGAAGAAGCAGATGTTTCTCTTTTAAAGGATCTTTTTAATAAATTTGAAAAGGAAGCAAATAGACTTTTAAACCGTGGACTTGTTTTACCCGGATATGACTGTGTTATAAAATGTTCACATATTTTCAATCTTCTTGACGCAAGAGGGGTTCTTTCTCCTATAGAAAGAGCTAATTATATAGGTAGAGTAAGAAGTATAGCTAAAAAAACAGCTGAAAAATGGCTTGAAACCGAAGGACATTAAATGAGTAAAAATTTACTTTGGGAAATAGGAACTGAAGAACTACCTGCAAGATTTATTATTCCGGCTTTAGAAAGTTTAAAAATACTTACAGAAAAGAAATTAAAAGAAAATCTTTTAAACTTTGAAGAAATAAAAACTGCAGGAACCTTAAGAAGACTTACTCTTTTTGTTAAAAATTTATCTGAAAAACAAGAGGAAAGAGAAGAAGAAATTCTTGGTCCATCGGTAAAAATAGGAATTGACAAAAAAGGAAATTATACTGAGCAAGTCTTAGGATTTGCTAAAAAATACAGAGCAAGTCCTGAAGAACTAACTATAAAGAAGACCGAAAAGGGAGAATACTTTTGTTTAAAAAGAATAATTCCAGGTAAAAAAACTATAGAACTTCTTCCTCAAATTCTTTTAAATATTCTTCAAAATATTTATTTTCCAAAATCTATGAGATGGGGTTATTATGAAATAAAATTTGCAAGACCTATAAGATGGATGTTATGTTTGTATGGAAAAGAAATAGTCCCCCTAAAAATAGCAAGTATTGATGCATCAAATATAACTTATGGACACAGGTTTTTATCAGAAAAACCTATCAAATTGACTTCAGCAAATTGGGAAACTTATGAAGCCCTTTTAGAAAAAAATTATGTAATTGTAGATCCAGAAAAAAGAATTCTCAAAACAAAAGAAGAAATTTTAAAAGTTTCTGAAAAAATAGGTATTCCAGAAATGGAAAAAGATTTATTAGAGGAAAATGCCCATTTAATTGAATATCCCTTTCCCATAGTTGGAGAGTTTTCTAAAGAATTTTTGATGCTCCCTGAGCCACTTGTTATTACAGCCTTAAAAGAACATCAAAGGTATATATGTTTGAAAGATAAAAAAGGAAAACTTATAAACTATTTTATAGCAGTAAATAATAATTTTCCTAAAAATTTAGAAATACTTAAAAGAGGACATGAAAGGGTTACCAAAGCAAGGTTAGAAGATGCTAAGTTTTATTTTGAAAAAGATTTAAAAGAATCCTTAGAAAAAATGGTAGAGAGATTAAAAGGAATAGTTTACCATATAAAATGTGGAACTCTATGGGATAAAACGCAAAGACTTATTGAACTCGGAATATATTTAGCTCAAAAAATAAATTCCCATATAGATTTAGAAAAAGTTAAAAAAGTTTGTTTTTATGCTAAAGCTGATCATGCCTCTGAGGTAGTTAAAGAATTTACTTCTCTTCAAGGAATTATAGGAAGTATATATGCAAGTTATTTTGGGGGAAAAGATATAGCCTTAGCCTTATACGAACAATATCTTCCATCTCCACAAAATGAAAATCTTCCTCAAACTTGGGAAGGAATTGTTCTTTCCTTAACAGATAAAATTGACCATATTGTTTCTATTTTTGGAAGTGGTGAAAAACCTACAGGAGAGGCAGATCCTTATGGATTAAGAAGATCAGCCTACGGAATCATAAAAATTCTTATTGGAAAAAATATTTTTCTTGATTTAGAAAGCGCTTTCCATTATAGCCTAAAAATTCTTGAGAAACAAGGGTTTCTTAAAGAAAAAGAAGTTTTAACGGAAATTTTAGAATTTTTTAGAAAACGTTTAGAAGGTGAATTTTTAAATTTAGGTTTTAATAAGTTACTTGTCGGAGTAGTTATAAAACTTCCTCTTAATCCCTTTGATCAATTTTTAAGAATAAAAGCTTTAAAAGAATTTCAAGATAGAAAAGATTTTATAGATCTTATTACAGGATTTAAGAGAGCTTCTCAAATATTAAAAGGATTAGAAATAGAGAAACTTCCCAATTTAGACCCCACTTTTTTTAAAGAAAAAGAAGAAAAAGAGCTTCATTCTAAAATATTAGAACTGCAACCAAAATTAGAGGATCTTTTAAATAAAAAAGAATATACACAGTATTTAGAGACGCTTCTTGAATTTAAAGAACCAATTGATAAGTTTTTTGATAATGTATTTGTTATGGTTGAAGATAAAAAGATAAGAGAAAATAGACTTAAACTTCTGGCAGAAATTTCATCTCTTTTTAATTCTTTTGGAGATTTTACCTTTCTTATATAGAATTTAAAAATGCGTAGAATTATTATAGGGACTGCTGGTCATATAGATCATGGGAAAACTTCTTTAGTAAAGGCTCTCACTGGGATTGATACCGATCGGCTTAAGGAGGAAAAAGAAAGGGGCATAACTATTGATTTGGGTTTTGCTAACCTTTTACTTCCATCTGGGACACTTGCCGGAATTGTTGATGTTCCTGGACATGAAAGATTTATAAGAAATATGGTTGCTGGAGCAACTGGTATAGATTTGGTCATTTTAGTTATAGCAGCAGATGAAGGAGTTATGCCTCAAACGAAAGAACATCTTGAAATTTGTGAACTCTTGGGAATAAAAGATGGAGTTGTAGTAATTACGAAAATAGATCTGGTTGATAAAGATTGGTTAGAGCTGGTAAAAGAAGAAGTAGAGAAATTTTTAAAGGATACTTTTTTAAAAAATGCACCTATAATTTATTTTTCCGCTGTTACAGGAGAAGGGAAAGAAGAACTTTTAAAAATATTAGATGAAAAGGCTTCTCAAATAATTATGAAGCCTGAAGATCAACCATTTAGATTGCCTATTGACGGAGTTTTTACTATTAAAGGTTTTGGAACTGTAGTAAGAGGTACAGCTGTTTCGGGAAAAATAAACCTCAATCAGATAGTTAAAATATACCCTAAGGAATTAGAAACCAAAGTAAGAAATATACAGGTTCATGGTAAAAACGTAGAGACAGCTTATGCAGGTATGAGAGTAGCTTTAAACCTTCAAGGGGTAGAAAAAGAAGAATTAGAAAGAGGCGATGTGGTTGCTGAACCAGGTGTTTTAAAACCCTCACAATGGTTAGATATAAAAGTTACTTCATTAAAGGATGTTAAACCCTTTATAAGAAACTTTGAAAATCTTCTTTTTTATGTAGGTACCTCAGAGGTTCTTGGTAAGATTATTCTCTTTGGAAAGGATGACTTAAAACCAGGAGAAACAGATATTGCTCAAATATTTCTTCAAAAATCGGTTACGGTATGGAGAGGAGATAGATTTATTTTAAGAAGAGCATCTACTAATACTACAGTAGGAGGAGGAGAAGTAATAAATCCAGTTTCTTATAGAAGAAAAAGAACCAAACCCTGGGAAAGAAAAGAACTTGAGTTTATTTCTCAAGCTGAAACATTAGAGCTTATTAAATACTATGTAGAAAAAAAGGGATTTTTAGGTGCAGAAGAAAGGGACTTACAACTTACGGTTTCTGTTTTTGATAAAAAATTTAAAGAATTAATGGATAGTCTTTCTCAAGAAATAATAAAATTAAAAGAAAAAGAAAAAATTCTTTATTTTTCAAAAACTACTAAAGATAAACTTCAAAATAAAATAATTGAGACCTTAAGAGAGTATCATAACAACAATCCCTTTAGTTCAGGATTAACTAAAGAGCTTTTAAAAATGAGAATTTCTTCTTTTATCCCTGATGCCTTTTTTAATCATATAATAGATGAACTTATACAAAAAGGGATCTTAAATAAAGAAAAAGAGATACTTTTTCTTTCTGAATTTAAAAGATTAGATTTAACAGAAAAAGAGGAACTTAAAAAACAAATTGAAGAAAAAATATTAAAAGAGGGATTAACACCTAAAGATTTTGAAGAAATCCTTTTAGATTTTAGAGATAAATACAAAGCTGCCAAAGAACTTTTACAGACCCTTTTAAAAGAGGAAACTCTGGTTAAGGTTTCTGAAAAATTAGTTTATCATAAAAATGTACTTGAGGAAATTGAGAAAAAGGTTATAGATTTTTTAATTAAAAATAAAGAAATGACTTTATCTGATTTTAGGAGCCTGCTTGGTTCTGAAGTAAGTAGAAAATATTTAATTCCTTTAGTAGAATATCTTGATAAAAAGAAAATAACTTTAAGAGTAGGAGATAAAAGAATTTTAAGAAAAAGAATTTAACTTTTAGGCTTTTTAGAGGTTTTTGTTTCCTTTTTAGCCTTTTTTTCTTTTTCTTTACTCAATTTATAAAGTTTTTTTAACCCCTTTGCTACTTCCTCATGAAATTTTTCAGGACTATACATAGTGAGAATTTCTATAATATCATCTATAGTTTCTACTGTATATATATGAAATTTTCCTTTTTTAATATCTTCTAATACTTCCTCATCAAGAAGAATATTGTCAAAATTTTTTGCAGGAACAATTACTCCTTGCTCACCTGTGAAATTAGTAAGTTTGCACACTCTATAAAATCCTTCTATTTTTTCCTTAATCCCTCCTACGGGTTGTACATTACCAAACTGGTCAATTGAGCCTGTTATAGCTATGTCTTGTCTTACAGGAATTTTAGAAATAGCAGAAAGTATAGCTATAAGCTCTGCAGCTGAAGCACTATCTCCTTCTACAGGTTCATAAGCTTGTTCAAAAGTAAGTGTACAAGATAATTGAAGAGGAAAATCTGTACTATATTTATTGTATAGATAAGAAGAAAGAATAAGGACTCCTTTTGAATGAATGGGACCACTCATATCTATTTCTCTTTCAATATTAATAATTCCTTTTGTTCCTGGAAAAACGTTAGCTGTAATCCTTGAAGGTTTACCAAAACTGTGATCACCTAAGATATAAACACTTAATCCATTAATTTGTCCTACTTTTTTTCCCTCTATATCTATTATTATTTTCCCTTCTTTTATAAGTTCTCTTATTTTTTCTTCTAACAAATTAACTCTAAATATTTTCTCTTTTAAGGCTTGTTTTATTTCTTTTTCAGTAATAGTTTCATTTTGGGAAAGGATATTTGCTTCTCTAAGTAAATCTATAATATTTCTTAAAATGATATTTAATTTTTTTCTATCTCCAGCTTGATAAATAGCGTATTTAAGAACTTCAGAAAGCCCTGAAGCATCAAGATCTTTTATATTTTCCTCTTTAATAATTTTTTTAATAATTTTCGGAAAGTCCTCTATTACTTTATTATTTATTTCTATTATTGGGTTAAATTCTGCCTTTATTTTAAATAATTCAGTAAATTCTTGATCGTACAAACTTAAAAGATAGTAAAGAAAGGTATCCCCTATTAAAAATACTTTTGCGGAAAAAGGAACTGGTTCTGGAAGAAGTCCTATATGAGGAACAGGAATTTCTTCTATCATTCCACCCATAAGGTACAGTTTTTTATGAAGGAGGGTCCTTTTAAGTAAAATCCAAACATAGGGATTTTTAAGAACTTCCCAAAGATCTAAAACAAGATACCCTCCATTAACTTTATGAAGGGTCCCTGGAGCAAGACTTAAGTGGTCAGCATAAAGTATTCCCATTTCAGCTCTATAATTAATCTGTCCAAAAAGTCCCTTTAAAGTTGGTACTTTTTCGTATATTACAGGAGCCCCCTCAGTTTTTGTATTATCTACTAAAACATTTACTCTAAAAACATTAAGAGCTCTATTGATACTATTTTGAACAACCACATTGCCCTTAGCCTTCTCCCATTCAATAAAAAGGTGAATATTCTTAACTAATTCTTCTTTTACTTCAGAAATAAATTCTTTTACTTCTTCTATGTCTTTAAATTCAGTCTCCAATTTTTCAAAAGCTTTGTTTACAATATGGGTAGCTATTTTTTTTCTTAAATTAACTAAATTTTCTCCCAGAGCACTATCAAGTTCACGAAGTTTTCTCATATATTGTCTAAAGGTAGGTTCAAAGGCATTTAAATTTCTTTGATATTCTTCCCTAAATTGTGGAGTTTCCAATAGCTTTTCTTGAGCTACAGGAGTCTCAATTTTAAAAATAGGAAGAAGTCTTACTCCCTCAGGACCAAAAAGAACCATTAAATTATATTTTTTGGCTTCTTCTATTAATTCATTTATAACTGTTTCTTTTTGAGAATCTATTTCTTTAGTAAGAGAACTTAGTTCTTCTTCATATTCTTTTCCCTCAAAGGCTTTAAAAGTCTCTCTTTTTAAGAATTCTAAAATTTCCTCAATATAATCTGCTAATTTCCTTCCATAACCCGCTGGTAATACTATAGCTTTTGGACGATAAAAATCTTTAAAATTATTTACATAACAAATATCTGGAGGATTTGCTTTGGTTGAGGTTATTTCTTGAAGTCTTTTTAAAGTGTATCTACTTCTTCCTATTCCATTCGGACCACATACATAAACATTATAACCTTCTTTATCAATTTGTAAGGCTAAATCAAAAGCTTTTTCTACTCTTTCTTGTTGAATAAATATTTCTTCTTCTGGATATTCTAAAGTCCCAGAAGAATAATTGAAATCAATTATTAGATTCTCAAAATTTAGTCTTTTCCAAGCCATTATGTTTAAAATTGTAAAAAATTATTTGTAAAATACAAGGTTTTTGTTGCAATTTTTTATAATAAAAGTAAAATTTTTCTTTTGAGCTTTCAAAAGGAGCTAAATTTATGAAAAAACGTCCCCTGACTTTAGCGGAAAAAATTTTAGCAACCAAATTAAAAAGAGCTTATGTAGAACCTGGAGAATTGGTAGAAGTTCCAGTTGATTTAACACTGGCAAACGATATTACAGGTCCCTTAGCTATAAAAATTTTTGAGTCTACAAATATTGGAAAAGTTTTTGATCCAGAAAAAATAGTTTTGGTAATGGACCATTTCACTCCTAATAAAGATATTAAAAGTGCAGAGCAAGTTAGGATTTGTAGAGAATTTGCCAAAAAATACAAAATTTTACATTATTATGAAGGGGGAAATTGCGGTATTGAACATGCCTTACTTCCAGAACTTGGTCTTGTAGGACCAGGAGATATTGTAATTGGTGCTGATAGTCATACTTGCACCTACGGAGCTTTAGGAGCTTTTGCTACAGGGGTTGGCTCAACTGATCTTGCAGCAGCCTGGATCACTGGTAAAACTTGGTTTAAAGTTCCAGAAACTATTAAATTTGTTTATTATGGAAAACCTAAACCTTGGATTACTGGAAAAGATCTCATTCTTTATACTATAGGAGACATAGGAGTTGATGGAGCACTTTATAAAGCAATGGAATTTACAGGAGAAACAATTAAAAGACTTTCTATGGCTGAAAGATTTACTATGGCAAATATGGCAATTGAGGCAGGAGGAAAAGTAGGTTTAATAGAACCTGATAAAATAACTTTGGCTTACATAAGAAATCGTTTTAAAAGGGAACCAATTATCTTAAAAGCTGATAAAAATGCTAAGTACATAGAAATTAGGGAATATGATGTTTCTAAAATAGACCTTCTTGTTGCCCTACCTCATCTTCCTTCTAATGTAAAACCAGTTAAAGATTTATCTGATAAAATTTACATTGATCAAGTGGTAATTGGTTCTTGTACTAATGGAAGAATTGAGGATTTGGCAATTGCTGCAAAAATTTTGAAAAATCGTAAAGTAAATCCTAATGTAAGATGTATAATTATACCAGCAACACCAAACATTTATTACGAAGCTTTAAAGAAGGGGTATATTAGAGTATTTATAGAAGCTGGAGCTATCGTATCTTCTCCTACTTGTGGTCCTTGTCTTGGTGGACACATGGGAATTTTAGCAAAAGGAGAAAAAGCTGTGGCAACTACTAATAGAAATTTTGTAGGAAGAATGGGACATCCTGAAAGTGAGGTATATCTTTCTGGCCCTGCTGTTGCAGCTGTAAGTGCAGTACTTGGATATATAGGGACTCCGGAAGAATTGGGGCTTAGAGAGGAGGATTAAAAATGGATAAAATTAAAGGTAAAGCTTGGAAATTTGGAGATAATGTAGATACAGATGTAATAATTCCTGCAAGATATCTAAATACTACTGATCCTGAAGAATTAGCTAAACATTGTATGGAAGATGTAGATCCAGAATTTTCAAAAAAAGTTAATAAAGGTGATATTATTGTAGCAGGAAAGAATTTTGGTTGTGGTTCCTCTCGTGAACATGCACCTATTGCAATAAAAGCCTGTGGGATAGCCTGTGTTATTGCTGAGAGTTTTGCAAGAATTTTTTACAGAAATGCCTTTAATACGGGGCTTTTGATTTTGGAATGCCCTGAAGCAGCTAAAGAAATAGACTCAGGAGATGAATTAGAAATTTATCCTGAGGAAGGAAAAATAATTAATTTAACCAAAAATAAAACCTTTTTTACCAAACCCCTACCTCCTTTTATGAAAAAAATACTCGACGATGGTGGCTTAATCCCTCATATTATGAAAAAATTTAAAATTCAATAATTATGAGAATAGAAAAAGAAAAAGCTGATTTTTATATACTTTGGAATATTATTAAAGCTTTGAGAAGTGAAAACGGTTGTCCTTGGGATAAAAAACAAACTCCTCAGAGCTTAAAAAAATATCTTATAGAAGAAGTTTACGAAGTTTTAGAAGCTATAGATAAAGGAAATCCAGAAGAAATAAGAGAAGAGTTGGGAGATCTTTTATTTCTTCTTCTTTTTATTATATATCTTTATGAAGAAGAAAAACTTTTTTCTTTAAAAGATCTTCTTTTTTTAACAGCTCAAAAAATGATACGTAGACACCCTCATGTTTTTGGAGAAGAAGTTGCTAAAAGTGCTGAAGAGGTAATTAAAAGCTGGCAAAAAATTAAAAAGGAAGAGGGAAAAGAATCTTCAATACTGGGAAATATTCCAAAAAGTTTGCCAGCTTTACAAAGAGCTTTTAGATTAGGGGAAAGAGCTGGAAGAGTTGGATTTGATTGGGAAAAGGGAGAGGAAGTACTTGAAAAGATAAAAGAGGAAATAGAAGAAATTAGAGATTCTTTAAAAAAGCTTCCTAAGGAAAAATTGAAAGAGGAAATAGGAGACCTTTTATTTAGTATAGCTAACTTCTCAAGAAAACTTGAAATCAATCCTGAGGAAGCTTTAAAACTTGCTTTAAATAAATTTGAAAATCGCTTTAAATTACTTGAAAAAGAAGTAGAAAAAAGAAGACTTTCTTGGGAAAAACTAAGTATTAAAGAGCTTGACCAAATATGGGAAGAGATAAAGAATTCTTATGAGCCAAATAGTTATTGAGGTTCAAAACCTCTACTTTTACTACGAACAACACCTTGTTCTTGAAGATATTAACTTAAAAGTAGAAAAAGGGGACTTTTTAGCTTTAATTGGACCAAATGGAGGAGGAAAAACTACCCTTGCAAAATGCATACTTGGATTTCTAATTCCTTCTAAAGGGAGAGTATTCCTTTGGGGAAAAGAAATTAAAAATTTTAAAAGTTGGCATAAAATAGGTTATGTACCTCAAAGAGCAGGAGACTTAATAGATTCTTTAACACCTCTTTCTGTTAAAGAATTTCTTTTACTCCCTTTTAAGTGGTACGATATTTCCTTAAAACCTTCTTTATTAGATAAATTAATAGAAAAATTTGGTATGAAAAACCTTCTTAATAAAAAAATTGGTGAATTATCCTATGGACAACTTCAAAGATCTTACATAGTGAGAGCACTTATTTCAGATCCAGAAATCTTGATACTTGATGAACCTTCTGTAGGATTAGATTTTTTTACTCAAGAAGTTTTTTACGAAACTTTGGAAGAATTTCATAAAAAGGGACTTACCATTATCTTAATAACTCACGAAACCTGGCTTTTAACTAAATGGGTTAATAAAGTAGCCTGTATAAATCAGAAACTTTATTTTCACGGTGATCACGAAAGTTTTTGTGTTATGGCTAAAAAATTAGAATTCTTTCGAGAATATCATAAAATTGAGCACACCCATTGGTAAAAATATGGAATTTTTTCTTGATTCTATAAGTTTAATAAAATGGGGGCTTTTATCAGGAATACTATTAGGAATATCTATTTCATTTACTTCTCCCTTTCTTATTTTAAAAAAAAATGCCTTTTTTCCTCATGCTTTAACTCATATATATTTTTTAGCTGTAATTCTAACTTCCTTAATTTTATATAAATTACCTTTATTTCTTTCTTTTCCTTTTATAGTTGTTTTTACCCTTCTTTTTACTTCTCTAATCTGGATTTTAAGAAGATACACCAAATTTTATGAAGACACTGCTACTTCTATAATTGCACATTTAGCTTTAGGATTAGCCTTAATAGTAGCTGCTAAAACTTATCAATACGATGCAAGAATTCTTTCCTATCTTTTCGGAAGTTTAATTGGAATAACTTATAAAGACTTTTGTGAAAGCTTAATAGTATTTTTCTTCACCTTATTTTTATTTTACAGATTTTACCCTCTGTGGATAGCACAAATCACTGATAAAGAACTCCCAGGACTTGACTTTAAATTAGCTAATTTTTCATTTTTAATCTTAATAACGCTTCAAATTATAATAGGTGTAAAATTAATGGGGGTTTTATTAGTTTCGGTTTTATTCATATTTTCAACTACTTTTGTTTTACAATTTATAAAAAGTTTTAAATTTTTAATAATACTTGTTAGTTTTTTGAATATTATTGGAATTTTAGGAGGGGCGGTAATTTCTATTTTTTTTGATATTCCGTTTTCTGGAGCAGTAGTTATATTTATGAGCTTGTATATTTTCATTTCTTTTGTCTGGAGCTTTTTGAGATGAAACTTATTGATACGCATACACATTTAAATTTTTCAGATTTTTTTAAAAGGGATTTGGAAGAAGTGATAAAAAGGGCAAAAGAAAATTACGTCGTTCACGTTATAGTAGTAGGGATAGATACTAATACTAACAAAAGAGCTTTAGAATTATCTAAACTTTATCCTAATTTTATTTCTCCTGCAATTGGGTTTCATCCTCATGAAGTAAGAAAAATTAAAGAGCAAGACTATAAATTTTTGGAAGAAAATATAGAAAAAATCTGCGCTATAGGAGAAACTGGTCTTGATGGGGTTAAAGAATATTCACCTAAGGAGGTTCAAATAGAGCACTTTTTGAGACATTTAGAACTGGCTAAAAAATATAATAAACCTGTAATTCTTCATTTAAGAGGAAATAATTCTTTTTGGAATGAGGCCTTAAAAATTTTAAAAAATTATTCAGATTTAAAACTCCTTTTTCATTGCTATACCACTGATAAGTCTATTGCTTCTAAAATTCTTGATTTAGGTGGTTTTATTTCTATTCCAGGAGTTGTAACCTTTGAAAGGGCTGAAAATTTAAAAGAAGCTGTTAAATTTATTCCTAAGGATAGGCTTATGTTAGAAACAGACAGCCCCTTTTTGGCGCCTCATCCTTTTAGGGGGAAAAGAAATGAACCAGCATTTTTAATCTATATAGCCCAAAAAATTGCAGAAATTAAAAATGTGGATTTAGAAAAAATTTCAGAAAAAACTACAGAAAATGCAATTAAATTTTTTAACTTAAAAATTTAAAAGGGGGTTTAAGTATTAAATGAAGTTAAAAAGAACTCATTACATAGGAGAAATTGACAATACTTTTATTGGCAAAGAAGTTATAGTTTCAGGCTGGGTTTTGAGAAGAAGGGATCACGGAGGAGTTATATTTTTAGATGTAAGGGATAGAACTGATCTTTTACAAGTAGTTTTTGAAGAGGGAATTGATCCTGAAATTTACGATTTAGCAGATTCCATAAGAATAGAATACGTAATAAGTGTTAAAGGTGTAATAAGAAGAAGACCTCCCGGGATGGAAAATCCTAAGATATCTACCGGAGAAATAGAACTTGTAGCGAGGGAAGTAGAAATTTTAAATACTTCTAAAACTCCTCCATTCCCTATGGATGAAGATCTTTCTGAAATTTCAGAAGCAATTCGTTTAAAGTATCGATATTTAGAAATGAGAGCCTTAGAGGGATTAAAACCTTTTATTTTTAGACATAAAGTAAATCAAATTATTAGAGAATTTTTAAATAATAAAGGCTTTTTAGAAATTGAAACTCCCTTTTTAACCAAAAGTACACCGGAAGGAGCAAGAGATTATTTAGTTCCGAGCAGGCTTTATCCAGGAAAATTTTATGCCCTTCCTCAGTCTCCTCAGCTTTTCAAACAAATTCTAATGATCGCAGGAGTAGATAAATATTATCAAATAGTAAGATGCTTTAGAGATGAAGATCTAAGAGCAGATCGGCAACCAGAATTTACTCAGCTTGATATAGAGATGTCTTTTGTAGAGGAAAGTGATATAATGACTGTTATTGAGGAATTGTTAGTTTATCTTTTTGAAAAAGCCTTAAATATCACTTTAGAAACTCCTTTCCCAAAACTTTCTTATGAAACTGCCTTAAAAGAATATGGAACAGATAGACCAGATATAAGATTTGATATGAAATTGAAGGATTTTTCCCTTCTTTTTAAAGAGACTTCTTTCAAAGTTTTTAGAGACGTTTTAGACTCTGGCGGCATAATAAAAGGCTTTAAAGCTCCTGCTAATTTTTCCAGAAAAGAATTAGAGGATCTAACTAAATTTGCTCAAGAATTAGGTGCCAAGGGTCTTGCTTGGATAAAATATGACAAAAATGCAAGTTCCTTTGAAGAAAAATGGAGCTCCCCTATTGTTAAATTTTTTGAAAGCTCAATTTTAGGAAAAATTGAAGAAATTTTTAATCCTTTAGAAGATTTTGCTACCTTTTTCTTTGTAGCAGATAAAGAAGAAGTTGTTAATCCCGTATTAGCTGAGTTAAGAATTCATTTAGCCAAAAAAATAAATCTTATCCCGGAAAATAAATTTAGTTTTGTTTGGATAACAGATTTTCCTCTTTTTGAATGGGATGAAGAAGAAAATCGTTTAGTTTCAGTACACCATCCCTTTACCCACCCTAAAGAAGAAGATATTCCTCTTCTTGATATTGATCCTTTAAAGGTAAAATCAAAAGCTTATGACATTGTCCTTAACGGAATAGAAATAGGTGGAGGAAGTATTCGTATTCACAAAAGAGAACTTCAAGAAAAAATTTTTAAGCTTTTAAATATAAGTTCTGAGGAAGCTCAGGAAAAATTTGGATTTTTACTTACAGCCTTAGAATATGGTGCCCCACCTCATGGAGGTATTGCCTTTGGGCTTGATCGCTTAATTATGCTTATGCTTGGTAAAAAAAGTATAAGAGAAGTTATCCCCTTCCCAAAAACTCAAAGAGCCCAATGTTTACTCACAGGAGCTCCTTCAGAAGTAAAAATTGAACAAATTTTAGAATTGCATTTACTACCTGGCTGGAAAAAAAGTAAAACTTAAGCAGAATGGAATTTTTTCTTGAAGCAGGACTTAAAGGTTTAAGTAAGTGGTTAAGATTTTTTGGTTACAAAACCCAAATTTGTGAAAGTAAGATAGATAAAGAAATAATACTTAAACACAAAGACAAATTTTTTCTTATAACCAGCCCTTTCACTGCAAAATTACTGGAAAAAGCAGGAATTAAACATTTGTTATTGCCCAGAGAAAGTTTAAAGGCTCAGTTAACTATTCTTGTCCATAAATTAAATTTAAATACAGAACTAAAACTAAACTTGTGTAGTATTTGTGGAGAAGAATTAGTACCAACTAAAAAAGAAGATTTTAAAGATTTTATTCCACCTAAGGTTTATCAATATTATAATGAATTTAATTACTGTCCTAAATGTAAAAAACTTTATTGGGAGGGTGATCACGTTAAAAGATTGGAAAAAAGATTGAAAAATCTCATTAAAAAATGAAAGAAGAATTGGAAAAATTAAATGAAAAAATCAAAAAGTGTAAAAAATGTGGTCTTTGGAAATTAAGAAATAATGTAGTTCCAGGAGAAGGACCTGCTTACGCAAAAATTATAGTTATAGGGCAAGCTCCAGGTGTTCAAGAAGATAAAACAGGGAGACCTTTTGTTGGACCTGCTGGAAAATTTTTAAACTATCTCTTAGAGCTTACTGGTTTAAAAAGGGAAGAGGTTTTTATAACCTCCCCTTTAAAATGCTTGCCCCAACCCCCAGTTAATAGAAAACCTAAAAAGAAAGAAATTGAAAGCTGTTCCCCCTGGTTAAAAAAACAAATAGAAATTATTAATCCCAAAAAGTTTATTCTATTAGGTGAAGTAGCTTTCTCTGTATTTTTTCCAGGTAAAAATTTAAAGGATTTCAGAGGAAAAAGGATAAAAAAAGAAGATAAGGAATTCTTTGTTACTTATCATCCAGCAGCTGGTTTAAGGTTTCCCAAAATTAGAGAAATTTTAGAAAGAGATTTTAAAAAATTAAGGGATTTACTTACCTAATTTTTTCAGCAACAAATCTAAAATTTTTTCTGCATCACCTATGAGAGCTAAATTTGCCATTTTAACAAGAGGTGCTTCTTTATCAGTATTTATAGCGATTATATATTCTGAATTTTCCATCCCCACAGTATGTTGTAAAGCTCCTGAAATGCCAAATCCTATGTAAACCTTAGGTTTAACAGTTACTCCACTAATACCTATCATCCTTTCCTCTTCTACCCAACCTTCATAACATACTGGACGGGTTGCTCCAACCTCAGCACCTAAAATATCTGCAAGTTCAAAAAGTTTTTGAAAGTTTTCTTTAATTTTTAAACCTCTTCCACCTGCAACTATTACCTTTGCTGTAGAAAGTTTTGTGGGTTTTTTCTTGAAGGGGGCAAAGTTTCTTACTTTTAATTTACTTTTCCAGACAAAATCTTTTGGGAAAATTACTTCTTTCATTAAGGGTTCTTCCGTTCCATATTTAATACTAAAAGCTCCTAAGGAGATGGTTGCCATAACAGGAATACTTTTAGAAATAAGTTTAGCTATAATATTTTCTCCATAAGTAGGTCTTGCCATTATAACTTGATTATCCTTTACTTCTAAACTATTCACGTGTGCACAAAGTCCTACATTTAAAGTACCCGCAATTCTTGGAGCTAAAGACATTCCTATTTTAGTTGCTGGAAAGAAAAATCCATAAGGTCGAGAAAATTTTACTATCCTAACAAGAACTTCAGCATATAGATCTTCTCTAAAATCTTTTAATTCTTCATTTATTACAAACCATACCTCATCTGCTAAAGATTTTTTAATTTCTTCCAAATTTTTAATATCTTTTAAAGAATCTATTAAACAAACCAGAACAAGCTTTTTATTTAAAGTTTTTCCTATTTCTTTTAGAGGAGAAAGTATTTCCAAGCTTGAGCTATTAAGTTCTCCTCTATAAAATTCTCCATAAGCTAAAATACTTCCTTTAGGTAAATTTTCTAATTCTATTTTCTCAAGCATTTTTAACCTCAAAGCTTGATTAACCCTTTATCTTTAAAAATTTCTAATAATTTTTCTACAAGTTCTTCAGGATTTCCCTCTAAAATAAGTCCTTTAGCTTCTAATTTTTTTTCAAAAACTTCAATTACTTGAGTTGGTGAGCCTTGAAGCCCCAATTTTTGAAGATCTAAATTTAAATCCTTTGCCTGCCAAATTAAAGGTTCTTTATTTTTAACTTCTATTAATCTTTTTAAAGAAGGAGGTCTTATATAATCAAAAGCTGTAGGAGAAATAGATGCAACCAAAGGTGGGGTTACTTCCACTTCTTCTTCTCCATAATCAATTTCTCTAATAGCTATCCACTTATCGTTTTCCATAAAAAGGTTTTTAACGTTAGTAAGTGAGGGAATACCGAGTAAGCTTGCTGTTTCTGGAGGAACTTGGGCTGTTTCTCCATCAATTGATTTAAGCCCCATTAAAACAAGGGAAAAAGGTGAAAGTCTTTCTATGGCTTTTGCTAAAACATAGCTTGTTGCAAGAGTATCTGAACCAGCAAAGGCTCTATCAGAAAGAAGTATCATCTGATCAGCACCTAAAGCATAGACATGTTTTAAAAGAGGGATTACATTAGGAGGACCCATAGAAATAACTATTACTTCAGCATTATAAGTATTTTTTAATCTTTGAGCCATCTCTAAAGCTACTCTATCATTGGGATTTAAAATAAGTTCCAAACTTTCTCTTTTTAAAGTATGAGTTTCAGGATCAACTTTTGTCATTCCTGGTTTAGGAACACCTTTTATACATACTATTATCTTTCCCATTTTTTAGAACCTTATTTGTAGTATTTAATAAGCTCTCTTGCTATTATATTTCTCTGTATTTCGTTTGTTCCTTCGTAAATTTGAAGGCATTTTGCGTCTCTAAAATATTTTTGAACAGGATAATCTCTCATGTAACCAAAACCACCCATCATTTGAATAGCCCTTTCTGTAATCCACATAGCAACATCGCTGGTAAAGCATTTAACAATAGAGGATATTCCTGTAATATCTTTGGCACCACTATCAATGTATTTAGTAGCATTATAAACTAAGGCACGTGCTGCTTCTAATTTTATAGCCATTTCAGCAAATGTATGACTGACTGCCTGAAAGTTATAAATAGGTTGACCAAATTGTATTCTTGAGGTAGCATGTTTTAAAGATACTTCCATAGCAGCTTGAGCTATCCCAAGAGCTTGAGCCCCTACTCCACATCTTCCAAAATCTAAAGTTCTTAAAGCAACTACAAATCCCATGCCTTCTTTTCCAAGAAGTCTATCCTTAGGAATTTTACAATCATTAAAGAAAAGCTCAGTAGTAACAGAAGCTCTTAGCCCTAACTTTTTTTCTTTTTTCCCCACAGAAAATCCAGGGTCGTCCTTTTCTACAATAAAGGCACTTGCACCTCTTGCTCCTTTTGCAGGATCTGTCATTGCAACAACAATATATATATCTGCGATGCCTCCATTTGTTATAAAGTGTTTCATTCCATTAAGTATATAAAAGTCTCCCTCTTTTTTTGCTATAGTTTTTATAGCAAAGGCATCACTTCCTGCTTGAGGTTCTGTTAAGGCAAAGGCACACAATTTTCTTCCTTTAGCTATTTCAGGAAGATATTTTTTCTTTTGCTCCTCATTTCCAAAAAGAATAATGGGATAACTTCCAAGAAAAGCTGCTGCATAAATAGTTGTAACCCCAGCACAATAATAAGAAAGTTTCTCAACCGCAAGACACATTTCAAAACTTCCCCATCCTAATCCACCATATTCTTTAGGAATAATTATTCCAAAAAGATCTGCATCTGCTAAGGCTTTGATAGGTTTTTCATCAAAAACTTCTTCTTCATCCCACTTTAATGCATGAGGTTTTATATATTCTTCTCCGATTTGAGTAACTAAATCAATTAAAATTTTTTGTTCTTCAGAAAGAGGATATTTAAGCATACCCTTTACTTTTTTTAAATTTTAAGTATAAAGTTTTAGAAATTTTACTAAAAAATTTTAATAAAACAAGTATAAATATGAGAAAAGTTGTTGTTACAGGAATGGAAGTTATTACCCCTCTTGGGGTAGGATTAAAGGATTGCTGGGATAACTTAAAAAATGGTGTTTCTGGGATCAGAAAAATTAGCTCTTTTGATCCAAAAAATCATAAATGCCAAATTGCTGGTGAATGTAGAGACTTTAAAGCAGAAAACTTTTTAGATCTTAAATTTATTAGAAGGTATGACAGAATGTTTCATCTTTTTGTTTCTGTAGCGCTTCTTACAGCTGAAAATTGGAATTTTAAAAAGGACTACGTAAAAAATCCTTTTAAGTTTTCAGTAATAGGAGCAAGCGCATTAGGAGCTCCTTCAACTTTTGAAGAAATAATTTTACAGTATTTAAATTTTGGTCCTAAAAAAGTCTCTCCTTTAGCTGTTATTAACTTATCTACAAATACTGCAGCAGGGGAAGTAGCAAGAATATTTAATGCTAAAGGTCCCCAATATTTT
>CAZZLG010000028.1:0-4519 GCA_964654865.1 uncultured Thermodesulfatator sp.
TTTTTTGAAAGAAGTTGATCCTGAGATATGGAGTTTAATTCAAAAAGAAACAGATAGACAGGAATATCAATTGGAAATGATAGCTTCTGAAAATTTAGCAGATATGGCTATAATGGAAGCTGAGGGTTCTTGTTTAATGAATAAATATGCAGAGGGGTATCCTTTTTCTCGCTATTATGGAGGATGTGAAAATGTTGACGAAGTTGAAAGACTTGCTATTGAACGGGCTAAAATACTTTTTGGAGCAGAACACGCCAACGTTCAACCTCATTCAGGAACTCAGGCAAATATGGCGGTTTATTTTGCTATTTTAAACCCGGGAGATATTATACTTTCTATGAATCTTTCACATGGCGGACATCTTTCTCATGGATCAGGGGTTAATTTTTCTGGCAAATTTTACAAAATTGTTCACTACGGAGTTTCTAAAGAAACCGAAATGATTGATTATAAGGAAGTTAGAGCTATTGCTTTAGAGCATAAACCAAAACTTATAATAGCAGGTGCAAGTGCTTATCCAAGGATTATAGATTTTGAAGCTTTTTCTAAAATTGCTCAAGAAGTGGGAGCTTATTTGATGGTTGATATGGCTCATATTGCAGGACTTGTAGCTACAGGCATTCATCCTTCTCCAGTTCCTTATGCAGATTTTGTAACCTCAACTACTCATAAAACTTTGAGAGGACCAAGAGGAGGCTTTATACTTTGTAAAGAAAAATATGCTAAAATAATTGATAAAATTGTATTTCCGGGAATTCAAGGTGGTCCTCACATGAATATTATAGCTGCAAAAGCGGTTTGTTTTAAATCCGCTTTACAGCCTGAATTTAAATCTTATCAACAACAAGTAGTTAAAAATGCTAAAGTAATCGCAGAAGTTTTTAAAAAGGAAGGTTTTAAAGTTATTTCTGGAGGAACTGATACGCATCTTGTTTTGGTGGATGTTTCCATAAATGGTCTTACTGGTGCTGAAGCAGAAAAAATTTTAGAGGAAGCAGGTATTACAGTAAATAAAAATTCCATTCCTTTTGATACCCGTCCTCCAAGAATAACAAGTGGTATAAGAATAGGAACACCTGCTATAACTACAAGAGGGTTGAAAGAAGCTGAAGTTGAAGAGGTAGCTTATTATATGTGCGAGGTTTTAAAAAATCCGGATAAAGAAAATTTAAGAAAAAATATAAGGGAAAAAATAAGAGAAATTTGCAAAAAATTCCCTTTTTATAAAAAATAAAATGGATGACAAGATCCATAGACCTGATTGGCATGAGTATTTCATGCTAATTGCTAAAATTGTAGCTTTACGTTCAGGATGTAATTCCCGCCCCACAGGAGCTGTGATTGTAAAAGATAAAAGGATTTTAGCAACAGGTTATAATGGCCCAATGCCTTCCGCTTGGCATTGTACAGACAAAGGACGTAATTACTGTTTTAGAAGAGAAAAGGGTGTCCCTGATATAGATAAGTATAATTTCTGTAGATCAACTCATGCAGAAGCTAATGCCATAGCTCAAGCAGCTAAATTTGGGATCTCTGTAGAAGGAGCAAGCATTTATTGTACCTTGGCTCCTTGTTATATATGTTTAAAATTATTAGCAGGAGCAGGAATTAAAGAAGTGTATTACGAGTATGATTACGAAAGTAGAGATTTTGAAAGAGATGAATTTTGGAAAACTGCCATAAAAGAGGCAAAGATTGAAGTTTTTAAACAAATAAAGGTCTCAGAAGAAACATTAAAAGCCTTAGAAGAAATTTTATCCTATCCGACCTCTAAGAGAAGACTTCCTCCCACAGATTAATTTTTTCTTGATTTTTTCTTGTATAAATTTATTTTTTTATTAAAGACTTCTTTCAGGGAGGTGTTTAATCTATGCCTAAAGATTATTATGAAATTCTTGGAGTTCCCAGAAATGCAACTCAAGAAGAAATAAAAAAAGCTTATAGACGTCTTGCTATGAAATATCATCCTGATAGAAATCGTGGTAATAAAGAAGCTGAAGAAAAATTCAAAGAAATAAATGAAGCTTATGCAGTTCTTTCTGATCCTGAAAAAAGAAGATTGTATGATATGTATGGTTCTGCAGAGTTTGAAAGAAGATACACTACTGAGGATATCTTTAAAGGATTTGATTTTGAAAATGTTTTTAGAGATTTAGGAATTGACCTGGGAGGATTTTTTAAAAGAAATAGAAGAGGAGGAAAAACCTTTATTTTTGATTTAGGAGACCTATTTAGTAATCTTTTTGGTACCTACTTTGGAGAAGAAGAATTTTCACCTTTTGGAGAGGTATACGAAACTATACAACTGGATTTACCTTTAACAATTGAGGACATTTTAAAAAGAGGAGAGAAAGAAGTTATTCTACCTGGGACCTTTGAAACTATAAAAATAAAAATACCTAAGGGTGTAAAAGATGGACAAATCTTAAGAATTAAAAGAAAAGAAGGTAGAAAAACTAAGGAATATCTTTTTAAAGTAAGAATAGTTCCAGATTCCGGTTATAAGGTGGAAGACGGAAACATTATTATTGAAAAAGAAATTCCCTTTACGAGTTTTTTATTAGGTGACGAAATAGAGGTAAAAACTCCGGATGGGAAAAAAGTAAAAGCAAAAGTTCCTCCCTTAATTAAACCAGGAGCTAAATTAAGACTTAAAGGATTAGGATTACCTTTAGAAGGGGGTTCACAAGGAGATTTATATGTAGTTTTACAACCTAAAATTCCTGATAAATTAACTTCAGAACAAAAAAATTTAATAGAGAAACTTAAAAGCACCGGGCTTTAACTTGTTTTATTGACAAAACATTTCAAATTGATTAAAATTTTTTTAGTTTTCAAAGAAATTCCTTAAGTAGGAGTTCTTTATGAATAAAGAAATAATGGCTAATGCTCTTTTTACTGAAAATAAAGGAGTAAGGGTTCTTTTTGCTGAATTTGTTAATGTGGATTATATATTTGGTTATATAGGAAGGATTATTTATGGAGAATCGGGTTTACAGAATATATACGTTTTAGAAAATAAATTCTGGGGAAGGATGCTCTTTATAAATAACAATCTTCAATTTACTTCAAGAGATGAATTTATCTATCATGAGGCCCTGGTTCATATTCCTGTGCAGGGCTCCCTTCAAAATTCAATCAAAAAAGTTCTTATTTGTGGTGGTGGAGATTATGGAGCTGCTCGGGAGCTTCTCAAATACTCAGAAATTGAAGAAGTCATTATTGTAGATATAGATCCTCACATCCCAAAAATAGTAGAAAAATACTTCCCAGAACTTCTTCCAGAAAATCCAAAAGATCCCAGATTAAAACTTATTGTAGCAGATGCTTATGAAATGGTTAAAAAATATAAAAATGAAGGAAAAACTTTTGATTTAGTAATTATAGATTCTACAGATCCAGATATAAGTGAAACAGGAATTACTCAAGAATTATCCCATGCGCTTTTTGGAATAGATTTTCATCAGATGGTTTATGAAATTTGCCCCAAAGGAATTATTGTTCAACAATGTGGAACTCCATTTACTATGAAAAATATATTAATTGAAACTTATAAAATTTTTAAAAAAGTTTATCCTGAAAAAGAGATATACTGTTATAGAGCAAATGTTCCTTCTTTTGGGGGAGATAATGCCTATTTAATGAGATCTCCTCATATAAATCCAGAAATACCTAAATGGAAAGAAATACCCAATACTTATTATTATACTCATGAAGTTCATAAAGCTTCTTTTGGACTTCCGAAATTTTGGAGGGAGGTTTTGAAATAATGAAGGTTTTAGGAATTTTAGGTTCTCCTCATAAAGATGGAGGCTCAGCACAACTTCTTCTTGCAGCTTTAAAAGCTGCGGAAAGAGAAGGTGCTAAAACTGAAATTGTCTGTGTATACGATGGAGAAATTAAACCCTGTATAGGATGTATTAATAATGAAGAGCCTGTTTGTAAATTCCCTTGCATTTTTGATGACTTTGGAAGATTTATCTTAGAAAAGATAAATCAATCTAAAGGTTTAATTTTTTCAACACCTATTTATTGGTTTGCCCCTTCTGGACCTTTAAAAAATTTAATTGATAGGATGACATGTCTTGAAAATATGGTAAGCTATGGAGAACCAAGTTATATGGAAGGAAAGGTAGTAGGAGCTATAGCAGTTGGAGCTGATGCAGGAGCTGTATGGACATGTGGATATTTAATTACTACTTTAACTTCTATGGGAGCAATAATTCCTCCTTGGGGAATTGCCTATTCTCACAATGGAAAAAAAGCTATTTGGGATGATAAAGCTTTAATGGATTCCATTAATATAGGTCTTCTAATTACTAAGACAATAAAAGTTTTGAAAGGAGAAAAAGCATTGTTGAGCTACAAGGATGATAAAAATCTATTAGAGAAAATTAGAAAAGAAGTATTAAAAGAAATTTCCAATTTAAAAGAAACCTCTTATAAGGACTATTATGAAAGAAGATGCTTTTCAAGAAGCAGTTTTTAAAGCTATCTTTGGAAGAAGAAGCGTAAGAAA
>CAZZLG010000029.1:0-2155 GCA_964654865.1 uncultured Thermodesulfatator sp.
TTTAAGAGATTTAATTAACTCTAAAATAACTTTTGAATCTCTATAAGGATTTGACTCCCATAAATATAGAAGTTTTTTTCTATCCTTTTTTCCTAAGGTATTAATACAACCCTTACATTTACCCTGACATTTAGCAGTTACTACTAAATGAAAAATAATTGGATCGTCAACAATTTTCTCTTGCTCTAAATTTATTTTCATTTATTATAATTTTTAAGAACTTTAAAGAAAAATCAAGTATTTTTTATTAAATTTTTTAAAATAGTAATAATTATTAATAATCTCATTTTAGTATTAAAATTTACATATAGAATTGATTTATTTATAACTTTTATTATAAAAAATTTTAAAAACTGAAATTTTTAAAAAGAGGATTAAGGCTATGATAGAAGAATATCTTAGGTCCTTAATTAACTGGATTCTAATAATTTCTAATAATAATTTAATAATCATAATGATTATTGCGGGTCTCTTTTTAACTCTTATGACTTCCTTAGGTGCTTTAATAGCTATTTTCTTTAAAACTATTCCTTCTTGGGGTATAAATTTAAATCTTTCTTTTGCTGCTGGAATAATGCTTACTGCAAGCTTTACAAGTTTAATTTTACCTTCCATAAAAATAACAAATAGTTTCCTCCCTACAGCAATAGGGATGTTTTTAGGAATTATATTAATTTTAATAATTGACAGAATTATTCCTCATGAACATTTAGTTAAAGGATATGAAGGTCCTAAGGAACTAAAAAATAAATTTAAATTAGTCTGGCTTCTTATATTTGCCATGATTGTACATAATCTTCCAGAAGGATTAGCTGTAGGAACCAGTTTAGCTTTTAATACAAAAGATGGTCTTATTACAACTATAGCTATAGGTATACAGGATGTCCCTGAAGGAGCAGTAGTAGCTTTACCCTTAGCAAGTCTCCAACAAAAAAGATTTATGCCTATTTTTTTAGGGATATTAAGTGGGGTAGCTGAATTTATTACAGTAATTATAGGTGCTTTGTTCTTTAAAGGGTTTTCTTTTCTTCTTTCTTATGGATTAAGTTTAGCAGGTGGAGCCATGCTTTATATTACGGTAAAAGAATTGATTCCAGAAATATACAAAGGTGAAGATAATGAATTATTAATTACTGCAGGATTTTTCTTAGGATTCTACATAATGCTTTATCTTGATTCTATGTAAAAATTAAACATTACCAGGTAATTTTTTAATTTCTTCTAAGGTTTTCTTTATCATTTCTTCTGCATAATCAATATCTTCAAGTCTATTTTCCAGATATTGATCGTAGGCGTTTATATCAAAATGCCCATGCCCGCTGAAATTAAAGACTATACATTTTTCCTCTTTAGTTTCCTTACACTTTATGGCTTCATCAATGACTGCTTTTATAGCATGTGCAGTTTCAGGGGCTGGTAATATACCCTCAGTTTTAGCAAAAATAATTGCTGACTCAAATACAGCTTTTTGTGTATACGCAACTGCATCAACTAATTTTTTATAAACAAGATAACAAAGGATTGGTGCATCTCCGTGATACCTTAATCCACCCGCATGAATTTTAGGAGGCACAAAGTTATGTCCTAAGGTATACATCTTAAGAAGAGGAGTAAGTCCTACAGTATCTCCAAAATCGTAAAGATATAAACCTTTTGTAAGAGTTGGACAAGCAGTAGGTTCAACTGCTAAAAATTTAATCTCACTTTTACCTTTAAGTTTTTCAGGAACAAAAGGCAAAATAAATCCTCCAAAATTACTTCCTCCACCTACACATCCTATTAAGACATCAGGTTTTTCCCCAATAAGTTCTAATTGTTTTTTGGTCTCAAGACCTACAATTGTTTGATGAAGCAATACATGGTTAAGAACACTTCCCAAGGAATATTTAGTATCCTTATTGGTTACAGCATCTTCAATTGCTTCAGAAATAGCAATACCTAAGGAACCTGGAGAATCGGGATCTTCTGCTAAAATCTTTCTTCCCGCATTAGTTAAATTTGTAGGGGATGGAAAAACTTCAGCCCCCCATACATGCATTAATGATTTTCTAAAAGGTTTTTGATAGTAACTAACTTTTACCATATAAACTCTACATTTAAGACCAAAAATATTACATGCAAAAGCTAATGCAGAACCCCACTGTCCTGCACCAGT
>CAZZLG010000030.1:0-7936 GCA_964654865.1 uncultured Thermodesulfatator sp.
TTTAATTTGATAAATATCCCTTTGATTTTAATTCTTGATAAATTAGAACCTAAACTTCTATTGTCAATTGCTCCCTGGACAGATGATTTTATTATTTTAAATGATGATGTAAGGGAGACTTATCTTAGAATTGAATATGCCTTTGAAAAGCTCAATAGAACTTCAGACAATAACCCTTTAACTGGTCTCCCTGGAAATCTCTCTATTACAAAAACAATAGAAGGGCTTATGGAAAATCCTAAATCCTATGCAATAGCCTATGTAGACTTAGATAACTTTAAAACTTATAATGATATCTATGGTTTTTTTCAAGGAGATGAAATGATTAAAAATTTAGCAAGAATTATTGTTAACACCCTTTCTGAATTCTCTAAAGAAGATCATTTTGTTGGTCATATTGGAGGAGATGACTTTGTATTTATTGTACCTTTAGAAAAAGCTGAAACAGTTTCTAAGGAAATTATAAAACGTTTTGAACTTCTTGTTCCTTCATTTTTAGATAAAAAGGACCTGGAAAGGGGTCATTTTATTTCTGTTAACAGAACCGGAGAAGTTTCTCAAATACCTCTTCCCTCAATTTCTATAGCAGTAGTACCTATCTGGAAAGGTAAATTTAAGCACATAGGAGAAATCTCAGCAAGGGCAGCAGAAGTAAAAAAGGTAGCCAAATCTATGAAAGGAAGTAGTTATTTCATAGATAGAAGAAAATAATTCTTGCAAGATTAAAGGGGAAAAAAATGGGATCTTTATCAAAATGGAACCCACTTATCGGAGGATTTTTTCTTAGTTTTTTTGTAATTCTTTTACAATTTTACGGAATTCCCTTAGAAATTTCCGAAGGATTAAGAAATTTTGGAAATTGGAATTACTATCCCACCTTTATTATTTTAGGCATCATAGGAGGTGCTTTTATTTCTTCTTGCTTTTCTCAAGAATTTGGGATTAAAATACCTCCTAAGTTTGAAGTTTTAAAAGCAATCTTAGCTGGAATTTTAATGGGAATCGGTTCTTCTTTTGCACTTGGAGATAATATAGGAGGATTTTATACCGCTACTGCTAATCTTTCAGCAAGTGGACTTACTATGTTTGTAGGATTAATTATAGGAACTCTATTAGGTTTAAAATATTTAATTTGGGAAACAAAAAAATTTTCCTCAAAAGGAGGGATTAATATCCATATTAAAAAACTTGGACCTATTATAGGTATATTTGTTCTTTTTGTTCTTTTTGGAAAAATACTTTCTTTCTTTTTAAAAGAAAATGGAAAAAATTTAATTTTAGGAAAAATTCTTTTATTTTCTACTATAGCGGGGGGCATTTCCCAAAGAAGTAAATTATGCATGGCAAAAGCTTTTCGAGACCCCTTTATTTCTGGAGAAACCTTAATAAGTAATAGTTTTATTTTAAGTTTATTTATAGCTACGGTAGGAATTTTTTCTTTTAAATTATTAAAAATCCAAGAGCCCCATTTTTATATTCTTCCTACTTTTATGTTAGGTTCTCTTATAGGGGGTATTTTATTTGGTTTGGGAATGATCTTAGCTGATAGCTGTGCCTTAAGTAGCTTATGGAAACTTGGAGAGGGACAAATTAAATTACTTGTAGTAATTATATTTTTTGGTTTAAGTAATTGGATTTTACGATATTACTTAGATAAAATATATAATGTTTGGGAAAAAGGTTATCTTGGGAAAGGAATTTATTTACCAGAATATTTGACCTATTGGGGAAGTTTCCTACTTATTACAGGTGTTCTCCTTATATGGTTTCTTTTTATCTATTGGAATAAAAAGAGTAAAAAATTAGTAATTAAAATTTAAAAAATAGGAAGTGCCGAGGGCGGGAGTCGAACCCGCACGGAGTTATCCTCCAGCGGATTTTGAGTCCGCCGCGTCTTCCAGTTCCGCCACCTCGGCTTTATTCTCACTATAATTCTAATAAAGTTTGAAATTTTTACAAGACTTATTATACTTAATTAAAAAGCCTTAAAACCCCTAACCGAGGTAATGGCTTTATGGCAGGACATTCTCATTGGGCACAGATAAAAAGAAAAAAATCAGCTCAAGATGCTAAAAGGGGACAAATCTTCACTAAGCTAATAAGGGAAATTATTATAGCAGTTAAAACTGGTGGAAGCGGAGACCCTGAGCTTAACCCTCGCCTAAGATCTGCTATTCAAGCAGCTAAAGCTGCTAATATGCCTAAGGAAAATATAGAAAGAGCTATTAAAAAAGCCCTTGGTTTAGAAGAAGGAATTCAATACGAAGAAGCATTTTTTGAGGGATATGGACCAGGAGGAGTAGCAATACTTATTAGTGCTATAACTGATAATAGAAAAAGAACAGTTTCTGAGCTAAGACACCTTTTTAATAAATACGGGGGAAACCTTGCTGAACCAGGAGCAGTATCCTGGATATTTGAACAAAAAGGACTTGTAGTTGCTACAAAAAAAGAAGAAGAAAAAGTATTAGAAATTGCCATAGAAAAAGGAGCAGAAGATATAAAAGAATACGAAAGTGAAATAGAAGTTATTACAGAACCTTCCCAATTTGAGGAAATTAAAAAAGCTTTAGAAACAGCTGGAATTGAGATAATTTCTGCTAAAGTGACTATGGTCCCAAAAACAATAGTTCCTGTTGAAGATGAAACCACAGCAAGTAACCTCCTAAAACTTATGGAAGCCCTTGATGATTTAGACGATGTTCAGCAAGTTTATGCTAATTTTGATATTCCTGAAAAAATTATGGAAGCCTTAAATAAATGAAAATTTTAGGAATAGATCCTGGTATTAATAACTTAGCTTTTGCACTCCTTGAAATTAAAAATGATTCTTATGAATTAAAAGATTGGCAAACCTTAAATACAAAAAAATGTAAAAACATTACAGAAAAACTTACTTATCTTTTCAATAATTTAAAGGATTTTGTAGAAAAATCTAAACCAGATATAATAGGAATAGAAGAAACCTTTACTAAAACTTATTCTAAAGCAGGAAGCAGACTTTCTCAAGCTCAGGCAATTGCTTTACTTGTAGCAGGACTTTATAATATCCCTGTAAAATTGCTTAATCCTTCAGAAATTAAAAAATTTTTAACTCAGTATGGAAAAGCTAAAAAAGAAGAAATTTTTCATATTTTAAATTTCTTTTTCAAAGAAAAAATAATCAATTACCAATTTGATTTAAACCCAGATCTTCATAAAATTGACGCCTTAGCAATCGCTATAATTTTAGCCTTGGAGACAAATCATCAAAATGCTTTACCAAATTAAAGGCATCGTTAAGGAAATAAACCCACCTAATAAACTTATTTTACAAAGTAATGAGTTTATTTTCTGGGAAATTCTTATTCCTTTAAGTCTTGTAAGCATTATAAGAGAAAATTTTTTAGAAAAGAAAGCTTTTTTTTATGTAGTACCTATATTAAGGAAAAATGAATATATAGAAATATATGGGTTTATTGCTAAAGAGGAAAGAGAATTATTTATAAAATTAACCACTCTTTCTAAAATAGGCCCTAAATTAGCCTTAAATCTTCTTTCTGTCTTTTCTCCTGAAAATTTAAGAGATATAATTCTTAATAAAAAAATAAGTGAACTTTCAAAGGTTCCTGGAATTGGGCCTAAAAGAGCAGAGAAACTTTATTTAGAATTAAAGGGTCTTTTCTTAAAACCTTCTCAAAAGGGTATAATAATTCCTCCAGAAAAAGAAATTATCCTTGAGGAAGCAAAAAGCTGTCTCATGAGCCTGGGCTTTCAAAGTAAAGAGGTAGAAAAAGTTTTATATGAAGTTTTTGAGGAAAGTGATACATTAGATACTTTGGTAAGAAAAGCTCTAAAAAAATTTTCTCCTAAATTAAAAGAAGAAACCTTTAGAGGAAATTAAAATGATTGAAAAATACTTAATTAATACTGATAAAACTTTATTAATAATAATTGATATTCAAGAAAAACTCATAAAAGCAATGGATAAAGATGTAGCAAAAGAAGTAATTAAAAATAATTTGATTTTGATTGAAACAGCAAAAATCTTTGATATTCCTATTATTCTTACAGAACAGTATCCTAAAGGATTAGGACACACTATAGAAGAAATTAAAAAAGCACTTCCCTTGTATGAACCTATTGAAAAAATTACTTTTAATTCCTTTTTAGAACCTAATTTTGAAAAAAATCTTGATAAATACAAGGATAGAAAAAAGGTAATTTTAACTGGAATGGAAACCCATGTATGTGTATGGCAAACTGCTGTAGATTTAATTAAAAGAAATTATACAGTTTTTGTTCCAAAAGATGCAGTCTGTAGTAGAAAGAAAAATGATTGGGAAACAGGGCTTGATTTGATAAAATCTGCTGGTGGAATTTTAACTACTACAGAAACTCTTGTTTTTCAGATTTTAAAAAAAGCAGGAACTCCTGAATTTAAGAAAATTTTAGAACTAATAAAATAATTTTAATTATCTTTTATTATCCAAAAAATAAGAAAAAGAGGTGGTAAAGAGATAAAAAAGGTTATAAGAAAAAAATAGGTATATCCAAAATAACTTACTCCGTATCCTGAGAAAGTTCTTGAAAAAGTAAGAGATAAACTAAATAAAGTTGAAAAAACTGCATATTGGGTAGAAGAGAATTCTTTTTTACAAAGATTAGTAAGAAAAGTGAGAAAGGCAGCAGTTCCAAGACCTCCACTAAAGCTTTCAAAAAGAGAAGCAAAATAAACAGTTTCTTTTGGTAAGTAAGGTAAAGAGGCAATAGTATACCCAAGATTAGAAAAAGATTGAAAAAAGCCTAAAATAAGAAGAGAATTTTTAATAGACCAAAGACTTGTTAAATAACCACCTAAAAGGGAACCTATAATAGTAAAAAAACTCCCCAAGGTTCCAGAAATAAGACCAATTTCAAGTCTATTAAAACCTCTGTCTACCCAAAATGGATAAACCATAGCACCAAGCAAGGCATCTCCTATTTTGTAAGTAAGAACAAAAAAAAGAAGCAAAAAAACACTTTCTCTTTTTAGTATTTCTTTTAAAGGATTTATAAACTGAGAACCAAAGGAAATTGGAAACTCCTTAGAGATAACTTTTAAAAAGGAATTGGAAATTAAAAAAATACCACTTACAAAAGTAATTATACTTAATATATAAAAAATAACTTTAAATCCTAAATAGTGACTTATAGCTACAATTCCTCCCCCAAAAATTATAAGAGCTATTCTGTAAGCTGAGATGCGAATTCCATTGGCTTTCCCAAGAACTTCTGAAGGAATCCACTCTACAACAAATCCATCAGAAGCTGTATCAAAAAGTGTTGAAAAGAAAGTAATAAAAAACAAAAATATGAAAAAAAGCAAAGTAGCTGGAGTAAAAAAAGAAAGTGCAAAAATGCTTACAGAAATCCCTATAAGGGAAATTCCCATCCAAAAACTTTTGTAAAAATATCTATCTATGAAAGGTGCAAAAAGAAGTCTTAAACTCCAGGGTAAACCTGCTATAGAAAAAAGTCCTATAGTTTTTACATCTATACCTTCGCTTCTAAAAAATACGGGGATAAAAGTATAAAAAAAACCAAAAGGAAGACCCGAGAAAAAATAAATAAATCCTATGTAAAATAGTTTTTTGTTAAACATTTTAAAAATTTAAAAACTAAATTATATTTTAGTATTTTAAAAAGAAAACGTCTAAATATGGAAAACAAGATTTATCAAGTAATTCTAAAAGTTCCTTATACTAAAAAAGAAAAGGTAGAAGACTTCTTATATGAATATATTCAAAAAGGATGGGAAACTAACGAAAAAAAATTTAGAGTTTATTTTATCTTTTATCTAAAGGAAAATAGTCCTGAATTAGCTCTTCTTGAGGAATTTTTAGAAAAAAATTTAGAGATTGATGTAGAATACAAACTATTAAAAGAAGAAAACTGGGAAGAAATTTGGAAAGCCCATTTTAAACCTCTTAAAATTGGAAAGTATTTAGTAATTATTCCTCCTTGGAAAAAATATGAACCCAATCCTTATGAAGTGGTAGTTATAATTGAAGCAGGTCAAGCTTTTGGCACAGGACATCATCCTACGACTAAAATGATGCTCGAAAACATAGAAATTTTCAAAGAAAGAATAAAGGATTCAAATCTCAAAATAATTGATATTGGGTGCGGAACTGGTATTTTAAGTATTGCCTGCGCAAAACTCTTTAAAAATTCTACCATCTTTGCTATAGATATAGATGATCTTGCCATAGAAGCATGTAAAGAAAATGCAATTTTAAATAAAGTGGAGGATAAGATCATTATCCAAAAAGAGATTCCTCAAGAAAAATTTCATCTAATTCTTGCAAATATTGGTTATAGAGAAATTAAAAATTTAGCTAAAATTATTAAAAATTGTTCTCAAATAGGTTCTCATATATTTCTTAGCGGATTTTTAAATACAGATGCAGTAAACATAATAAATATTTATCAAAATATGGGCTATTCCATTATAAAACATCAAAGAGAAAATGAGTGGAGTTTTCTTTGGCTAAAATTAATTACAAATTGAATGGCGAATTTTTCTTGCTAAAGCTTTAAGCTTTTCTATTTCTTTCCAATCAGGTTTTTTTAAAGCAGGAAATACAGTATTATTATGAAAAATAGGATCTTCTTCAATAGGGTAACGGGAGTATTGTTTAGTTATTTCAAAAAAGGGTGTCCCAGGAATAGGAGAAAATTCAGCTAAATAGGGAGGAATTTTATGTCTTTCTAAAAATAAGAGAGAACTTTTTACCTCTTCAAAATTTTCATCTGGAATTCCATAAAGAAGATAAGCTCCGAGCTCTCTCTCCTTAAAGCCTGCAGTTTTTAAATAAGAAACAGCTTGCAAAAATTCTTCAATACTAACTTTATTATCAAATCTATTTTCTACTCTCTCGAGCCCTATTCTTATAGTTTTAAATCCTGCTTTTTTTAATAATTTTGCTACATCCTCAGTAATAAATCTTGCATGAACAGCATTTGGTGTATGAAAACGTAAATTTAATCCACAGGAAAGAATCTTCTCTAAAATTAAAGCTAAATGAGAATCAAAGTTAAATAAAAGGGCATCATCATAAAAGGCAAAATCAATAATTCCATAATTTTTATGCCAAAAAAGTATCTCTTCAAATACCTCTTCTGAATTCTTTTGTTTAAATTGAGGATAAAGTTTTTTTGATGCACAATAGGGACAATTAAAAGGACATCCATAACTTGTCATAATTATTACATAAGGGATAGAGGTTTGCATATCAAATATAGGATAATCATTTAAATAGGGCGTCCCAGAGGGTGAAAAACTTTTCTTTATAGCTTCTAAAAATTCTTCAACATCGCTTTTAACAATATAAATAGGAAAATCTCTATAAAACCTTTCTATCTCATATTTTAAGTGTTCAGAACAAAGTTTTACATAGATTCCACCTATATAAATAGGTATCTCAGGATAATTTTGGGTTATAAAATCAAGTATCACAAATAATCCAGGATACCAATAAGTCATGGTGCAAGTCAAAAAGATTGCTTTAAATTTTAGAGAACTGATGATTTTTTTAAATATAGAAAAAGGTAATCCGTATCTATAGAATTTTCGAGGAATATCATTAAAATAAACAGGTTTAGGGACAGTTTCTTTACAAAAGTGCCCTGTGCCAAATTCTTTTCTCTTTGGTCTTTTAGGAAGTTCTTGATGAAAGGGATCAAGAAGATCTATGTAATATATTGAATAACCAAGCTTTCTTAGTTTACCACCAAGAAGAAGCAGTCCATAAGGTCTAAGCCAAAAATCATAGGCAGAAAAATCATAAATCCAAGGATTAATAAGAAGAAAATCAACTTCCATTTAATTTTTTTAATATTGGCAAACCCTTTCAAAGATTTTATCCTTGATTAAATCTTCAGGAATTGAAAGAAAAGAAATTCCTACAGACTT
>CAZZLG010000031.1:0-14696 GCA_964654865.1 uncultured Thermodesulfatator sp.
TCTCCCTTTTTTTCCTTGGGAAGTATGCTTTCCAAACCAAATCCTATTTCATATTCCGCTATTATTTTTTCTTTCTCTTTAATTTCCAAAGTTTTTTTGCTTTTATCAATGATAATAATAGTTTCTGCTCTTAAAGAAAAAAATGGAAAAATTATTAAATAAAAAAGGAAAATTGCTAAAAATTTTTTCATTTTTATCTTGACTTTTGAGATTTTATAAATATTATAAAGCCTAATGGAGGTTATTACAATAAAGTCAAGAAAAAAAGAAGAATTGATAGATATTACTGAAGAAATTGAAAGAGTATTACCTTCTAAGGACGGAATTTGTATTGTATATGTTCCTCATACTACAGCAGGAGTTATTGTAAATGAGGGGGCTGATCCTGCAGTAAAGGAGGATATTTTGAATATTTTTGATAAAATGGCTCCTCAAAATTTTAACTATAGGCATCTTGAAGGAAATTCTCCTGGACATATAAAATCAAGTCTTACAGGACCTTCTTTAATTTTAATTGTGGAAAAGGGTAAACTTGTTCTTGGAACTTGGCAGAGGTTATTTTTTGCAGAATACGATGGCCCAAGAACAAGAAAAGTATATATAAAATTTATAGAAGGGTGAAACCTATGAAACCAAAATTTTTAATTCTTTTTTTAATTTTAATTTTAATTTTATTTTCCTGTAGAGCTCAAAAGGAATACTATTCAGAAAAAGCTGCCTCTCACAAGGAAATTGCCAAGATTTACATTAAGGAAAATCGCTATACTGAAGCCTTAAATGAACTTGAGTTAGCTAAAAGTGCTGATAAATGTGACCCAGAAATATATAATCTTCTTGGGCTTGTATATATGGGAAAAAATGAATATTCAAAAGCTGAAGAAAATTTAAATGAAGCTATTAAGCTAGATCCTAATTTTTCTGAAGCTTATAATAATTTAGGTTCTCTTAAAATGTTACAAGAAAAATATAAGGAAGCTATAGAGTATTTTGATAAAGCTCTTAAAAATCCATATTATGTGAATTCTTTTATTGCTCGCACAAATCTTGGCTGGGCTTATTATCAACTTAAAGACAAAGATAAAGCTATATCTACTCTTCTTGAAGCCTTTAGAGAAAATCCTCGCTATCCTAAAACTTTAATTTATTTAGGACTGATATATTTAAATGAGGGAGATCTTAACTCAGCAGAATTTTATTTTCAGCAAGCTTTGAAATTAGACAAAACCTCTGGTGAAGCGAGATATTATCTTGGAGAAATTTATTTTAAAAAGGGAGATAGAACCAAGGCAGAAGAATTATGGCAATCTATAATTTATTTGAGTCCGGATAGCGAATGGGCAAATAAAGCAACACAAAGGCTCTTTTTATTAAAAAAGACCTCTCTTAATCCTTAAAAGAAAGTACTTTCTTTTTTAACTCTTCTCCCTTTTCTTTAAAAACTTCTAAACGATTTAAAGCTTTAAGTAAGGCTTTTAAACTTGCAATTACTATATCTCCATCTTTTCCAAGACCTGCAGTTCTTAATCCCTTTTCATCTTCAATAATTAAACCACAAACACCTTCTGCTGATGTTCCTCCAGTAAGTGCACTTATATGAAAATCTATAAGATTTAAAAACTCTTTTCCCTTTCTCTTATCAAAGGAATAACCTAAAGCTTCTGCTACTGCTTTATAAGCTGCATCAATAGGACCAACTCCAAGTCCAATCGAAACTTTTTTCCCTGCTCTTTTGTCCTCTATTTCTACTTGAGCAATAGGCTTTAGAGAACCACTATAAACGCTTATAACTTGTGAAGAAATAAGATGATATCTATATTCTTTTTCCAAAAATAAATCTATAAGAATTCCTTCCAGATACTCATCATCTATCTTTTTAAGCACATCCTTTATTTCGGTGCGGAATTTTTCAAAAATTTTACTTAATACTTCATCATCAAATTGCCAGCCTTTACTTCTCAATTTAAATCCTATAGCATGCCTTCCAGAATGTTTCCCAAGAACAATGGCTAAACCTGTCCATCCTACATCTTCTGGATTAATAATTTCATAAGTGGATCTCTCGCAAATTATCCCATGTTGATGAATACCAGACTCATGAGCAAAGGCATTAGCTCCAACAACTGCTTTGTTAGGCTGAACAAACATTCCAGTATATTTAGAAACAAGTTGACTTGTAGGAACGATATTTTTTGTGTTTATATTAATTTGAAGAGAATATCCTAACTTTTTTTCAAAAAAATCTTTTCTTGTTTTAAGTGTCATGATAATTTCTTCTAAAGCTGCATTCCCAGCTCTTTCCCCTATTCCATTAATAGTTCCTTCCACTTGAGTTGCTCCTGCTAAAATAGCTGAAAGTGAATTAGCAACTGCTAAACCAAGATCATTATGACAATGAACTGAAATTCTTAAACTACCATTTTTTAGTGCTTCTTCATAACCTGCTGAAATAAGTTTTTCTATTAAAAATTTGATAAGACTATAGTACTCATGGGGAACTGTATATCCTACTGTATCAGGAATATTGATAGTTTTTGCTCCTACCTTGACTACTTCTAAAATAACCTTTGCTAAATATTCCCAATCGCTACGGGTAGCGTCCTCAGCTGAAAATTCTACATCTGGACAAAAAGAAAGAGCATATTTAACTGCCTCTTTTGCAATTTCTAAAACTTCTTCTCTACTTTTTTTAAGTTTATATTTTAAGTGAATATCTGAAGTGGCAATAAAGGTATGTATTCTTGGAAATTCAGCTTTTTTTAAAGCCCCCCAAGCAACCTCTATATCCTTTCTGTTTGCCCTTGCAAGTGCAGCAATAGTTACCCCTTTAATTTCTTTGGCAAGAGTTTTTACTGCCTCAAAATCTCCAGGTGAAGTAATAGGGAATCCTCCTTCAATAACATCTATGCCAAGTTCTGCAAGGGCTCTCCCTATTTCTACTTTTTGTTTTAAATCTAAGGAAACCCCTGGAGATTGTTCCCCATCTCTTAAAGTGGTATCAAAAAAAATTATTCGTGGATTCAAAAGCCCCCTCCTTTAGTTATTTTTAAAAATTTTAACCTATTTTTAAACTTTTCCAATTAATTGTAAAGACTTGAAAAAATTAAAATTTGAGATTTATTGAAATTAATAACTTATAAAAAGGGGGTTAAAGTAATGATTATTATTATGGAAGCTCACATTACTAAAGAAAGTCCTGAATTCCAATCTTTAATGACTTACTTAGAACGATTTCCTCATTTACAAATAAAGGTTATGGAACACAAAGGAGTTACTCGAAACCTTCTTGAAATTCATCTCATAGGAGAAGACTACATGGTATCTCAAGAAGAGATAGAAAGTTTACCAGGTGTTGAGAGAGCTATAAGAGTAACAGCTAAATATAGATTAATTGGAAGACACGGTGTACTAAGTGATTGGGGATTTGAATATAAAGGAATTCAATTTAATCAGGATACTTTTCACATCTTTGCTGGTCTTTGTGCAGTTGATACTTATGAAAATGTGGAAAAAATCTTTAAGACTTTAAAAGAAAACAATGTATGCTGTACCCGCATGGGAGCTTATAAACCAAGAACTTCCCCTTATGATTTTCAAGGACATGGTAAAGATTGTCTTCCATGGCTTTTTGATTTAGCAGGAAAATATGGAATTAAAATAATTGTAATGGAGGTTCTTGCTCCTCACCATATAGATGAAATAAAAGAAGCTCTTGAATTAACTGGGAATCCCTGTGGAGTAATTTTGCAAATAGGAACAAGAAATGCCCAAAATTTTGAATTATTAAAAGCTGTAGGTAAACAGCAGGATTTTCCTATTTTATATAAAAGAGGATACGGACTTAGTTTAGAAGAAAGTCTTAACGCAGCTGAATATATTGCATCAGAAGGTAATATTAACATTATTTTTTGTCTAAGGGGAGTGAGAACCCATTTGGGAGATCCTCACAGAAATTTAACTGATTTTGCTCATGTTCCGGTAGTTAAAAGACTTACAAGACTTCCTGTATGTATTGATCCATCCCATCCTATAGGCACAAGGATAAAATCCTCAGATGGAATAAGAGATATTTATCATGTTACTGCCCAAGGTATAATTGCTGGTGCTAATGCGGTATTAGTTGAATTCCATCCAGAACCTGATAAAGCTCTTTGTGATGGACCACAAGCTATCCCACTTTCTGAACTTCCTATTTATTTGGATTATGTTTATAAAGTAAGAGAAACCTATTTAGAATTAAAAAAATTAGTAAACCAAAAATAAAGTTTACTTTTTAACTTTTAAAAGTTTTATTATGCTTTTAGCAAACTCTTCTGCAGCTTGAGGACCGGAAGCTGTAACTATATTTCCGTCAACCTCAACTGGTTTCCCTGTATAGTTTGCTCCCTTTTCTTCTAAGGCTTTTCCTTCTGATACCCATACGGTTGCTTTTTTCCCCTTTAAAACTCCAGCTTCAGCTAAAATTCTTGGAGCAATGCAAATGGCTGCAAGAATTTTATTTTTAGAAAATGCTTCTTTTGCAATTTTATGAGCAGAAGGGTGATTAAAATATTCTTTAGCACCTACTCCTCCTACAAAAACTATAGCATCATATTCATCTACTTTCACTTGATCAATTAAAATTTGAGGTGTAACTACAGCACCAAGCATCCCTTTAGCTGATTTTAAGGAGGTTGAAGCTATAACCACACTATACCCTTCTTTTTCAAAAAGTTTTTTGGGAATTAATAATTCCTCATCTCTAAAATTTTGATGTGCAATAATCATTAAAATTTTTTTATTACTTTTAGATAAACTTATAGAAAAACTAATTAGAATTATAAGAAATATACCTAAAAGGATTTTATAAATCTTCATTCTAACTCCCCCTTTATTTAGTATTATCTTTCTCTTTTTTCATTAAAGGTTTCAACCATTCAAAAAGAGGTTCTGAAACTTCTGAATACCCTCTTATTTTAATTAAATAATATTTCTCTGGTTCCTTCTGAATAGCATAAATTTCTTTTTTTGATACAAAATGAGAATCTTCAATCAGATTATAAAAGTAGCTATCAATCCCCATAAAACCATCTATAAGATGGGTAAGAGTATGTAACATTTTAGAAAGATATCCCTGCGGAAGATCTTTTAAATCCCTTAAAGTTTTATAACCTTCTTCTTCTAAATCATTTATAAAGGATTTTATAATCTCTTTATTTGAATTTATAAGAGAATAAAGGTTATCTAAAAATTTGATATTATCTCCTCTTAGAGTGTCTAAAAACTCTATTTTATCATAATGAAGTAATTCATATTTATTTAAAAAGGACTTTATATGAGTTTTTGCTTCCTTTTCTGAATCAGCTTTGACTAAAATCCAGTGCTCAAAAAACTTCACAACTTAATTTTATACTCCTTTAAAAATTTTTTCAACTTTTCGCACTTCGCATGTGAGATAAATTAGAATAATTTTAACTTGTGTGGGTTTTTATTTAGCAGGTTTTAGTTTATAATTAATTAAATTTTAAGTAGGAGAAATTAATTATGAAAATAAGCCCTTATATTTTTAGAGAGTATGATATTAGGGGGAAAGTTGGAGAAGATTTTACAGAAGAGATAGTTAAAGAAATTGGAAAAGCTTATGGAACAATTATTAAAAGAAAAGGTGGAAAAAAGATTTGTTGTGGAAGAGATGGAAGACTTTCTTCACCCTCTTTACAAGAAGCACTTATTGAAGGGATTTTATCAACAGGAGTTGGGGTAATAAATATAGGAATTTGTCCTACACCAGTAATGTATTTTTCTCTTTTTGTCTTTGAAGATTCTGATGGAGGGATTCAAGTTACAGGTTCACATAATCCTCCAGAATTTAATGGCTTAAAAATCTGTGTAGGAAAGGATACAATCTTTGGACCTCAGATTCAAGAAATAAGAAAACTTATAGAAAAAAAAGATTATGAAAAAGGAGATGGGAAGATTGAGGAAAGAGAGGTTTTGAGTAAATATATAGAGTATGTTTGCAATAATATAGAATTAAAAAGACCATTAAAAGTAGTTATAGATCCAGGAAATGGAGTTTGTAGCTTAACAGCTCCCGAAATTTTTAAAAGACTTGGATGTGAAGTAGAATGCCTTTTTTGTGAAATGGATGGAACCTTCCCCAATCACTTTCCAGATCCCGTTGTTCCTGAAAATTTAAAATGGCTTAAAGAAAAAGTTTTAAATGACAGGTATGAAGTAGGTTTTGGATACGATGGAGATGGAGATAGATTAGGAGTTATTGATGAAAAAGGAAATATTATTTGGGGAGATCAGCTTTTAATTATTTTTGCTAAAGATTTATTAAAAAAATATTCAGGAGCAAAAATAATAGGAGAGGTTAAATGTTCCCGAACCTTATATGAAACAATAGCTAAGCTTGGCGGAATTCCTATTATGTGGAAAACAGGTCATTCTCTTATTAAAAACAAAATGAAAGAAGAAAAAGCACTTCTTGCAGGAGAAATGAGTGGACACATCTTTTTTGCAGATAAATGGTTCGGATTTGATGATGGAGTATATGCTTCTTTAAGACTTGTTGAAATCCTATCTCAAAATAATATTCCCCTTTCTGAATATTTAAAAGACATTCCCAAGATGTATTCTACACCTGAAATAAGAAAAGAATGCCCAGATGAAGTAAAATTTAAAGTGGTTGAAAGATTGGTAAAAAAATTTAAAAATGAAGGCTTAAATGTGATTGATGTTGATGGAGCAAGAATTGAATTTAAGGAAGGATGGGCTTTGGTAAGAGCTTCAAATACGCAACCAGTTCTTGTTTTAAGATTTGAAGCAGAAACAGAAGAGTTTTTAAAAATGTTACAAGATAAAGTTTATAAATCCTTAGAGGAAATTCTTAAAGAGGTGTAAAATGTTTTCCTTTAAAGATATTCTTAAAGAATTAAATCTTCCTCCAGAGGTAAAAAAGGGTATAACTGCTCTTGAATTAGCTCAAAAAAACTGGGAAAAAATTATTCTTTCAGACCTTTCAAAAAAAACAAAACCCCTCTCCTTTAACAATGGAACTTTAATTGTTGAAGTACCTAATCATTATTGTCTTCAAATTCTTTCTTCTCAAACTTTAGAAATTCTTGAAAGACTTGAAAGTTTTACTCCCTCTGATTTAAAACCTCTTTTTAAAAATTTAAAATTTATTATTAATCCTTCCTTAGAAAAAGAAACTTAAAAACCAAATGGATCCTCTTAAAATTATTGAAAAATATTACTTTGATAAACCTAAACTTAAGGAAGTTTTAATAAAGCACTCTTCTGCTGTAGCCAAGAAAGCATTAGAAATTGCTGAAAAATTTAAAGATGTGGATAAAGATTTTATTTATTCTGCAGCTATGCTTCATGATATAGGAATAATTTTTACTTATATTCCCAAACTTAATCCAGAAGGTAAATATCCTTATATTGCTCATGGATATTTGGGAAGGACACTTCTTGAAAAGGAAGGTCTTTCTAAGCATGCCCTTATATGTGAAAGACATATAGGGGTTGGAATAACTAAAGAAGAAATTGTGAAGAAAAAATTGCCTCTTCCTCAAAGAGATATGGTGCCTATTACTTTGGAAGAAAAAATTATTGCCTTTGCAGATAAATTTTTTTCTAAACAACCTGATGGAAGTGTAAGAAAAAAATCTGTAGATGAAATTATTAAAGACCTTAAAAATTATGGAGAAGAAAAGGTAGAAATTTTTAAGGCTTGGCTCAAATTATTTGAAGGGGGAGAAAATGGCTAAGTTATCTATTATTGGTGCAGGAGCAGTAGGCACAAGCTGTGCAAACTGGGCTATAGTTAAAAACTTGGCAGAAGAAATAGTATTAGTTGATATTGTGCCTGATCTTGCTAAAGGTAAAGCTTTAGATTTAGTTCAGAGCAGTCCTCTTTTTGGAAGGTCTTGTAAAATTTGGGGAACAGAGGATTTTTCAAGTATTAAAGATTCTCAAATAGTAATTATTGCTGCTGGAAAACCAAGAGAGCCGGGTATGTCAAGAGAAGATCTTTTAAACATAAATAAGGAAATTGTTAAGGCTTGCGCAGAAAAAATAAGAGAATTTGCTAAAGACAGCATAGTTATAGTTGTTTCTAATCCTCTTGATGCCATGGTTTATGTGGCCTATAAGATAACCAATTTCCCCAAAAATAGAGTTATAGGTATGGCTGGAGTGCTTGATTCAGCAAGATATCGTTATTTTATAGCTGAAGCTTGTGGTGTTTCTCCGAAGGATGTTCAAGCTTTGGTAATGGGTGTTCATGGAGATTTAATGCTTCCCTTAGTAAGACTTGCTAATGTTTCAGGAATACCTATTACAGAACTTTTACCCCCAGAAAAAATAGAAGAAATAGTTAAAAAAACTAAATTTGGTGGAGCAGAAATAGTATCTTATTTAAAAACAGGAAGTGCTTTTATTACCCCTGGACTTGCTATAGTTGAAATGGTAGAAAGTATTTTAAAAGATGAAAAAAGGGTTTTAACCTGCTCTGTTTATTTAGAAGGAGAATATGGAATAAGTGGAGTATTTTTAGGAGTTCCTGTTATTCTTGGGAAAAACGGGGTAGAGAAAATTATAGAAATAAACCTTCTTCCAGAAGAAAAATCCGCTTTAAAAGAATGTGAAATCTCTTGTAAAAAACTTATTAGCCTTTTAAATATGTAATTTTATGCCTAAAATTCAAATTCTTCCTGAAGAGATTAGATCAAAAATAGCTGCAGGAGAAATTGTAGAAAGACCTGCATCAGTAGTAAAAGAATTAATAGAAAATGCCTTTGATGCAAAAGCAGGTTTTATAAAAATAAATTTAAAAGAAGGTGGAATTAAAGAAATTTCTGTTTATGATGACGGAGAAGGTATAGAACCAGAAGACTTAAAAATATGTTACAAACACTTTGCTACAAGTAAAATAAAAGCCCTTTCTGATATATTTAAAATTGTTACCTTTGGCTTTAGAGGTGAGGCTCTGGCAAGTATCTCTCAAGTTTCTAAAATGACTATTTTAAGTAAACACACAGATTACGATTCTGCCTATGAAATTAGAGTAGAATTTGGTAAAGAAATTTATTTTAAGCCGGCTAATTTAAAACAAGGAACTTTAATAAAAGTGGAAGACCTTTTTTCCAATTTACCTGCAAGAAAAGCTTTTTTAAAAACCCCAAGAACTGAAACTTTTAGAATAATGGAAATTATAAGAGGATTAAGTCTTTGTTCTCCAGAAACTAAATACCAAGTAAAAAGTATAGAAGAAAATAAGGAAAATACTCTTTTTTTCTGGGAAGGAGGAAATGAAAGGGAACTTCTTAGCTATACAATTGGATTGGAAAAATCCTTTTTTAAAGATTTACTTTTAGATTTACCTCCTTATTCAATTTTTTTACTCCTTACAGATACCTCAAAAACCTTTTCTCATACAAAATATCTTTATTTCCTGGTTAATAAAAGATGGATAAAAGATGAAAAATTAACCAAAATGATTATAAATGCTTTAAAACCCTTTTATGGGAATTTGGGATTTCCTGCAGGAATTATTTCTATAAAAGCCCCGTATCATCTTATTGATGTTAATGTACATCCTGCTAAGTGGGAAGTAAGATTTAAAGATGAAAAAACACTTTTTCTTGCCTTAAATAAAGCTTTAGAAGAGTTTTTTAGCAAAAAAACTTTTTATTATGAAAGAGAAAGACAAACTTTTTCTTATCAAATAAAAGAAGATATACCTTTAGATTATTCTCAAGAAAGCTCCCCTTTTTATTTAGAAAGAAAACCTCCATTTATTTCCCCAGATTTTAAAAAGCCTTCTCATAAATACTTGGGAACTTTTTTAAATACTTATCTTTTAATAGAAAGAATGGATGAGCTTTATATAATTGATCAACATGCTCTTTCAGAAAGAATAATATTTGAGGATTTGAAAAAGAATTTTTCAAAATGCCCTTCTCAAGAATTGTTAATTCCGGTCTTACTAAATACTTCAAGTGATCTCCCAGAAATTGAAGAAAAAAGAAAAATTTTACACTCCATAGGATTTGAACTTGAACTTTTAGAAAAGGGTAAAATTATTTTAAAAAAAATCCCTTCTATTTTTAAGATAGATATAAAAGAGATTTTGGAAAAAGTTTTAGAAGAACCCTTTTCTAATTTGGAAGAATTAAAACTTGAAGTTTTAAAAAGATATGCTTGCTTACTTGCAAGAAAGAAGGGAGACATTCTTTCTGAAAAAGAAATAGATTTTTTAATTGAGAAGTTTTTTTCTGAAAATCTTCAAACCTGTCCTCACGGAAGACCTGTATATATAAAATTATCTTTAAAGGAAATAGAAAGGGAGCTTAGAAGGAGATAAAAGTTAGAAGTGGAAAAGATTATTGCTATAGTAGGACCTACAGGGGTTGGAAAATCAGAACTTGCTATATTTTTAGGAGAAAAGCTAAGCGGAGAAATAATAAATTTTGATTCACTTCAATTTTATAAAGAATTAAATATAGGGACTGCAAAGCCTGGAGAAGAAGAAAGAAAAAGGATTCCTCATCATTTATACGATTTACTCGAACTTAACGAAGAATTTAATGCAGCTAAATTTGTAGAAATAGCTGATAATTTGATAAAAGAAATTTGGGAAAGAGGAAAGATTCCTATTCTTGTTGGAGGTACAGGTCTTTATTTGAGAGCTTTTGAATACGGATTATTTCCTATTGAAGTGCCTAAAGAAATAAGAGAAAATTTGAGAAAAAGGGTAGATCAAGATTTATCCTCTCTTTATGAAGAATTAAAAAGGCTTGATCCAGAATATGCTCAAAAGATTTCACCCAAAGATAAAGTAAGAATTACAAGGGCTTTAGAAGTAATATATACTACAGGTAAACCCATATCTTACTTTCATAAAGAAAATCCCTTCTTTGTAAAAAAAAGATATAACATTATAAAAATAGGATTAAACCTTCCAAGAAAAGAACTCTACAAAAAAATTAATCTTCGTGTAATTAAAATGATTGAAAAGGGATGGATTGAGGAGGTCAAAAACCTTTTAGAAAAAGGATATTCTATTGAGCTAAAACCCTTTAAAGCAATAGGATATAAATATATTATTTATTATTTACAAGGAAGATTATCCTTAGAAAAGGCTATAGAACTTATTCAAAGAGATACAAGACATTATGCTAAAAGACAACTTACTTGGTTCAAAAAAGATCCTGACGTGTATTGGTTTAGTTCCGATGAAAAGGAAAAGATTCTAAATTTTTTAAAAGAAAAATTAGCTACAAATTAAGAGGCCTTTATGGAAAGCATGACTGGATTTGGAAGAGGAGTTTTTCAATCCGATAATTATACTATAACTGTTTATGCAAAAAGCTTAAATTCAAAATATTTGGATATCTCCCTTAAACTGCCAAAAAGATATACTTTTTTAGAAGAGAGAATTAGAAAATTTGTTTCTCAAGAATTTAAAAGAGGAAAAATTGAAATCCAGGTCAAATGTGTAGGAGCTGATCTTAGCCAAAGGGAAATATTAATTGATATGGAACTTGCAAAAAACTTAAAAACATCTCTTACCCTTTTAAAATCTGAACTTGATTTTGAAGAGCCTTTAACTTTTTCTGACTTTTTAAAATTCAGAGAATATCTTCTTTTAGAAGAAAAAGAAGAAGAACTTGATAAGCTTTGGGAAGAAATATATCCTCCTCTAAGTAAAGCCTTAGAAGAACTTAAAGCATCCCGCTTAAAAGAAGGAGAAAATTTAAAAAATGTTTTAAAAGTCTATTTAGAAAAATTAAAAGAAGAAACATTACAAATTGAAAAATTGAAGGAAAAGACTATAAAAGAAAGTAAAGAAAAATTAAAAAGTAGAATTGATAAACTTTTTAAAGAATTTAACCTTCGTGAAATAGATGAAAATAGATTTTATCAAGAATTGGTTTATCTTTTAGATAAAATAGATTTTACTGAAGAGCTTGATAGATTAAAAATTCACATTTCCCATTTTGAAAATGCTATGGAAGAAGAAGATTGTGGTAAAAAGCTTGATTTTATTTGCCAAGAGATGTTTAGAGAAATAAATACCCTTTCTAATAAAGCACAATCTTCTGAAATTTCTATTATAGCAGTTAAAATAAAAGAACTTATAGAAAAATTAAGGGAACAAATACAAAATATTGCTTAAAAGATTTATGGAAAAGGTTGTGAAAAAGCTTAAACTTTATTCAGAACTCTTAAAACTGGAACACACTATTTTTGCCTTACCCTTTGGTTTAGCAAGTTTACTGATCCTTTATAAGATTTTCCCCTCTTGGGGAAAAATTTTATATATTTTAGGTGCTCTTGTTTCTGCAAGAACACTTGGAATGGCTTTTAATAGACTTATTGATAAGCCTTTTGACGAAAAAAATCCAAGAACCTCTATGTGGCCTCATGCTCAAGGCTTGGTAAAAGATTGGGAAATAAAACTGATTATCCTTATTAGCTCCTTTCTTTTTATATTTTTTTGTTACAAAATAAATTTTTTAGCCCTTTTGCTAAGCCCTATAGTTATATTTTTTCTTTTTATTTATCCATTTGCCAAAAGATTTACCTATTTTCCTCATCTCTTTTTAGGATTAGTTTATTTTTTAATACCCATAGCTATTGATATAGCTTTAAATGAGAACGTTTCTTTAATAGCTATTTTCCTTGCAGGAGCTATGGCTTGCTGGGTATCAAGCTTTGACATTCTTTATAGTTTACAAGATATTGAATTTGATAAAAAAGTGGGACTAAAATCTATTCCTGTGAAATTTGGAATAAAAAATGCATTAAGATTAGCTAAATTTTTACACTTAATAACTTTTTTTCTCCTCCTTTTAACTGGATATTTTTATCCTAAGACAACTTGGATATATTTTGTTGGGCTTATTTTAATTGCTATTTTTTTAACTTATGAACATAGTCTTCTTAAAGAAAATGATCTTTCCAAAATCAATAAAGCCTTTTTTACAGTCAATGGTTTTATCAGTATTATCTTCTTTTTAGTAATTTTAATAAATAATCTTTATTATCATTTTTTAAAGTAATTTATGAAAATTTTTGCTTTCATTAATCAAAAAGGAGGGGTTGGGAAAACAACAGTTGCTATAAACCTTGCAAGGGCATTAAGTCTTAAAAATTATAAAGTCCTTTTAATAGACTTTGATCCTCAAGCAAATGCAGGAAGTGGATTAGGAATAAGGGTAAATAAAGAAGAAAGTATTTATCAAGCTTTAATAGAAGAAAATTGTGAAAGGTTTCTTAAAAATCCCTATCCCAATCTTTATATTTTACCTTCCTCTATTGACCTTGTTGGATTAGAAGTGGAATTGGTAGATTTCCCAGAAAGAGAATATCTTCTTAAAAATTTAATTGAAAAAAGCACTTTTAATAGTTTTCCTTTAAAAAACTTTTTTGATTTTATATTTATAGACTCCCCACCTTCTTTAAGTTTAATAACAGTAAACATACTTACTGCCTGCGAAGGAGTCATCATTCCTTTACAATGTGAATACTATGCTCTTGAGGGTTTATCCCTTCTTGTAAAAACAATAAGAGGAGTTAAAAAAAGTTTTAATCCAGATTTGGTTCTCTTTGGACTTGTTTTAACCATGTATGATAAGAGAAATAGACTTTCCCATGAAGTAGCAGAGGAAGCTAAAAATCATTTTAAATGGATTGTTTTTAACACTCTTATTCCAAGAAGTGTAAGAGTTAGTGAATCTCCGAGTTTTGGAAAGCCTGTAATTGACTACGAACCACAAAATAAAGCAAGTCTTTCTTTTATAGAATTGGCTGAGGAATTTTTAGAAAGAGTTAAAAATTACACCAAATATTAAAATGCACAAACTAAATTTTTTTCAAAAGAAAAAAGTTCAGTTTGTCTATAAATAAAAGCTTTTTCCTTTTTTGAATTAACTAAAGGTTTCCCGCGAATAGTAACAAAGTATTTTGCCCTTTTTAGAGGAATTCCAAGGGTTTTTAAAACTTCTTCAGAAAGAACTCCGTATTTACGAGCTTGCAAAATCTTTTTGGCAGAGCCTGGACCTATGCCGGGAACTCTTATTAATTCCCAATAATCTGCTTTTGTAATATCAACTGGAAAGAAATGAAGATTTTTCATAGCCCAAGAAAATTTGGGATCAAATCTTAAATCTAAATTTTTCTCTTCTTGAAACAGCTCATCAACTTTAAATCCATAAAAACGAAGAAGCCAATCTGCTTGATATAACCTATGTTCTCTTAAAAAGGGAGGCTCTTTTATGGCTGGAAGATCAGAATCTCTATTAACAGGAATATAAGCTGAATAATAAACTCTCCTTACCATTTTTTGAGCATATAATTTTTGAGCAAATGACAAAATAACTTTATCAGAATCAGAAGTTGCACCAATTATGAGCTGAGTTGAAGCTGGAGCTTTTACCTCCTTATTTTCATAAAGTTCTCTTACTAATTCTAACGGATTTAAAAGCATAGGAAAACTTTTTTCTGGAGCAAGTTTTTTAAGACTTTCTTCAGTTGGAAGTTCAAGATTTGAACTTACACGATCAGCAAGTTTTAAAGCTTCAACTATTAATTCAGAAGAAGCTCCTGGAATTAATTTTAAATGAATATAGCCTCTAAAAAGATATTTTTTTCTTAAAATATGTGCAGTTCTTAGCATAAGCTCCATAGTATCATCTGGT